>DASUNQ010000342.1:0-10905 GCA_036277075.1 Thermoanaerobaculia bacterium
CTCGGCGGCCGCGTGCGCCCGCGCGCCGTCGGTGGCCAGCCCCGCCGCCGCCGCCCCGACCTCGAGGCCGGCCGCCGTTCCATGCCACACCGCCTCGGCCGACGCGGTCCCGAAGCTGCCGCCCGCGAGGGCCAGCGCTCCGCCCGCCGCGCCGGCCGCGTGCCGCGTCACCACCTCCACCACGCCCCCGAGCGCGGTGTCGCCGTAGAGCGCCGAGCCCGGCCCGCGCAGCACCTCGACCCGCTCGAGCTGCGCCGTGCCCAGGCGCTGCCAATCGGCGAGGCCGGACTCCGTGTCGAGGACCGGCAGGCCGTCGACGCGGAGCTGCAGGTACTCGGCTTCGCCGCCGCCGAAGAAGCCGCGCGCCGAGGCCATCGGCGGCCCGCTCCACGGCGCGGCCTGGAGGACGAAGACCCCGGGCACCGCGTCGAGCACTTCCGCCAGCGTCGCCGCGGGGAGGCGCGCGAGGTCCTCGCGGGTGAGCGTCGTCACGGCCGCCGGCGTCGCGTCGCGCGGCGAGGGGCCGCGCTCGGCCACCACCACGATCTCTTGCGCGAACCGCGGGCGCGGCGCGTCGGCGGCCTGCGCCGCCGCGGCCGCCGCGAGCAGCAGGGCGGGGCCGATCAACGCTCCGCGGCCCCGGGCGCCGGCTCGATGCGGAACACCTTGCCGGTCTTGGGGAAGGCCTTCTGCCCCTTGGCGCTGACGACGAGCGGCCCGTAATCGAGCACGTAGACCAGGCCGTCGGGACCGACCTTGACGTCCACCGGCCGCTCGAAGCCGTCGGTCAGGTCGAGGGTCGAGGCGGGTTGCGCGGAGTCGCCGCTCCCGCGGTTGCGCGCGAAGACCGACCGCTCGCCGCTCGCGACGTCCACCCGTTCGACCTGGAACCCGGCCCGCTCCTCCGGCGTCACCGGGTTGGTGACCGGCTTGAAGTCCCCCATCTCGGAGAGCAGGAGATGACCGGCCCAGCGCGCGAACGGCCCCGCGTCCGGCAGGAAGGTCATGCCGCCGAGCGCGGCGTGCGTCTCGGTCGTCGCGACGAGGAGCGAGCGGTCGGGCGCCGGCAGGCCGCTCGCGGCGCGGTCGATCACCGCCTCCAGCGCCGTCTGCCCCTCCGCCAGGTGCTCGCGCGGCGGCTGGTGGCGCGCGTCGGTGACCGGCTCGGCGCCGTTCGCGTAATCCGGCCAGCCGTACCAGGCGCCTTCCCGCACCCGGTAGACGGCGTCCGGGTCCTCGAGCACCGGCCGGGTGCCGCGGATGTCGGCGCCGTGCGCGCCGACGAAGAGCGTGCCGGCGGCGTCGAGCGCCACCGCCACCGGGTTGCGCAGGCCCCAGGCCAGGAGCTCGGCGCGGCGCTCCCCCGGGCGCAGCCGGTAGACCGCGGCGCCGCAGGGGATGCGCCCGGTGACGCGCCGAGCCTCGCTCCGGCCGTAGGGCTGGAAGGCGCCGGTCGTGGCGCGGTCCCCCGGCTGCCGCGTGAGGGCGTTGTCGTCGACGAAGGCGCGCCCGGTCAGCACGAGGTCCCGGCAGGGGACGTCTGCCATCTCCGGGTGTTGCGCGAGCCATTTCTGGTTGACCGGGTCGTGCGAGGAGACGACGCCGGAGTTGGTGGCGCTCCCGAGGCCGAAGTAGAGCGTGCCATCGCGGCCGAAGACGAGGTAGTTGAGGTCGTGGTCCCCCTGCGCCGGCAGCCCGCGCAGCACCGGCTCGACCGCGCCCCCGGCCGGCCGCACGCGGTAGACGCCGAAGCCACCGTCCGCCTCCTCGTGCGAGAGGTAGAGCCAGCCGTCGTGGAAGGCGAGCCCGACGGCGCTCTTGCCGCGCGGCGCATCGGGTCCCGCGAGACGCACCCGCTCGATCCGCCCGCCGCGGGTGACGCGCAGCACCCTGGGCTTGAGCAGCGGCACCGGGATGGTGTGCGACTCGAGGACGTAGAGATCGCCGCGGTCGTCCCAGGCGATGGAGCTCGGGTAGTTGAATCCTTCGGCGACGACGACGGCGCGGAAGCCCTCGGGCACCTCGATCGAGGGGACGGGCCGGTTGGGGACGCGGTGGAAGGACGCCTGGTCGGCGGCCTTCCAGGCGAGCTGCGAGCAGCCGCTCGAGAGAAGGAGGACCGTCAGGCCGAGGAGGAACCGCCGCACCCGTCACACGCTCCGCGGCATCAGGGCAGCAAGCGGGATGCCACTGCCGAGCGCGTTACCGCGCGCGGCAAGCCGGCCGGTAGACCGCCCCCAACGCCTTGGGCTACCATCGCCCGAGCGTTCCCTTCCCTGCAAGGAGGCCTCTTGTCCACCAATCCCTTCACCGGTCTGCGCTGGATCTGGATGAACGGGCGGCTCGTCGACTTCGAGAAGGCGACGGTGCACGTCCTGGCGCACGCGCTGCACTACGGCTCCGGCGTTTTCGAAGGGATCCGCTGCTACACGACGCCCGAGGGGCCGGCCGTGTTCCGCCTCGACGACCACCTCCGGCGGCTGGAGCGCTCGGCCAAGACCTACCGCATGCCGATCCCCTACGACCGCGAGGAGCTGACCGAAGCCATCCTCGAGCTGATCGCCGCCAACGACCTCGACGCCTGCTACATCCGCCCGCTCGTCTTCCGCGGCTTCGGCCACATGGGCGTCAACCCGCTGCCGGCGCCGGTCGAGACCGTCGTCGCGGTGTGGAACTGGGGCAAGTACCTGGGCGAGGAGGGGCAGCGGGTGGGGGTCGACGTCTGCGTCTCGTCGTGGCGCCGCGGCTCGCCGGGCACCATCCCGATGCTCGCCAAGGCGACCGCGAACTACTACGCGGCGCAGCTCATCCGCATGGAGGCGGTGATCAACGGCTACAGCGAGGGGCTCGCCCTCGACAGCCATGGGAACCTCTCCGAGGGATCGGGCGAGAACGTCTTCCTGGTGCAGGACGGCACCCTCCTCACGCCGCCGCTCTCGGCCTCGATCCTCCCCGGCATCACCCGCCACACGGTGATCACCCTCGCCGCCGAGATGGGCATTCCGGTGCGCGAGGAGGTGATCCCGCGCGGCGCGCTCCACATCTGCGACGAGATGTTCCTGACCGGCACCGCGGTCGAGATCACCCCCATCCGCTCGATCGACCGCATCCCCGTGGGGACCGGCGAAGTGGGCCCGATCACCCACCGCATCCAGAGCGAGTTCTTCGCCGTCGTGACCGGCCAGATCCCCGACCGCTACGGTTGGCTGACGCACGTGCCCGCGCGCGTCGCCCAGGTGGCAACATGAACATCAACGACCTGCTCAAGATCGCCATCGAGCGCAAGGCCTCCGACCTCCACCTCAAGGTGGGGAGCCACCCGGTGATCCGGGTGGACGGCGACCTCGTTCCTCTGCCGGAGCTCAAGCGCCTCATGCAGGAGGACACCATCGCGATGGCGTTCTCGATCATGAACGCGCGCCAGAAGCAGCGCTTCAAGGAGGAGTTCGAGATCGACATCGCCTACTCGGTGCCGGGGCTCGGGCGCTTCCGCTGCAACGTCTTCCAGCAGCGCGGCACGGTGGGGCTGGTGCTGCGCGTCATCCCCGCGCGCATCCTGACCATCCGCGAGCTGATGCTGCCCCCGGTGCTCGAGAAGATCGCCGACGAGCGGCGCGGCTTGGTGCTCTGCACCGGCACCACCGGCTCGGGCAAGTCGACGACGCTCGCCGCCGTCATCGACTACATCAACGGCTCGCGCACCGAGCACATCCTGACCATCGAGGACCCGATCGAGTTCCTGCACCGCGACAAGCGCTCGCTGGTCAACCAGCGCGAGATCGACGTCGACACCCGCGCCTTCGCCGGCGCCCTGCGCACCGGGCTGCGCCAGGACCCCGACGTGATCCTGGTCGGCGAGATGCGCGACTACGAGACGATCGAGACGGCGCTGCTCGCCGCCGAGACCGGGCACCTCGTCTTCTCGACCCTCCACACCCTCGACGCCACCGAGACGATCAACCGCATCATCGCGGTCTTCCCGCCGCACCATCAGAAGCAGATCCGCATCCAGCTCGGGCAGGTGCTGCGGGCGGTCGTCTCGCTGCGCCTGGTGCCGCGCGCCGACGGCATCGGCCGGGTGCCGGCGGTCGAGGTGATGATCGTCACCCCGTACATCCGCGAGTGCATCGAGAACAAGGAGAAGACCAAGTTCATCCGCGAGCAGATCGCGCTCGGCACCAGCCAGTACGGGATGCAGACCTTCGACCAGTCGCTCTTCCAGCTCTACAAGAGCGGCCTGATCACGCTCGACGAGGCGCTGCGCCGGGCGACCAACCCGGACGAGTTCAAGCTCAAGGTGCAGGGCGTGCAGTTCACCGCCGACGTCTCGCGCGAGCAGATGGAGGAGGCGATCCAGATGCCGGTCGATGGGGACTTCCTCCTCTCCGACGCGCAGTTCGAGCTCGAGCAGGGCTAGAAGGGGAGGAGGCGGGTGCCTCCCTCCGCCTACGACAAGGCGGCACAACTCCTCGCCGCCCGCCCGCACTTCCGCCGCGAGCTGGCGGCCAAGCTCACCCGCCGCGGCTTCCCGCGAGACGAAGTCGAGGCCGCTCTCGACCGCCTGACGGAGCAGGGCTACCTCGACGACATCCGCGCCGCCCGCGACTTCGCGGCGCATCGCCTCGCCCGCGGCGAGGGTCGGGTGCGGGTGCTGGCGGAGCTGCTGCGGCGGGGCGCCGCCCCCGAGGCGGCCGACCAGGCCGTCGGCGAACTGGCGCCCGCGGACGACCGCCCCGACGCCCTCGCGGCCGCGGCCCGCTGGCGCGCGCGCGGCGGCAACGACCCGCAGGCCCTCGCCCGCCACCTCGCGCGGAAGGGGTTCTCCCCCCGTGCTATCGTCGCCGCCCTGCAGCGAGCGGGCGGCGGGGACCTGGACGACCTCCCATGAAGAGCGCCGAGATCCGCAGCAGCTTCCTCGACTTCTTCGCCGCGCGCGGCCACCGGGTGCAGCCCAGCGCGCCGCTCGTGCCGCACGGCGATCCCACGCTGCTCTTCACCAACGCCGGCATGGTGCCGTTCAAGAACGCCTTCCTGGGCGTCGAGCCGCCGCCGGCGCCGCGCGCCGCCTCGGTGCAGAAGTGCTTGCGCGTCTCGGGCAAGCACAACGACCTCGAGAACGTCGGCCCCAGCCCCCGCCACCACACGTTCTTCGAGATGCTGGGCAACTTCTCTTTCGGCGACTATTTCAAGGAGGAGGCGATCCGCTCCGCGTGGGAGCTGGTGACGGAGGTCTGGGGGCTGCCGCCGGACCGCCTGGCGGCGACGGTCTACGAGGAGGACGACGAGGCGCACGCGCTCTGGCTGCGCCTCTCCTCGCTGCCGCCCGAGCGCGTGCGGCGCTGCGGCGCGGCCGACAATTTCTGGGCGATGGGGGAGACCGGCCCGTGCGGGCCCT
Source organism: Thermoanaerobaculia bacterium (assembly GCA_036277075.1). Classification (GTDB taxonomy): domain Bacteria; phylum Acidobacteriota; class Thermoanaerobaculia; order Multivoradales; family UBA5704; genus DASUNQ01. Next base: position 5,396 of record DASUNQ010000342.1, read on the forward strand.
GCAGCGAGATCTTCGTCGATCTCCAGTCGGACCGCCCGCCCCTGCCGTGGGACGAGGGGACGGAGAGCGGGCGGTATCTCGAGATCTGGAATCTGGTCTTCATGCAGTACGAGCGCGACGCGACCGGCGCGCTCGCGCCGCTGCCGAAGCCCTCGATCGACACCGGGGCCGGGCTGGAGCGGGTGTCGGCGGTGCTCCAGAACGTGGACTCGAATTACGACACCGATCTCTTTCACCCGATCCTCGCCGCAGCGGCCGACCTCGCGCGCACGCGCTATGGCGCCGACGCCGAGAGGGACGTCTCGTTGCGCGTGATCGCCGACCATCTGCGGGCGGTGACGTTCCTCTTGGCCGACGGAGTCATTCCAGGTAACGAGGGACGCGGTTACGTGCTGCGGCGCCTCTTGCGCCGGGCCGTCCGGCACGGCATGCGGGTGGGCTTCGAGGAGCCGTTCCTGCACCGGCTGGTGCCGGTGCTGGAGCAGGTCATGGGGGGCGCGTACCCCGAGCTCGCGGCGACACGCGAGGCCTCCACGGCGACGATCCGGGTCGAGGAGGAGAAGTTCCTCGGGACGCTGGCCGTCGGCGCGCGGCAGGTGCAGGAGGAGATCGAGCGTGCACGCGGCACCGGCGCGCCGGTGCTCCCGGGAGAGGCGGTCTTCCGCCTCTACGACACCTACGGCTTGCCGCTCGAGGTGATCGCCGAGATCGCCGAAGAGGAACGGATGGAGGTGGACCGCGACGGCTTCGAGCGGGCGCTCGGCGCCCAACGCGAGCAGTCGCGGGCAGCGACAGGGGATACCCAGCGGCGGATGCGCGCCCTTCAGGAGGCACTTCGCGAGGCGGGTGAGCTCCCGCCGACGAGCTTTGTCGGCTACGCAACCTTAGAAGAGACCGCGCGCGTGCTGCGCGTGGTGGCATTGCCGGATGATCCCCGGACCCGCGTCGTAGTGACGGACCGCACGCCGTTCTACGCCGAGAGTGGAGGGCAGGTAGGCGATCGCGGCGACATTCTCTGGGCGGGTGGCGAGGCCGATGTTCTCGATGCCCAGAAGAGCGCCGGCGTTACCTATCACTTCGTCCGGCGCCGCGAAGGTGATCTTGCGGAGGGTGTAGAGGTGAGGCTGCGGGTTGACCCCGCTCACCGCATCCCCACCCAGCGCAATCACACTGCTACCCACCTGCTTCACGCGGTGCTGCGCACAGTGCTGGGTGATCATGTACGGCAGGCGGGTTCGCTCGTCGCTCCCGACCGCCTACGCTTCGACTTCACCTACCCCGAGCCTTTGTCCGACGAGCAGCGCCGCGTCGTCGAGGAAATGGTGAATCGATGGGTCCTGCGCGCCGTGCCCACCGCCATCTCCGAGCGCTCCTACCAGGAGGCCCTCGCCGCCGGCGCCATGGCCCTCTTCGGTGAGAAGTACGGCGACCGCGTCCGTACCGTGGAGGTGCCCGGCTTCAGCCTCGAGCTGTGCGGCGGCTGCCACGTCCGCAACACCGGCGAGATCGGCCCTTTCGTCATCCTCCACGAGCGGGGCATTGCCTCCGGCGTGCGGCGGATCGAGGCGCTGACCGGCGAGGGCGCCCTCGCCTGGCTGCGGGAGCGCGACAGCGGGCTCGCCGCCGTCGAGGCGCGGCTCGGGGTCGCCGGCGCGCGCGCCGAGGAGGAGGTGCGGGCCCTCCAGAAGCAGGTCAAGGACCGCGAGGCCGAGCTGGCCAGGCTCCGCCTCCAGCTCGTGGCCGGGGCGCCGGGCGCCGGTGCCGCCGAGGAGGGGACCGAGGTCGACGGCGTGCGGGTGGTGGCGCGGGAGGTGCCGCCGGCCCCCGCCAACGAGCTGCGCAACCTCGCCGACGCCCTGCGCTCGAAGCTCGGGTCGGGCGTCGTCGTCCTCGGCAGCCGAGACGACGGCAACGTCAGCCTGGTGGCGGCGGTGAGCAAGGACCTCGCCGGGCGGGTCCACGCCGGCGAGCTGGTCAAGCGCGTGGCCGCCCTCGTCGGGGGCGCGGGAGGGGGCCGCCCCGACTTCGCGCAGGCCGGGGGCAAGGCCCCCGAGAAGCTCCCCGAGGCCCTGGCGGCGGTGGCCGAGGCGGTCCGCGGCCAGCTCGCCAAGTAGCGCCCCCCTCGCATCAGCGCCCGCAACCCCGGCGCGTGCGAAGTTCGTGAGCAGCCTCCCCAACCCCCTGTCAAGTGGCGCCCCGGCGGCGGAGCTACTCTGCCCGGCAGGAACTCTCGCGTGCAGTCCAGCTCGGTCCGGTCGTGGCCTCGGTCGTCCCTGTGTATGCTCCGGAAGGCTCTCGCCTCCGTGTCTCTTTTCCTCGTGCCGGCGCTCGCCGCCGCCGAGGTCGGGCTGCGCCAGGGCCCCGGCGGCCGCGTCGTCATCTCGAACCAGGGCGTCGTGGAAGCTCGCGGCGCCGTGCCCGCCCGCCTGCGGCCGATCGACCCCGAGCTCGAGCTGGTCGTCGACGAGCACTGCAGCCGCCACGAACTCGAGCCCAAGCTGGTGCGCGCGCTGATCCAGGTCGAGTCGGCCTGGAACCCGGCCGCCGTCTCACACAAGGGGGCGGTGGGCCTGATGCAGCTCATGCCCGGGACCGCCGCTCAGCTCGCGGTCTCGGACCCCTATGATGCCGACCAGAACATCCGCGGCGGGACCGCCTACCTGCGCCGCATGATCGACCGCTTCGACGGCCGCGTCGACCTGGCGCTCGCCGCCTACAACGCCGGCCCCAAGGCGGTCGAGCGCTTCGGCGGCATCCCGCCCTACGCCGAGACCCGCGCCTACGTGCGTCGCATCCTCGGGCTGTACGAAGGACCCGAGCTGATCGCGGTCAAGTCGCCGCCGGCCGGCGCCGTCCGCGGCGCCAAGACCATCCTCGTGCTCGGTGCCGGCGAGCGCCCGCTGCTGACCACCGCCCGCCTCGCGCCCCGGTAGCGGTTCGGCCTTCGCGCCTGGACCCCTGGCATAGAATCGCCGGACGGACTCGCGGGCCGTCCGGCTCTCGGCATGCTCAACGTCCCCAACTTCCTCACCGTCTTCCGCATCCTGCTGGTGCCGGTGCTGGTCGTCGTGCTGCTCACCAAGTTCCAGGGCAAGGAGTTCGTCGGCCTCGGCCTCTTCCTCCTGGCGGCGCTGACCGACGTCCTCGACGGCGTCATCGCGCGGCGCCGCAAGCAGGTCACCCGTCTCGGCATGCTCCTCGACCCGGCGGCCGACAAGATCCTCACCTCGGCGGCCTTCATCTCGCTCGTCGAGATGTCGCCCAACGTCGTGCCGGCCTGGATCGTCGTCGTCATCGTCGCCCGCGAGTTCGCGGTCTCCGCCCTGCGCGCCTTCGCCGCCAACGAGCGCGTGGTGATCCCCGCCGGGCTCTCGGGGAAGCTCAAGACGGTCGTCCAGGTGGTCTCGATCGCGCTCCTCATCATCTACAACCAGCTCGGCGAGTTCCGTCATCTGGCGCCGCTCTCGCTCTGGGCGGCGCTGCTGGTGACCATCTGGTCCGGGCTCGAGTACTTCATCCGCTTCTGGCGCCTGGTGCTGCGCACCCAGGCGCCGGCGACGCCGGCGCCCGGGCCGGGCGCCGTCCTCCACGCCCCGCCGCCCCCCGCCCCTCCGGACTCACGCGCTCTCGCCGCCGCGGCGCGCTCCTCCGGGGAGCGCTGAGTGCGGCCGAGCGCGCTGCAGCGCGTCGCGCGCTTCGCGAGACGTCGGTACCGGTTCCTCTTCGTCCTCTTCGCGGTCCTCGCCGCGCTCTCGGCGGTGGCGGCGTCGCGCCTCACCTTCGACACCGACATGCTGAAGCTCCTCCCCCAGGAGGACCCGGCGATCCGCGCCTACGTCGAGACGCTGGAGGACTTCGGCACCTTCTCCTATCTCCTGGTGGTGGTGAACATTCCGGCGGGGGCGGTCGTCGACCCCTACGAGATGCTCGCCGACGAGATCGCCGCCGGGCTGCGCGCCCTGCCGGAGCTGGAGCGGGTCGACCACCGCCTCGGCGACCCCGAGGAGCTGCTCGCGACCTTCTTCCCCAAGGCGGTCCTCTTCCTCTCTCCGGCCGAGCGACGGTCCTTCGAGGCCAAGCTCTCGGACGCCGGGATCGCCCGCCGCACGCGTGAGCTGGCGCGCCTGCTCAAGACGCCGCAGGGCCTCGCCGCCAAGCAGCTCGTGCGGCTCGACCCGTTCGGCCTGGCCGAGGTCTTCTTCGACCGCCTGCAAGGGTCGCGCGGCGGCCTCAAGGTCGACTGGACGAGCGGCTACTACCTGTCGCAGGACCACCGGGTGCTGCTGCTGCTGGCGCAGCCCAAGCGCCCGCCGCAGGACTACAAGTTCGTCGCGAGCCTGGTGGCGGGAGTGGACGCCGTCCTCGCGCGCGAGCTCGCCGGCTGGCCCGAGCTCGCCGGGCCGGGCGCGCCGGCGGCGCCGCGGGTGGGGCTCGGCGGCCCGTATCTGACCTCCCTCGGCGACGCCTCGCTGATCCGCCGCGACATGGCGATCAACGTCTGCACCTCCGCGGCCGGCGTCTTCCTCCTCTTCCTCTTCGCCTTCCGGCGCAAGGCGGCGCTGCTCTACGCCTTCGTGCCGCTGCTCTTCTCGATCCTCATCACCTTCGGGCTGCTGGCGGTGACGGTCGGGACGCTCTCCTCGGCGACCAGCGTCGTGACCGCGCTGCTGATCGGCCTCGGCATCGACTTCGTGATCGTCTCCTACGGCCGCTACGTCGAGGAGCGGCGCGGCGGCGCCGGCCTCGACCGGGCGCTCGCCACGATGAACGGCTACACCGGCCGCGCGGTGGTCGTCGGGGCGCTCACCACGGCGGCGACCTTCTACGCCTTCACTTTCACCGACTTCACCGGCCTGCGGCAGATGGGGCTGCTCACCGGCACCGGCATCCTGATCTGCATGGCCTCCGTGCTGGTGCTGCTGCCGGCGATGCTCGCCTGGGCCGACGACCGCCACGCCCGCCGGCGGACCGAGCCCAACCTCTACCTCCACAGCCTCGGCACCAACGTGCTCATGCGCTTCTCGATGCGCCACCCGCGGCCGGTGCTGCTGGCCGGCGCGGCGGCGACGCTCGTCCTGCTCGCCTGCTCCACCCGCCTCGGCTTCGACGAGAGCATGCGGACGATGCGGCCGCGCGGCAACCGCGGCACCGAGGTGGCCGAGCAGGTCGGCCGCCACTTCGGCTCGGGCTTCGACTCGATGCTGGTGGTGCTCACCGGCGAGCGGCTCTCGCAGGTGCTCGAGCTCTCCGAGCGGGCCACCGCCGGCGCGCGGGAGCTGGTCGAGGAGGGTGTGCTCCAGGGGGTGAGCGGCGTCTCCTCGCTGATCCCCGCCCCGCAGCAGCAGCAGGAGGCGCTGGGATGGCTGGCGCGGGCGCGCGCCGGCGCCCTCGACCTCCGCCGCATCCGGGCCACCTTCGCGCGCCAAGCGGCGGCGCAGGGGCTGCGCGCCGACGGCTTCGCGCCGGGGCTCGAGCTGCTCGAGCGGGCGGTGACGCTCTCGCGGCCGGTG
>DASUNQ010000343.1:0-5784 GCA_036277075.1 Thermoanaerobaculia bacterium
AGATGTCCCCGGCGCCGATCGTCACCAGGATCTCGCCCTCGGCCAGCCGCGGGCCGAGGGCAGATGCCGCCCGCTCGGCCTGCGGCAGCCACCACACCGGCCGCCCGCCGGCGCGGTCGGCGGCGGCCACGGCCACGTCCCTGCCACTGACCCCCGCCAGCTCCCCGACCGGCTCCTCGCGGGCCGGGTAGACGTCGAGCACGACGACCTCGTCGGCGAGCGCGAGCGCGGCACCGAACTCCTCGGCGAGCGCCTTGGTGCGGGAGTAGAGGTGGGGCTGGAAGACGGCGAGCAGGCGCTCGGGCCCCAGCTCGCGCAGGGCCGTCAGCGCGGCCCGGACCTCGGTCGGGTGGTGGGCGTAGTCGTCGTATATACGGAACCCGCCGCGCTCCCCCTTCAGCTCCAGCCGCCTGCGCACCCCGGGGAAGTCGCGCAACGCCGCGGCCGCGGCGTCGACGTCGAGACCGGCCAGCTCGACCGCCGCCAGCGCGGCGCGGGCATTGGCGCGGTTGTGGGCGCCGGGAACGCTGAGGGAAAGTTCCGCCGGCCCCGGGCGGTCGGTGTCGAAGTGGATCGGCGTCCCGGCGGGGCCGAGGCCGTCGAGGCTGCCGTCGGCGGGCAGAGCGCCGGCGCCGGCGGAGCCGAGGAACTCGCCGAAGGCGGTGCGCAGCTCACCCAGCGAGCCCCAGCGGGTGTGGTGGTCCATCTCGACGTTGGTGACGACCGCGATCTCCGGTCGCAGCTCGAGGAAGCTCGCGTCGCTCTCGTCGGCCTCGGCGACTACCCACTCCCCCTCCCCCCAGCCGGCGTTGGCGGCGGCGTCTTCGCCGAGGCCCGGCACCTCGCCGCCGACGAAGAAGGCGGGGTCGGCACCGATGCCCCGCAAGGCCCAGGCCGTCATCGCCGCGGTGGTCGTCTTGCCGTGGGTGCCGGCGATCGCGATCAGCCGCTTCTCCGCACAGAGCTCGGCCAGCAGGGCGCCGCGGTGGATCGGCTCGATCCCGTGCTCCCGGGCGAGCGCCAGCTCCGGGTTGTCCGCGGCGATCGCGGTGGAGACGACCACCTCGGCCCCCTCCGGCAGGTTGGCCGCGTCGTGGCCCACCGTCGGCTCAAGGCCGGCGGCGCGCAGACGCTCCATATAAGAGGACTCCGCTCGGTCCGAGCCGGTGACCGTGGCCCCGAGCCGGGCGCAGACCAGCGCCAGCCCGCTCATCCCGGCGCCACCGATCCCGATGAAGTGCAGGCGGCGGTCCTCCCACCCGCCCGATGTCGCACTTCCTCTCGGTATCCGAGAGGAAGTGCGACCTCTATCAGCGGTCATCGCGTCGCCTCCAACACCTCGTCGGCAATGCGGCGGGCGGCGTCGGGACGGGCGAGGCGGCGCGAGGCGGTCGCCATCTGCTCCAGCCGGGCGGGGTCGCCAAGCAGCCCGGCCACCTCGCCGGCAAGCCGATCGGCGTCAAGCTCCTCGTCGCGCAGCACCGTCGCCGCCCCCCCTCCCACCATCCACTCGGCGTTGGCGCTCTGGTGGTCGGCGGTGGCGTGCGGGTAGGGGACGAGGACCGCCGGCAGCCCGGCGGCGGCGAACTCGAAGATCGAGCCACCGGAGCGGCCGAGGACCAGGTCGGAGGCGGCGAGGACGTCGCCGAGGTCGGGCTCGTAGGCGAGCAGCGTGTAGCGGTCGCGGTGCGGGGCGGCGGCGAGGCGGCGCTCGAGCTCCTCGTGATCGCGCCGCCCGGCGAGGTGGAGGACGTGGAACTCGCGGCCATCGCGCTCGGCGAAGGCCTCGACCGCGGCGAAGTTGAGCGAGCGCGCGCCCTGGCTGCCACCGACGACGAGCACGCACTGCGCCCCCTGCTCGATCCCGAACCGCTCGCGCGCGGCGGCCCGGTCGGCGCCCAGCACCGCCGCCGGCACCGGGCGCCCGGTGACCAGGTAGCGCTCGCCCTCCCGTCCCTCGATCGGGAAGGCGAGGCAGATGCGCCGGGCCCGGCCGGCGAGCAGGCGGTTGGCGAGGCCGAGGTGGCTGTCGGCCTCGGTGAGCACGAGCGGGGTGCCGGTGAGGATCGCGGCGAGGCCGGCGGGCCCGGCGACGTAGCCGCCGCCGCCCATCACCACGTCGGCGCCGCGCCGCCGCAGCGCCCGTCGCGCGGCGACGGTGGCGCCCACGGCCTCGAATCCGGCGCGGGCCGCGCGCAGGGGGTTGCGGCGGTCGATCCCGCGCACCTCGACGAAGTCGATCTCGTAGCCGGCGGCGGGGACGAGGTCGGCCTCGACCCGCTCCCGGGTCCCGAGGAAGGAGACCTCGGCGCCGCTAGCCCGAAGCTCGTCGGCGACCGCCATGGCGGGAACCACGTGCCCCGCGGTTCCCCCCGCGGCCACCACCACCCTTGGCTTTCCTGGCACCGCTCGATCGACTCCTTTCGCGTGCGGGCCCACGCCCGCCTTCGACGAGGCGCAGTTTGCCAGCGCCGGAACCCGTCGAGGCGCGCGAGGCCCTCGCGGTGCCGCCGCGGGCGACGTTGAGGATCAGGCCGACCGCGAACAGGGACGTCATCAGGCTGCTGTTGCCGTAGGAGACGAAGGGCAGCGGCACCCCGGTCAGCGGCGCCAGCCCCATCACCGCGAAGAGGTTGATCGTCGCCTGCACGACGATCAGCGAGGTCAGCCCGGCGACCAGCAGCTTGGTGTAGGTGTCCTTGGCCCGCTGGGCGACTTTCAGCCCCGCATAGCCGAACATCGCGAAGAGGCCGACGACGCCGAGGATCCCGATCAGGCCGAGCTCCTCGCCGATCACCGCCGAGATCATGTCGGTGTGGGCCTCGGGCAGGTAGAAGGCCTTCTGCACCCCGTTGCCGATCCCGACCCCGAAGATCCCGCCGGAGCCGAGCGCGATCTTCGCCTGCGCAGCCTGGAAGCCGGCCCCGGTGGTGTCCGCGCCGGGATCGAGGAAGCCGGTCACACGTGCCATCCGGTAGGGCTCGATGAGCGTCATCAGCACCGCCCCGGCGGCGATCACCAGCCCGATCAGGGCGAGGTCGCGCGGCCGCGCGCCGGCGGCGAGCAGGGTCGCGGCGACCGCGAAGGCCATCACCATCGTCGTCCCCAGGTCGGGCTCGACCACGACCAGCAGGCAGGCGGCCCCGGTGAGCAGCAGGAACGGCATCATCCCCTCGATCGAGCGGGCCCGTTTCGGGCGGCGGGCGAGCAGGTCGGCGCCGTAGAGGACGAGCGCCACCTTGGCCAGCTCCGAGGGCTGGATCTGCAGCGCGCTGGGGCCGATCCAGCGGCTGGCGCCGTTGACGGTCGTGCCGGCGAAGAGCACGGCGAGGAGGAGGAAGAGCGAGACGCCGAGGATCGCCGGAGTGAGGTTGCGGACGAGGGCGAGGCCGTGGCGGGCGGCCAGGTGCATGACGATCAGGCCGACGGCGCCGAACATCACCGTCCGCTTCAGGTAGAAGGCGCTGTCGGAGAGCCCGCCTTCCTCGAGGATCCTGGTCGTCGAGCTGGCCGAGAAGACCATCACCGCGCCGAGCGCGAGCAGGCAGAGCGTCGCGGTGAGCAGCAGGTTGTACTCGGTCGAGACCGCGCGGGCGCGGCTGCGCTTCGCCTTCTTCTTCGGCTTCGAGAGCCCCCTGAGGCGACCGAGAGAGAGGGTGCCGGCGCTCATCGCAGCTCCCCGACCAGCTCGCGGAACCGCTCGCCGCGCCGTTCGAAGTTCTCGAAGGCGTCGAAGCTGGCGCAGGCGGGCGAGAGCAGCACGACCTGGCCGGCCCCGGCCGCCTCGGCGGCGCGGTGGACCGCCTCGGCGAGGTCGGCGCAGCGATGCAGCTCGACCCCCGCCGAGGCCGCCGGGGCCAGCTCGGTCGCCAGCCGGTCGGCGGCGGCGCCGACCAGGTAGCAGGCGGCGCAGGCCTCCCGCACGGGGTCGAGCAGCGGCGCGAACGTCTCGCCCTTCTCGCTGCCGCCGAGGATCGCGTGGACGCCGCCCCCGAAGGCTCGCAGCCCGACCACGGCGGAGGCGACGTTGGTCGCCATGGAGTCGTTGACGAAGCGGGCGCCGCCGATCTCGGCGACCAGCTCGAGCCGGTGGGCGACGCCGGCGAAGCTGCGCAGGCCCTCGCGCACCGCGTCGCGCTCGATCCCGACCGAGAGAGCCGCCGCGGCGGCGGCCATCGCGTTGGCGACGTTGTGCTCGCCGAAGAGGCCCAGCTCGGCGGCCTCGATCAGCGGCTCGCCGTCGTAGAAGATCGTGCCCTCCGCCAGCGCCACCTCGCACTCCGGGCCGGCACCGGTGCAGAAGGCGACCCGGCGGGCGCAGCCGCCGAGGTCGACGTCCTGGGTGAAGGGGTCGTCGGCGTTGTAGACGGCGACGTCGTCGTTGCCCTGGTTGGCGAAGATGCGGAGCTTCGCCGCCAGATAGGACTCGAGGTCGGGATGGCGGTCGAGGTGGTCGGGAGCGAGGTTGAGGAAGACCGCGCACTCGGGCCCGAAGTGGGCCGTGTCCTCGAGCTGGAAGCTCGAGCACTCGCAGACCACGGTCGCGTCGGGCTCGACCTCGCCGACCAGCTCCGAGAGCGGGGTGCCGACGTTGCCGGCCACCGCGACCGGCTCACCGGCGCCGCGGTAGACGTGCCCGAGCAGCTCCACCGTGGTCGTCTTGCCGTTGGTCCCGGTGACCGCGAGGAAGCGGTTGGGCAGCGCCCGCCAGGCCAGCTCCAGCTCCCCGAGGACCTCGATGCCGCGCTCGCGCGCGGCGGCGATCACCGGCGCCTCCCGGGGCACACCCGGGCTCTTGACGACGGTCCGCGTCCCCTCGAGCTGAGCCACTCCATCCGTATCCAGGAAGACTTCGACGCCGACCCCCTCGAGCCCTGCCGCCCCGTCGGGAAAGCCGGAATCGACCCCGCGGACCCGCTCCCCCCGCGCCGCCAGCATCCGCGCCGCGGCCTGGCCGGACCGGGCCAGCCCGACGACCAGGAACGGCCCTCCCGGCAGGGGCGGACGGGTCTCCTTCGGCGGCGGAACGCTCACGCAGCCATCTTCGCGCCCCGCGTTCGTAGACCTGTCAGGCGGCGAACTCGCGGATCTCGCGGGCGAGGGCCCGCGGCTGGTCGAGCGGGATCAGGGTGTAGCAATCGTCCAGCTCGACGAAGCGGGAGTCGGGGAAGGCGTCGGCGAGCCGGCGGCCCTCCTCGTTGGGCATCATCTTCCCCTCGCGGTCCCAGACGACGAGGACGGGACGATCGAAGCCGCCCAGTGTCCCCTCTGCTGCGGCCAGATCGTGCTTGCCGCGCATCGCGGCGCCGGCGTACTTGCGCAGGTCGCGCCGGATCTCCCCTCGCTTCAGCGGCTCCAGCCAGTCCCGCATCAGCTCCTCGGGCACGCCGCGCTTGCTCATCTGGCCGAAGACGAAGGGGAGCTGGCGCAGCCGCCGGCGCAGCAGGGTCTGGCGCATCATCGAGAGGCCGCCGGGGAGCTTGGCCGAGAGCCAGGCGGCGTGGCCGGCGAGCCCCGGCGGGTAGTTCCCCGCCGTCTCGCAGGAGACCAGGACCAGCCTGCCGACCCGCTCGACGCCGCCGTCGGCGACCATCACCTGGGCGCCGCACCAGTCGTTGAAGCAGAGCGTGACGTCGCGCAGCTCGAGCGCGGCCGCCGGGCCCACGTGACCCACCGCGGTCGCGCCGAGATGGAGCGCTTCCTCGAGCGTTTCGTCGCCGCCGGCATCCAGATGGAGGTCGAGGACATCCTCGTCAACGGTCCGCCGTGGAACCTGCGCGCCGC
>DASUNQ010000344.1:0-4651 GCA_036277075.1 Thermoanaerobaculia bacterium
CGCCGCGCTGCCGCCGCCGGAGGGGTCTGCCTGGACGCGCGCCTGGTGGATCGCCGCTCTGGCCGGCGCGGCGGCGTGCGCGGCGGCGCTCCTCCTGCCGCGCCTGCGCACCGCCTTGTTCCCGAAGCTCGCGGTCGCCGCCCTCGCGGCCGACCTCTTCCTCCTCGGAGTCCGCTTCCACCCGGCGCTCGATCCCCGCTTCGACCTGGCGCCGCCGCCCGTCGTCACCTGGCTGGCCGAGCGGGCGCGGGCGGAGAGACCGCACCGCGTCCTCGCCGAGTACCAGGGCCTGATGCCCAACCTCGCGGCGCTCCACGGCGTCTGGGACGCGCGCTTCCACGACCCGATGGCCCCTGCGGCGGTGAGCGCCTTCGTCGGCGGGCGCCTCCGCCCCCACCACCGGGTGGGGCGGCTGGTCCTGCACAGCAACCGGCGGGACCCGGCGCTGGAGAGCTACCTCGGCGTGCGCTACCTGCTGACGCGCCACCGCCGGCGCGTGCCGCCGCCATGGCGCTCGGCGTTCAATCATCAAGGCGGACGGATCTGGGAGAACCCCGAGGCGCTGCCGCTCTTCTTCCTGCCGGCGCACGTCGAGCCGGCCGGGAGCCAGGAGGCGGCGCTCTCCCGCGCGCGGCTCAACCCGGACTTCGCCGCGACGGCGGCGGTCGAGGGGAGCGGGGAGGTGCGCACGCAGCGCGGCACGGTGCGCATCGCGCGCGCGCCGGCGAACGGCTTCGAGCTGGAGGTCGCCGGAGGCGGCGGCGTCGTCGTCTCGAGCGTCAGCCACGCCCGCGGCTGGGGCGCGACCCTCGACGGCCGCCCCCTGCCGCTGCTGCGCGCCAACGGCGCCTTCCTCGCCTTCGCCGCGCCGCCGGGGCGGCATCGCGTGGTCCTCGACTACCGCCCCGCCGGCTGGCCGATCGGCTGGGCCCTCTGCGGCGCCGGCGCGCTTGCCGCCGCCTGGGCCGCGTGGCGCCGGCGACCTGGTTGATAGTCTCCGCGGCCGTGAGCGCCGCCAGTGTCCTCTTCCGCCGCGTCAAGGCCGCCGTCGAGGCGCTCCCTGGCGCGCACCGCGCCTACAAGTGGCTCACCACCCGCACCGGCGAGGGGAAGGTCTACGAGATCGCCCGCGGCCCGATGGCCGGGCTGCGCTGGCGGCGGCGCAACGTCCTGCCGTTCTGGTACCACCTCGGCGTCTACGAGCCGGAGACCAGCCGCTTCCTCGCCGCGCACCTGCGCCCCGGCGACACCTTCTGGGACCTGGGCGCCAACGCCGGCTACCACACGCTGATGGGGGCGCACGCCGTCGGGCCGACCGGCCGGGTGATCGCCGTCGAGCCCGACCCCGGCACCTGCGGCATCCTGCGTGAGCAGCTCGAGCTCAACGGCGTCGGCCACTGCACGATCGTGCAGGCGGCGGTCTCCGACCGCGCCGGCACCGCGCGGCTGGTGCAGCGCGCCTCCGACCCGCGGGCCAACGCGCTCGAGGAGATCGACAACCCGGCGATCGACAACCGGGTGGGCGCGGTGATCGAGGTCCCCAGCCTCACCCTCGAGGACCTCGCCGCGCGCTACCCGCGGCCGAACCTGATCAAGATGGACATCGAGGGGGCGGAGGTGCAGGCCCTGCCCGGCGGCCGCGCCCTGCTCTCCGCCGCGAAGCGGCCCGCGCGGCTGCTCGTCGCGGTCCACGGCGACGCCGCGCGGGACTTCTGCCGCGAGTTTCTGCAGGGCGTGGGTTACGAGGCCGAGCCGCCGCTCGACGCCTACTCCCTGGTCTTCGTCGACCCCGCGCGGCGGCCGGCCTAGAGCCAGCCCCGCTCGCGGTACCAGCGGATCGTCGCGCGCATCCCCTCGCGCAGCGAGAAGCGGGGCTGGAACCCGAGCACCTGCCGGGCCTTCTCGATGGAGAAGGCGCGGCGGCTCCAGAAGAAGCTGACGCGGCGCCGGTGCAGCGGCGGCTCCACCCCGAAGGGAGCGCAGAGGCGCTCGCAGAGCGCGGCCAAGGCCATGATCGGCGCCAGCGGGAAGCGCAGGCGCGGCGGCGGCACCCCGAGCTCCTCGGCGATCATCGCCACCACCTCGTTGAGGCTTACGTACTCCTCGCCGCCGACGATGAAGGTCTCCCCGTCGGCGCGCTCGTTGCGCAGCGCCAGGACGAAGGCGTCGGCCACGTCCTCGACGTAGGCGGGGTGGAAGAACGCCTTGCCGTCGCCCAACATGACGTAGCGGCGCTTCTGGATGAGTCGGAAGAGCTTGAGCATCCGGCGGTCGCCGGGGCCGTAGATCGAGGCGGGGCGCAGCACTGTCGCCGGCAGGCCGTCGCGCCGGTGCGCGCGCCAGACCTCGTCCTCGGCAAGGAGCTTCGTCTCCTGGTAGAGGTCGAGCGGGCTCAACGCGCTCTCCTCCCGCGCCGGGACCTCGACCACGCTGCCGTGGACGCCGATCGTGCTGCAGTGGATGAGCTGCCGTACGCCGGCCCGCAAACAGGCCTCGGCGACGTTGCGGGTGCCCTCGACGTTGATCGGGTAGGCCTCCTTGGCGTCGGAGCCCGCGCGGCGGAAGTTCGAGGCGAGGTGGATGACGACCTCGGTCCCGCGCACCGCGCGCTCGACCGCGGCGGGGTCGCGGACGTCCCCCCAGACGATCTCGTGCGGGGAGTCGGGCGCCTCCGCCCGGCGCTCGGGCCGCGCCAGGATGCGCACCGTCTCGCCCGCCGTCGCCAGGCGCGTGCACAGGTGGCTGCCGAGGAAGCCGAGACCGCCGGTGACGAGGATCGGGAGGCGGATGGGCACGGGGTCGGTCCTCAGCGCCGGGTGAAGATCACCCGCGCCGGGCTCCCCTGCGCGATCGAGTTCTCGGGCAGCGGGCCGGCGACGACGGAGTTGGGCGCGACGATCGTGCCGCTCCCGATGTGCGCCCCGTCGAGGATCGTGCAGCCGGCGCCGATCCAGACGTTGGCGCCGATGCGGATCCCCTTGGTCGAGAACTTCTCCTGCAGGCGGATCGGGACGTCCAGCCGATCGTAGCGGTAATTGTTGCCGATGATCGAGACGCTCGGTCCGATCAGGCAGTCGTCGCCGATCTCGGTCCCCGCACCGTGCGAGGTGATCACGCAGCAGGTCGCGACCTCGACGTGACGGCCGATGGTGAGCGGGCCGTCGCGGGCCTTGATCTTGGTGTAGGAGCTGATGACGGAGTGCCTGCCGATCTGGAGCTGGGGCGTGATCTCCACCTCGGCGCGGTGGCTCACCATGCAACGGTACTTGAGAAAGGCGTGGACGGTGACCACGAACCCGGGCACGAAGAAGCGGCGCAGGAGGATGCCGAGCCGCATCAGCCCTGGAGTCTCAGAGCCCGCTCCGCCGGCGGCCGGGTGAGGATGCGGGCCGCCTTAGGCCGCCGGTGACGAGAATCGGCGCGAAGACCATGCGTAGAGGCTCAGGGCCCTTGCAGGGATGGTGCCGGGCCGCCGGCCGGGGTGCTCACTCCGTGCGCAGCACCTCGATCGGCCGCCGCTCGAGCGCCCGCCAGCTCGCGGCGAGGCCGGCCAGGACGGTGAGGAGCGCCGTCCCGGCGACCGCCGTCCCGACCGCCACCGGCTGGAACCGCCAGGCCATCTCGAACCCCTCGGCGAGGACGCGCCAGGCGAGGAGCGCCCCGCCCGCCGCCCCGATGACGCCGGCCACGGCGCCGATCAGCGCGTACTCGACGGCGAAGGCCGCCGCCACCCCGCGCCGCGTCATGCCGAGGGTCTTGAGCAGCGCCACCTCGCGGCCGCGGCGCGCCGCGCCGGCCGCCACCGCGCCGGCCAGGATGGCGATCCCGGCGAGCACGGTGAAGCCGCCCAGGAAGCGGATGCCGAGCCCGATCCGTTCGAGCACCGAGACGATCTTCTCCAGCACCTCGCGCACCCGGATCAGGGTCACGTTGGGGTAGGCGGCGGCGACGAGGTCCTGGACGCGCTGCTCGCGGCCGCGCGGCAGCTCCGCGGCGGCCAGGCGCATCTGCGGCGCGCTTTCGAGCACCCCCGGCTCGACGACGAGGAAGAAGTTGATGCGGAAGTTCCGCCAGTCGACCCGGCGCAGGCTGGTCACCACGAGCTCGAGCGGCACTCCCTGGACGTCGAAGCGGAGCCGGCCGCCGAGCCCCACCCCGAGCTCGCGCGCGAACTCCTCCTCGACGCTCACCTCCGCCCGCCGCGGGTCGCGCCAGAGAGCGCCGGCGACGAGCTCGTTGTCCGCCGGCAGCTCGCGCAGGTAGGTCAGGCGCTGCTCGCGGGTCAGCGCCCAGCGCCGCTCGCGGTCGCCGCGCGCCAGTTGGTCGATGTCGCGGCCGTCGACGGCGAGCAGCCGCGCCGTCACCACCGGCACCGAGTCGATGTGCCGCGCCCCCTCGCGCCGCAGGATCTCGCGCACGCCCGGCCACTGGTCGGGCTGGACGTCGACGAGGAAGGCGCTCGGCGCGCCGGCGGGGAGGTCCGCCGCCAGCTCCTCGCCGAGCCGCCGCTCGACGAGCCACATGCCGAGGACGACGACGACGCCGAGGCCAAGCGCCACGATCGCGCCGACGGTCGCCGCTCCCGGCCGCCCCAGCGCCGCCAGGCCGTGGCGCACCGCCAGCCCGCCGCGGCCGCGCGGCAGCCGCGCCA
>DASUNQ010000345.1:0-8655 GCA_036277075.1 Thermoanaerobaculia bacterium
GGACGACGAACGCCTCGTCGTCCTCGTCGTGGCCGTAGGCGTGGCCGCGCCCGAACCGCGCCGGGACCGCCGGAACGGCCGGCACCGCTGGAACGGCCGGCACGGCCACCACGGCCACCACCGCGGCCACCGCTGCCGGCACGGCGCCCGTCCCCGCCAGGGCGGGGAACGCGGGCACGGGCGGCACCGGGGCGATCGGGGCGACCGGAGCGACCGGAGCGACCGGGGCGACGACGGGAGTGAGCCACCAGCCCGGCGCGGCCGCGGGGGCGTCGTCGTCCACCGCGACGGCGGAAGCGGCCGCTTCCGCGGGCGCGGCCGGCGGCTCCTCCTGCGCCTCCTGCGCGACGAGGGTGAAGGGGACCAACGCCGCCAGGGCGGCGGGGGCGAGGAGCGCCCACCAGCCGCGGTGGAAGCGCTTGCCGGCGATCGATTGCTGCAGCATCTCGAGCCTCCTCTTGAGGGTGCGGAAGGAAGGAGCGGCGCCCGCGGCGGCGAAGCGGGGGGCCTCGCCGGTCACTCCCAGCCGCACGAGCAGGCGGCCGTAGCGCTCGGGGGCGGGCCGCAGGACGCGCAGCACGGCCGCGTCGCAGGCGGCCTCGCGGGCCAGCGCGTACTCGCGCGCCGCCAGGCGTGCCAGCGGATGGAAGAAGAAGAGCCGCTGCGCCGCGGCCGGCACCCAGCCGAGCCAGAGGTCGCCGCGGCGGACGTGGAGCAGCTCGTGGCAGAGGGTGAGCGCCAGCTCCTCGGGCGAGAGGCGCGCCAGCGCGCGGGCCGGCAGCAGGATGCGCGGGCGGAGCGGGCCGACGACCTGCGGGGTCTCGATCTCGTCGGAGGCGAGGACCTCGACCTCCCGGCGCAGGCCGAGCGTTGCTTGGAGCTGGGTAAGGAGGATGGACAGCGACGGATCGCCGACGGGCGCGGCGCGGCGGAGTCGGGCGCGCAGGCGACGGAGCATGAGGGCGCCGCCCGCGAGCTGCGTCAGCAGACCGGCCGCCCAGACTCCCGCGAGAACGAGCGGCCAGGAGACCCGCGGGAGCGGCACCGGCGGCACCGGCGGCGCCGGCGCGCCGGCGACCGTGCGCACGGGCACCGCGTCGGATAGAGCCGCTTCCGGCGCACTCATCGTCCTTCCCACCCAGCTCTTCTCAACCGCCGGCATCAGCGGCACCGGGGCGGTCCAGACGAGCGCGACGAGAAGCTTCAAGCAGACGAGCCACCAGAGGGTGCAACGCAGCGAGGCCGGCAGGCGCGGCACGAGTCGGCAGAGCGCCCACACCGCGGCGACCGCGAGCGCGCCCTGGAGCGAGGCACGGAGGAGGGCCGCGGCGAGGAGATCGGCGCTCATCTCAGCCCTCCTCCTTCCGCGCCCGCAGGCGGCCGACCAGCTCCTCCAGCTCCGCCAGCTCCTCCTCGGAGACCTCGGCGTTCTCCGCGAGATAGGCGACGAAGGGCGAGACCGAGCCGGCGAGCGTGCGCTCGACGAAAGCGCTCACCGCGCCGCGCAGCACCTCGTGCGCCGGCACCGGCGAGACGTAGTGGTAGACCCCCTCCACCTGCCGGCGGTGGAGGTGCCCCTTCTGGCGCAGCCGCTCCATCATCGTGAGCACCGTCGAGCGCGCCAGCCCGCGCGGCGCACCGAACCCCTCGGCGACCTGGCCGACGGTCGACGGCCCCTGCTCCGCGACGTGGCGGAGCAGCGCCAGCTCCTGGTCTCCGATCGACTTGGCGGGCATCTCCGGTCTTCCTCGGCGGAGGATGGTACCGGGTGACTACAACTGTCGTCAAGAGGGCTTTGCGGCATGCTATCCTTCCCGCCCGGTGCGCACCCCGCGCCACCCGCGCCAATCCCCACGAGTGCCGTCGAAGCCCGGCGCGAAAGCCGCGAAAGCCCGCGCCTTAGGAGGACCGCCGTGAGCCGTTTCCCAGGCGTCGATTTCCTCGAGCTGGACCCCCTCCTGTCGGAGGATGAGCGGCTGGTGCGCGACACCGTCCGCGCGTTCGTCGAGGACAAGGTCAAGCCGATCATCGAGGAGTGCCACCGCGAGGCGCGCACGCCGCTCGAGCTGGTCCCCGAGATGGGGCGCCTCAACCTCTTCGGCGCGACGATCGCCGAGTACGGCCTCCCGGGCCTCAACAACGTCGCCTACGGCCTCATCATGCAGGAGCTCGAGCGCGGCGACTCGGGGCTGCGCAGCTTCGTCTCGGTGCAGAGCGCGCTCGTCATGTACCCGATCTACACCTTCGGCTCGCCGGAGCAGAAGGACCGCTGGATCCCGGCCCTCGCCTCCGGCGACGCGATCGGCTGCTTCGGCCTGACCGAGCCGGACTTCGGCTCCAACCCCGGCGGCATGCGCACGACGGCGCGGCGGGACGGCGACTCCTGGGTGCTCGACGGCTCCAAGCAGTGGATCACCAACGGCACGCTCGCCGACGTCGCGGTCGTCTGGGCCAAGACCCCGGAGGGCGTTCGCGGCTTCCTGGTCGAGAAGGGAACCCCCGGCTACACCTCCTCGGACCAGCACGGCAAGTTCTCGCTGCGCGCCTCGACGACCTCGGAGCTCGGCTTCCACGACTGCCGCATTCCGGCGGCGAACCTGCTCCCCGGGACCACCGGCTTGAAGAACGCGCTGATGTGCCTCAACCAGGCGCGCTACGGCATCGCCTGGGGAGGGCTCGGCGCGGCGATGGAGTGCTACTGGACCGCCCTCGAGTACGCCAAGCAGCGCGTCCAGTTCGGCGGCCAGCCGATCGCCTGCCACCAGCTGGTGCAGGAGAAGCTGGTCTGGATGGTCTCGGAGATCAGCAAGGGCCAGCTCCTGGCGCTCCAGCTCGGGCGGCTCAAGGACCGCGGGCGCCTCAAGCCCCACCAGGTCTCGCTCGGCAAGCGCAACAACGTCTGGGTGGCGCGCGAGTGCGCGAAGCTGGCGCGCGAGGTGCTCGGCGCCAACGGCATCGTCGACGACTACCCGGTCATCCGCCACATGCTCAACATCGAGTCGGTCTACACCTACGAGGGCACGCACGACATCCACGCCCTGGTGATCGGTGAGGCGGTCACCGGCATCCCGGCCTACAACCCGCCGGAGCGCACGCCGCGTGAGCCGAGAGCGCCCGCCGCGGCGGAGCGCACGCCGGCGGCCGTCGAGGGCGCCCGCTGATGTCCCTCGATCGACGGCTCGAGCAGGACTTCATCCGCGTCACCGAGGAGGCGGCGATCGCCGCCGCCAAGACGATGGGCTACGGCGACCGCCGCGAGTCCGACCGGGTGGCGGTCGAGGCGATGCGGCGCGAGATGGACTCGCTCGAGATGGACGGGCGGGTGGTGATCGGCGAAGGGGAGCGCGACCAGGCGCCGATGCTCTTCGTCGGCGAGCAGCTCGGCGCGGCGCGCGGCCGCGACGGGGCGACGGCCGTGGACATCGCCGTCGATCCGCTCGAGGGGACGAACCTCTGCGCGCTCGGCGCGCCGGACGCCATCGCCGTCCTGGCCGCGGCCGAGCGCGGGGGGCTGCTCTACGCGCCCGACATCTACATGGAGAAGATCGTCGTCGGGCCGACGGCGCGCGGCTCGGTGCACATCGACGCGCCGGTGGCCGAGAACCTCCGCAACCTCGCCACCGCCTTCGGGCGCAAGGTGAGCGACCTGACGATCGTCGTCCTCGACCGCGAGCGCCACCGGCAGCTCATCGCCGACATCCGCAACTCCGGCGCGCGCATCCGCCTGATCGCCGACGGCGACCTCTCGGCCGGCATCGCGGCGGCGGTGCGCGGCACCGGCGTCCACGCGGTGATGGGGATCGGCGGCGCGCCCGAAGGGGTGATCACCGCCGCCGCCATGCGCTGCCTCGGCGGCGAGATCCAGGCGCGGCTGCGGCCGCTCGGCGAGGCCCAGGAGGCGCGCGCCAAGGAGCTGGCGACCGACGTCTCCAAGGTCTACCGCACCGAGGACCTCGCCCCCGGCGAGCAGATCCTCTTCGCCTCGACCGGCGTGACCGACGGCGAGCTGCTGCGCGGCGTCCGCTTCTTCGGCGGCGGCTCGCGCACCACGACCCTGTTCATGTCGCTGCCGCGCAAGATCATCCGCTTCGTCGACACCATCCACCGCGAGCAGGTGACGACGCCGGTCCGGTTCGTCTGATGAGCGTGTAGTGATCAAGCCGGACCGCTGGATCCGCGAGTGGGGGCGCGGCGGCGGCGTCGAGCCCTTCGAGGAGGGACAGGTCAACGCCGCGAGCTACGACGTGCGGGTCTGCGACCACTGGATCTGCCCCACCCGCGAGCCCGAGGAGTTCAGCGCCCCTCACATCAAGCTCTTCCCCGGCGAGGTAGTCCTCGCCTCGACGATCGAGTACGTCCGCATCCCGCGCACCGTGGCCTGCGACCTCAAGCTCAAGTCGACGCTCGGGCGGGTCTGGATCAACCACTCGCTCGCCGGCTGGTGCGACCCCGGCTTCGAGGGCAACATCACCCTGGAGCTGCAGAACCTCGGCCCCGAGCCCTTCGTCCTCGAGGCCGGCCGCCGCATCGCCCAGCTCATCTTCGTCGCGATGGAGTCCGAGCCCGAGATCGCCTACGGCGACCCCGGCTCCTCCAGCCACTACCAGGGGCAGAAGGGGACGACGAAGGCGCGGGGGTAGGTGAGCTGGCGACGCTCTGCAGCCAGCTCCCGAACGTCAGCCGCCGGCTTCGGCGAGCGCCGCCACGTTGAGGCGCTCGTCGAAGGCGGAAAACCGGACCGCCTCGCCGAGACCGGCGGAGGCGAGGGACAGGAAGGAGGCGAGGTGGAGGCTGTCGAACCCACGTAGGGCGTGGCGCTCGGCGAGGTCCCCGGCACGCCGCCAGACGGGCTCGCCGACGTCGAGAGCGAGGTAGCGCGGCCAGTCTTGCTCGAGGTCGGCCTTGAGCCGCTCGGCCTCGCGGGCGGTCACCGCCTGCTCGCGTCGTAGGCGCGCGAAGGCGCTGCGCGCCTCCGGGTAGGCGAGCACAGAGGTGGCGACGAGCGACGCCTCGGCGACGAGCCGCCAGACCTCGTCGGAGCCCTCTTCCGAGACGTAGAGCTTGACCAGACTGCTGGTGTCGAGGTACAGGATCACCGGCGGTCTTCGAGGACGATCTCTGCGGCGCGCTTGCCCTCGAGCTGCGGAGGGTTTTCGGCGCCGCGAGGCTTGCCTCCGCCCCAGCTCGCGCCGCCCGCGGCGACGAGCTCCCAGGCCGCGCGCGACGCCGCTTCCTGCTCGTAAGGAGCGAGCAGGGCCACGGGCCGGCCGCGGTCGGTGATGACGATCCGTTCGCCTTCACCAACCCGCCGGAGGTACTCGCTCAAGCTGTCCTTCAGGACCTTCACCCCTACCTGTGTCACGCCGTTGCCTCCTTAGTGGCTACATTGTAGCAGCTGATGTAGCCACCACTCACTCCTCCGCACGCACTGGCGCGCCGGATCGCGGTGCATGAATGCGACTCCGGAGAGGGGTAGACTGCCGCGCCATTCCATGATCTGGAGCCAGGCGACACCGTGAGCGTGGCCGATCTCAGCCCCGCCGCCGCGCGCGTCGCGCGGGCGCTCGCCGCGCGCGGGGTGGACTGCACGGTGCGCGAGCTGCCGGCCTCGACGCGCACGGCCGCCGAGGCCGCGGCGGCGATCGGCTGCCGGGTGGAGCAGATCGCCAAGTCGATCGTCTTCCGGGGCGCGGTGAGCGGCGAGCCGATCCTGGTCGTCGCGAGCGGCGGGAGCCGCGTCGACGAGCGGCGGCTCGCCGCGGCGGCGGGCGAGGGGATCGAGCGCGCCGATCCCGACTTCGTCAAACGGGAGCTGGGCTTCGCGATCGGCGGCGTGCCGCCGCTCGGTCACGCGCGCCCGGTGCGCACCTTCGTCGATCCAGGCCTGCTCGAGCTCGACACCGTCTGGGCCGCCGCCGGCACTCCCCACGCCGTCTTCAGCATCGCCCCGGGAGACCTCCTCCGCGCCACCGGAGGCGAGCTGCTCGAGGAGTAGCCGCAGAGGCCGCGGGTGCGCCTCGCAACTCGCCGATCTGAGGGAAACGCCCTCCCGGCGGCGTTTCTCTCCCCGCGCAACCGCCAGCTGCTGGCACCCGAAATGCCGTGGAGGGCGGCAGCCCCGCCCTCCACGGCGATGTGACCCGCGGCTACACCGACGAGCCGGATGCGACCGGCGGCGGCGTGGTCGCCGGCGGCTGGGGCTTCTGCGCCGGACGAACGGGCGGCACGAGCGGCTTGATCCCGAACTCGTGCAGCGCCTTGTTCTTGACGCCGAAGTGGCTGCGCAGGCCGTGCGCCAGACGGCTGCGGAGATCGACGCCGCGGCTTTCGGCGAGGCGCCGCTTCTCGTTGGTCTCGCGCAGGCGCGCGATGAACTGGTCCTGCTGGCTCTCGAGACCGCGCACTTCGGTGAGCCAGGCCTCGAGCTCGGCCTGCAGCGGTGCGAGGTGTTGCAGTTCGGCCAACCGCCCCTTGAGGTTGGTGGCGAGTATGTCGAGATCCCCGATCAACACGGGGAGAATCCGATTGGGCATGATGAGCCCTCCTTGGTGAATCGCTTGGGGTGGGCCGCCACGGGTCACGCGCCCCCGGCGGCGGAACGCGAGTGACGCCGGTCTTGTGGCGGCGCTCGCGCACGCGGTCCGCCGGTCGGACGGCTCCCCCAGAAGAGGGCAAGGCTTCCCCGGGAGAGGGCGGCGCGCCCCCACGAGGGGTGAGCGCGCCCCCGCAAGGGGCGGCCGCGCCCCCAGGAGGACAACGCGCTTCCCGCCATGGGGCGGCGCTCCGCCCCGAACCGGGCGGGGCGCTCCCGCGCGGGGCGAGACCGCTCCCAGGAAATCCACTTCCGCCCCCGCGAGGCCAGGGTCCGCCCCTGCGAGGTCGGAGCGCCTCCCCTCGCGGTCCCGGCGTCCCCCCGCAAGGACCGAGCAGGGTCCCTCGGGAAGGTGCGCGCCTGGGCGCGGGCGTGGGTGGGGTGGCGGAAGATCTTCATGAGATGGCGTCACCTTCATTGCTGGAATCTCCAAGAAGTAGACGTAGAATACCCTAGATACTACCTGATAGTCAATGTCTATTGCCTTTTGCGTCGAAGAAGAGTGGTGCGGTTCTCACCAGCGCTTTGCAGCGCCCGGTCGAGGAGCTGGAACGCCGCGCACAGGAGCACGCCGGCGACGGCCACGGCGCTCCAGAGCGCGCGCGGGCCGAGGTGCTGGTAGACCCAGGTGCCGGTGAGCGGCGCGACCATGAAGGCGATGGCGAAGGCGAGGGTGAAGAGCCCCAGGTAGCGCCCCTCGGCGCGGCCGGCGGCGCGTGCGGCGACCCAGCCCTGGAGCATCGGGAAGGAGAGCATCTCGCCCAGCGTCCAGACCGGCACCGTCGCCGCCACGAAGGCGTAGCCGGAGCCCCACGGCAGCAGCCCGAAGCCGAGGCCGACCAGAAGCGCCCCGAGCCCCGCGACGCGCAGCGGCGGCCGGTCGCGCAGGCCGTGGACGAGCAGCATCTCGACGAGCACGATGATCAGCGTGTTGATGCCGTAGCTCAGGCCGATGTAGGCCTCCGAGAGGCCGTAGTCGGCGCGCAGGGTGAGCGGGTAGGTGCTCATGAGCTGGAAGAAGACGATCGAGAGGAGGGCGGCCAGCCCGACGACCGCGAGGTACGGTCCGTCGCGCCAGGGCGAGGCCGCGGCGGCCGGGCGCCGCTCGGCCGCGGCGGCGGGCGCCGCCCCGCGCTCGCGGAAGCTCAGCCAGAGCAGCAGCGCCGCCGCCAGGCAGGTGCCGCCGTCGGCGAGGAAGAGCCAGAGGTAGCTGCGGGCGGCGAGGAAGCCGGCGGCCACCGGGCCGATCATCATGCCGAGGTTGGTCGCCAGCCTCAGCATGGCGTAGGCGCGGGTGCGCGCCGCCGGAGGCGCCGCGCGCACCATCGCCGAGGAGACCGCCGGTCGGAAGGCCTCGCCGACGAGGCTCAGCGCGAAGACCCCCACCGCGACCGCCGGCTTGGCGCGCAGCGCGCCGAGCGCCAGGAAGCCGAGGCCGCCGAGCACCAGGCTCCCGCCCATCACCCGCTTGGCCTCCAGGCGGTCGCAGAGCCAGCCGCCCAGGTAGGCCCCGGCGATGGCGCCGCAGCCGTAGAGCGCCATCACCCCGCCCGCGCCGGTCGGCGTGAAGCCGCGGCGCTCGGTCAGGTAGAGGGTCAGGAACGGCAGCACCATCGTGCCGCTGCGGTTGACGAGCGTCACCGTCGCCAGGAGCCACACGGTGCGCGGCAGTCCCGAGAAGGCGGCGCCGTAGGCGCCGCCGACGGCGCGGAACGGCGAGGCGATGGCCTGCGCCGCGGAGCGGCTCAACGGCGCCGCCACGGGTGCGGGCGCGACACGTGCGGGCTGCGCGCCGCGAAGCGGAGCGGCCAAGCGGCCGCCTCGCCGGCCGATTCGACGCCGATCCGCGGCCCCACGCTCACCTCGGCCTCCGCGACGGGCTCGCCCGCGGCGATCCAGAGCGGCGGCCGGTCGAGCCGCACGCCGTCGAAGGCGCGGTCGATGGCGAGCGCCCGGCAGAGCCGGCCCGGGCCGCCGGCGAGGTCGCCGGGGCGGAGCGGCCGTTCCCCGGCTCTCGCCCGCCCTCCGTCCCCTCCCGGCCCGAGCCGCCGGAGCGCCCGCAT
>DASUNQ010000346.1:0-3265 GCA_036277075.1 Thermoanaerobaculia bacterium
CCGCCCGCCCCGCCCTCGCGTCGCCGCCGGCGGCGCGCGCGGCGCGGCTCCAGGCGGGCGCGGGAAGGCTCTTCGCGGGGCTCTGCTGCACGGCGCTCATGATGGAGGCGGAGGGCCCGGGAGGTCCGGGCGAGCACCGTATCGTAGCGCCGCCGCCCCGGCTTCGCAATCCATTCGCTTGCAGCGATACATCGAAAGGCTTACACTCCCCCGGTCAACCCGGTGTCGTAACCAGTTCGGTCGTAGAGGTTTGGGCTTCTGCACAGGAGGTGTAGCCTTGAAACGCTCGTTGTTCCTCGCCCTGCTCGCGTCCTTCGCCATCGCCCCCGCACTCCACGCCGGCACGGTCTACGTGCCGGTCACCAAAGACGAGCTCCAAGGCAAGGTCTACCGCACCAAGGTGTGGGTGACCAACACCAGCAGCGTCGCCCGTCGCTTCAGCTACTTCTTCATCCTCGCCGACTCCAACGGCACGCAGCGCGCCGGCGCGCCGGAGAGCCTCACCGTACCGGCCGGCGGCACGCTGCTGCTGTCGAGCCTCGCCCCCGCCGGCAAGGTCGGCGTGCTCGAGATCACCGGCGCGCCGCAGCTCGTGGTGACGGCGCGGCTGGACGCCTCGGGGCTCGCCTCGGCGCCGGTGGCCAGCGCGCACCTGCCGGTCGTCTCCTCGGAGAACCAGATCGGGGGAGGCAAGGTCGCCTTCCTGCAGGGGCTGGCGCGCGGCCAGGCCGGCCTGCTCAGCAACCTCGGCATCCTCAACCTCGCGCACGAGGGGAACCAGTGCACCGTCGGCGCCTTCCGCTCGAACGGCACGCAGATCGGCACCAACGCGGTGCTCACCCTGCAGGCGCTGAGCAACCGCGAGTTCTCCGACGCCTACGGCCTCCTGCAGGAGGCGGCGATCGCCGACTCCTACTTCGCCGTCACCTGCGCGCGCGACTTCTACGCCTACGCCACGCTGCTCGACCCGGTCAACACGCAGACCGTCTACGTCACGCCGTCGTACACGCTGGCCTCAAGCCTCCGCGTTCCCGGGCAGCCGGGGGGCCCGCCGGGCACCGTGCAGTTCTCCCTGCCGGGGGTCTTCCTCGACGCCAAGCCGGGGGACTCGTTCAAGGTGTTCGACCTGCCCGCCGACCCCGGGACCCGCTACAAGAAGGCGGTCGTGGAGTTCGACCTGCGCGTCGGCCAGATGACTCTCGGGCCGCGCAACTTCTACGGCGTCACCAGCCTGCGGCGCAACGACAAGACCCTCTTCTTCGGCTTGATCGTGCGCGACGACCGGGACAAGACGATCCTCGACCTCGGAGAGGAGGTCGAGGGCGGGCTGATCCTCGGCGACAACGGGGGGCCGTGGAAGGCCAACGCCAACTACTACGTGATCTTCGAGTACGACACCGATTTGCGGGAAGTCGTCTTCAAGCTCTTCCGCGCCGGGGTGCTCGTCGAGCAGCTCAGCGGCCGCACGCTGCACAACGACCTGATCGCCGGCGGCAACCTGCTGCGGGTCGACTTCGGCATGAAGGGGATCGCCGACGGCGCCTACTTCCCGCCGCACACCTGGCGCTACTCGAACCTGAGCGTGCGGCTGGAGCCGTTCGAGGAGTAGACCTCTCCGTTTCGCCAAGCGCCGCTCGCGCGGCGCACGCGGCCGGCTCCTCCGGGCGCCGGCCGCTCTGCTTTTGGGGGCTACTCGACGAAGACCATCGTCGCGGCCAGGACGCAGGCGAGGAGGGCCTGGAGGGCGAAAACGGACCGGCCGGCGGGCGCCTCGTCTCGCGTGAGGACCGCCGCCGCGAGGAGGCAGGCCCAGGGCATGAAGGGGAGCCAGATCCTGCCCACCTCGCCGCGCACGCCGCCGGAGACGAGGAGGAGGGCCAGGGTGGCCCAGAACAGGGCGGCGATCGCGCGGAGCGGTCCGCGAACGGCCAGCGCGCCGAGCGCCGGGAGGGCCACTGCCGGGCCGAGCAGCAGCGCGAAGTCGTAAGGGTTCCAAAGCAGCCAGGTGAGATAGCCGCGCGGCGCCACGGCGATCGCACGATGGGCTTCCATCGCCGCGGCGAAGGATATCCAGGGGTCGTAACCGGCCAAGAGGGTGAGCGCGGTCCACGGCACGGCGAAGCCGGCGGCGAGGGGCAGGACCGCGCGCCTCCCATCCCCGCTCCACCAGGCAGCCGCCGCGACGAGCGGCGCCACGGCGAGCGCGCCGTAACTGGTCAGGCCGGCGAGCCCGAGCAGGGTGCCGGCGGCCAGCTTCCCGGCCCAGCCCTCCCCCGCCGCCAGCGCGGCGGCACCGACCAGGAGCAGCGGCAGCGCCTGGTCGAGCGACGGCGTGAAGAGCGAGCGCGCCGGCACCAGCGTCCAGAGCGCGGCGGCGCCGAGGGCGGCGCCGGGGGCGAGGCCGAGGCGCAGCGCCAGTGCGTGGAGGGGCAGGGCGGCGGCGGCCGAGAGCGCCGGCAGGAGGCCGGCGAGGAGGACCACGGTCCAGGGGCTCGGCAGACGCACGGGAGCCGGGCGGCGGCGGTCCACCGCCCGCTGCCGCTCGCGCGCGAGCGCCCGCTCCGCGGTGGCGAGGAGACCCCGCTCCCCCGCCCCCGCCAGCCGCTCGAGCCGCCGCCCGACGGCGTCGACGCCGCGCACGGCGAGGATGGCGCCCGGCGGGTGGGTGCGGGCGTGCTGCTCGAGCCGGCGTGAGGCGCGCGGGTAGTCGGCGAGGAGCTCGCCGCTCGGCGGCGCGAGCGCCGCGTCCCACACGTAGCCGAAGCTGTGGCGCGAGGCGAGGGAGGCGGCGAGGCGCCCGAAGCCGGCGGGCGTCGCGACGGCGAGCGCCATGGTGAAGAGCCAGCCGAGGGGCACGAGGAGCGCCAGCGCGGCGCGCGCGCGGATGCGGCCGGCGGCGCCGGCCCAGGCGACGGCGACGAGCGCGAGCGCGAGGGCCGCGGCGGCCGCGAGCCGCCAGCCGGCCGCCTCCGGCGGCCGCCACGGCCACTCCCATTCCGTGGGCCCGTTGGCGAAGGGCAGGCGGGCGAGCGCGGCGGCGGCGAGCCCCAGGGTCAGGGCCGCCCCGAGCCGGAAAAGCCACCGCATGGAATCAGCCTACACTCTCGGCCGATGCCGCCGCCGCCGCTGCCGGAGCCCGCGCGCACGCTCGACCTCCCCGGCTTCAGCATCGGCCACGGCACCGACCGCGAAGGGATGACCGGCGTCACCGTCATCCTCTGCCCCGAGGGGGTGCTCGCCGCCGCGGAGGTGCGCGGCTCGGCCA
>DASUNQ010000347.1:0-26279 GCA_036277075.1 Thermoanaerobaculia bacterium
CCGTTCGGCGAGAGCGGCAGTGCGGGAAGGGCCACCCAGTCGGCCGGCACCATGTGCTCGGGGAGCCGGGCGCGCAGGTGGTCGCGGAGCGCCGCGACCGAAGGATCCCCGCCGGCGCCGACGACGTAGGCGACCAGCCGCTTCGCTTCGCCCTCGCCGCGCGCCACCACGACGGCGTCGCGAACCGCCGAGTGGGCGCGCAAGGCCGCTTCGACCTCGCCCAGCTCGATGCGCAGGCCGCGCAGCTTGATCTGATGGTCGAGCCGCCCGAGGTACTCGATCGCACCATCGGGTCGGAGGCGCGCGAGATCGCCGGTGCGGTAGAGGCGCGAGCCGCGTTCACCAAAGCGGCTCGGTACGAAACGCTCCGCCGTCTGCTCCGGCCGCGCGTGGTAGCCGCGAGCCAGACCGACGCCGCCGATCGCCAGCTCTCCCGCGACGCCCGCGGCAACGGGCTGGAGGTCGCGGTCCACGACGTGCAGAGAGAGGTTGGCGATCGGCCGCCCGATCGGCACGCCGCTCCGCGCGTCGTCGCGCGTGCAGGACCACCAGGAGACATCGACCGCCGCCTCCGTGGGACCGTACAGGTTGTGCAGCTCCGGTCCGTCCGGAAGCCGCTCGAAGAAGCGGCGCACCAGCTCCGGCGCGAGCGCCTCGCCGCTGCAGACCACGCGGCGCAGCCCACGGCAGCCCGCCGCCTCGGGCTCCTCCAGGAACACCTGCAGCATCGAGGGGACGAAGTGAAGGGTGGTGACCCCCTCCTCCTGGATCAGGCGCGCGAGATACCTGGCATCCTGGTGGCCGCCCGGCCGGGCCACCACGAGACGAGCGCCGACGAGGAGCGGCCAGAAGAACTCCCAGACCGAGACGTCGAAGCTGAAGGGGGTCTTCTGGAGGACGCAGTCCCCGGGGTCGAGGGCGAAGACCTCCTGCATCCAGAGCAGCCGGTTGACGATCGCGCGGTGGGTGTTGACGACGCCCTTCGGCCGTCCCGTCGAGCCCGAGGTGTAGATCATGTAGGCGGCATGGTCGCCGTCGATCCAGGCCTCGGGGTCGTCGTCCGGTTCGATTTCGACCTCGTTTCGCGCCGCCTCCAGGAGCAACACCTCGGCGCCGCGAGCGCGGAGCGGTGCCAGCGGCAGCCGTTCGAGAAGGTGTTGCTGGGTGAGGAGGACGGGCGGGCCGGCTCCTCCCTGCGAGTCCTCCAGCATGTAGGCCAGCCGCTCGACGGGGTAGGAGGGGTCGATCGGAACGAAGGCGCCGCCGGCCTGCAGGATCCCGAGCAGGGCCACCACCAGATCGCAGGAGCGCTCCGCCGCGACCGCGACGAGACGGTCCGGTCCTACCCCGACGGCCACCAGCCGGCGCGCGAGCCGGTTGGCGCGCCGGCTCAGCTCCGCGTAGGTCAGCCGCTCGCTTTCGAAGACGACCGCCACCGCGTCCGGCGTCCTCTCGACCTGCCGCGCGATCAGCGCGTGAAGGGTGGCGGGCGGCCCGTAATCGCGCGCCGTGTCGTTCCAGGCGAACAGGAGCTGGTGCCGCTCTTCGGGCGCCAGCCAGGGGAGGTCGGAGAGGCGGCGGCGGGGGTCGTCGACCAGCCCCGCGAACAACGCGCCCAGATGGCGGACGAAGCGCCCGGCCGTGGTCGAGTCGAAGAGGTCGCGGTTGAACTCGAGGCTCAGGGCCAGGCCGGCGGACGTCTCGCTCGCCGCGAGCGTCAGGTCGAATTTCGCGACCCCGTCCTCGACGTCGAGCCGCCCGAAGCGCAGGCCCGGGAGGGGTGCCGCCTGGCGCGGCGCGTTCTGGAGCACGAACAGGACCTGGAAGAGCGGCGTGTGGGAGAGCGCCCGCTCCGGGTTGAGCGCCTCGACGAGCTTCTCGAAGGGGAGGTCCTGATGCGCGTACGCGGCGAGCGCCCGCTCGCGCACCCTGGCGAGGAGCTCGGCGAAAGGGGGATCGCCCGAGAGCTCGCCGCGCAGCACCAACGTGTTGACGAAGAGCCCGATGAGACCCTCGGTCTCGGGACGGTCGCGGCCGGCGATCGGCGTCCCGACGGTCAGGTCCTCGGCGCCGCTCCAGCGGGCGAGCAGGGCCTGGAGGGTGGCGAGGAGGATCATGAAGAGCGTCGCTCCTCGGTCCCGCGAGAGGGCCCGGAGGCGCGACAGGAGCGGCGGGGGCAGGACGAGGAGTCGCCGGCCTCCGCGGAACGTCTGCACGGCGGGCCGCGGGCGGTCGGTCGGCAGCTCCAAGACCGCGGGAGCGCCGGCCAGCGCCTCGCGCCAGAAGGCGAGTTGGGCCTCGAGCACCTGCCCCTGCAGCCGGACCCGCTGCCAGGCCGCGTAATCGGCGTACTGGATGGGGAGGGGCGGGAGGGGCGACGGGCGTCCGGCCGTCACCGCGGCATAGAGCTCCAAGAGCTCGGTCACCAGGATCCCCTGCGACCAACCGTCGGAGACGATGTGGTGGACGGCGAAGAGCAGGAGGTGCTCCTCGGCCTGCAGGCGCAGGAGCGCCACACGGAAGAGCGGCCCCTGCGCCAGGTCGAACGGGCGGCGGGCGTGTCGGACGGCCAGAGCGCGCGCCGCGACCGTCCGAGCCTCCGGCGGCAGCCCCTGGAGATCGACCAGCGGCAGCGGGGACGGCGCGAAGGGCAACACGCGCTGCACAGCTCCCGCATCGGTCGCCGGCGCGAACACCGTGCGGAGCGACTCGTGCCGGCGGACCACCTCGGCGAACGCGGCCCCGAGCGCCGGCACCATCAACGGGCCGCGCAGCGACCAGGCGGCGGCGATCGTGTAGGCGGCGCTCCCCGGTTCCAGCCGGTCGAGGAACCAGAGCCTTTCCTGGGCAAACGAGGCCGGCAATGGACGGTCCCGCGGCACGCGCTGGATGGACGGCGCGGCGGGCGCGCGCTTTTTCCGCAGCGCTGCAAGCTCCGTCGCGAGCGCCGCCAGCGTCGGAGCCTCGAAGATCCGCCGCAGCGGCACCTCGACGGCGAACGCGCCCCGCAGCCGCGACACCAGGCGCGCCGCCAGGAGCGAATGCCCACCCAGGGTGAAGAAGCTGTCGTGCGCCCCCACCCGCTCGACCCGCAGCAGCTCGGACCAGATCTCCGCCACCCGCTCCTCGATCAGCCCACGCGGCGCCACGTATCCGGCCGCGACCTCCACGCGGGCGGGCTCGGGCAGCGCCTTGCGGTCCACCTTCCCGCTCGGATTGAGCGGGAGCTTCTCCAGGACCACGAAGGCTGAAGGCACCATGTAGTCGGGCAGCTTGCCCGTCAGCCAGCCACGGAGCTCGTCGGCCAGGCCTCCCGCCCTCGCCGGCTCTCGCCGGGGCACCACGTAGGCGACCAGTCGCTCCCGGGTCTCGTCCTCTCGGGCCTCCGCCGCTCCGCCCCCGCGCGCCATCACCACCGCCTGCGCGACCGCCGGATGGCGTGACAGGGCCGCCTCGATCTCCCCCAGCTCGATGCGGAACCCCCGCACCTTGACCTGGAAGTCCATGCGGCCGAGAAAATCGATCCGCCCGTCGGAGCGCCACCGCACCAAGTCCCCGGTGCGGTACATCCGGGCCCCCGGCTCCCCCGCGTCGGGGTCCGGCACGAACCGCTCTGCCGTCAGCTCCGGCGCTCCGAGATACCCCCGCGCCAACCCCGCGCCGCCGATCGCCAGCTCTCCGGCCACCCCCACCGCCACCGGCTCGACGCCGCCGTCCACCACGTACAGCCGCGTGTTCGCGATGGCGCCTCCCACGGGCACCGTCGCCTCCCCCACCTCCTCGGCTCGCACCCGCCGCGCCGCCGACCAGATCGTCGTCTCCGTCGGGCCGTACATGTTCCACAGCGCGCCGACCCGACCGATGAGCTGCGCCGCCAGATCCCCCGGCAGCGCTTCGCCGCCGCACAGCGCCACCAGCCGGCGGTCCCCCGGCCAGTCCGCCTCGAGCAGCAGCCGCCACGTCGCCGGCGTGGCCTGCAGCACCGTCGCCCCCGACTCCGCCAACCGCCGCTGCAGCCGCTCCCCATCGGACGCGTCGTGCCGCGTGGCGAGCTCTACCCTGCCGCCGGCGATCAACGGCAGCAGCAGCTCGAGACCCGCGATGTCGAACGACAACGTCGTCACCGCCAGCAGCGCCTCACCCGCGGCGAACCCGGGATCCTGTTGCATCGACAGCAGGAAGTTCAGCAGCGCCCCGTGCGGCACCTGCACTCCCTTCGGCCGCCCGGTCGACCCCGAGGTGAACAGCACGTAGGCACTCTGCTCCGGCGAGACGACCGTCTCCCCCGCCGCACCGGCCGGCTCATCCAGCTCACCGGCGAAGACCCCCTCCTCCCCGTCCACGAGCACCACCTCGGCCGCATGCGCCGGGAGCGCCCCGAGCAGATCCTGCTGTGTCACCAGCGCCAGCGGCCGCGCCGTCTCGAGGATCAGCCCCAGCCGCTCCCGGGGGTGCTCCGGATCGAGTGGCACGTACGCCGCTCCGCTGCGCAGCACGCCGAGCACGGCGGCCACCATCGACGGGGTCCGTTCGAGGGCGATCCCGACCAGCGCCTCGGGTCCCGCCCCGAGCTGCTGCAGCCGCCCGGCAAGCGCCGCGGCTCGCCGCTGCAGCTCGGCATAGCTCAGGCGCTCGTCGCCGCAGGCGACCGCCACCACCTCCGGCTGCCGGCGCGCCTGTGCCGCGATCAGCTCGGGCACGGAGGTCGCTCCGACCTCGTCGCGCGCCTTCTCGTTCCACTCCGCGACGAGCTGGTGCCGCTCCGGCGCGGTGAGCCACGGCAGCTGCGACAGCGGCCGGCTCGCGTCGGTCGCGACGGCCGCCAGCACCGTCCGGCAATGCCCCAGCAGCCGCTCCATCGTGGTGACGTCGAAGAGATCCCGGTCGTATTCGAGGAACAGGCGAAGCCCGCCGGCGGTCTCGGTCGCGGTCAAGGTCAGGTCGAACTTCGCCGTGCCGCTGTGCGCTCCGAACGCCGACAGACGCAGCTCTCCGACCCGCGGCAGCTCGCGTGACAGGTTCTGGAACTGGAACATCGCCTGGAAGAGCGGTGAGAGGCCCAGGTCGCGCACCGGCTGGAGGGCCTCGACCAGCTTCTCGAAGGGCAGGTCCTGGTGCGCGTAAGCGGCGAGCGCCGTGTCGCGCACACGCCCGAGGAGCTCGCGGACCGGTGGATCGCCGGAGAGGTTGGCGCGGAACACCACGGTGTTGACGAAGAAGCCGATCAGTCCCTCCGTGGCGAGGCGCGTGCGGTTGGCGATCGGAGAGCCGACGAGCAGGTCGTGCTGCCCACTGTGACGGTAGAGGAGGACGTCCAGGCCGGCGAGCAGGACCATGAACAGGGTCGCACCCTCGGACGCGGCCAGCGCCGCGAGGGTCTCCACCAGCTCCGGCGGCAACTGGGAGGCGACGTGAGCGCCGCGATAGCCCTGCACCGCGGGCCGCGGTCGATCGGTCGGCAGCTCGAGAGCCGTGGGGGCTCCCGCCAACCGCTCGCGCCAGTGGGCGACCTGTCCCTCGAGCACTCCACCGGTGAGCCATCGACGCTGCCACGCCGCGTAGTCCGGATATTGGATGGGCAGCTCGGGCAGCGGCGAGGGTCGTCCGCCGGAGAAGGCCCGATAAACCGTCAGCAGCTCGCGCAGGAGGATCGTCACCGACCAGCCGTCGCAGACGATGTGGTGAATGGTGAGCGCGAAGATGTGCTCCGTCTCATCGAGCCGCAAGAGCTCGGCGCGGAGGAGCGGCCCTCTCGCGAGATCGAACGGCCGCCGCGCACCGGCCGAGACGAGGCGCCGTGCCTCGTCCTCGCGGGGCGAGGTTTGCAAGCGAGACAGGTCGACGACGGCCAGGCAGGGCACGCTCCCCAGCGAGGCAGCGCTCGCGGGGCATGGGGATGCGACCACCTGGTAAGGGCTTCCATCCCGCTCGAGGAACGTGGCACGGAGCACGGCGTGCCGCCGCACGATTTCAAGGACCGCGGCGCGGAGGGCCGCGACGTCGAGCGCGCCGCGCAGCCGCAGCGCCACCGGGATGTTGTAGGTCGGCAGACCCGGCTGGAGCTGATCGAGGACCCAGAGCCGCTCCTGCTGGAACGAGAGCGGCAGCGGCGCCCCCGGCAGCCAGCCGGTGCGCTCGATCACGACGGTAGCGCCCCCCCCGCTGCGTTCATAGCCGAGCACGGCGCCGACGTCCCGGGTGACGTCGGCGAGAGCCTCCTCGTCGACGCTCTCCCGCCAGCGCTGCGCCACGGCCGCTTCGATGCCGCGGTGCTGGTGGAACTTGACGTCGCCGAGCATCCGCGAACCGCTGTGGAGACCATCGGTCATCCGCGCGCTGCGCTCGGCATAGGGCCGCAGCATCGCCGGGTCGAACGGCACGCCGACGAAGGCGGCAAGCGCCTCGGTCACCTCTCGCGGGTCGCGCAGCAACTCCTCGAAGTGCACCCGCAGCTGCCGCTCCGGCGGCACCGTCTCGAGGAACGCGAGGATGTTGAGGTGGCTCGTCAGCCAGGTCAGCTCGGCCAGCTCGCGCAGCGCGAACGGGTGCCGGGGAAAGAAGATCTGGTCGATCCGCGCCTCCTCGAAGGAGCCGATGGTGCCGCAGGGGTGGCGCGTGAGGTGGACGTAAAGCGCGCCGTCGAACTGCTCCTCCGCGCGCGCCAGGATGCTCGGGTGGAAGGAGTACGAGGGGGTTTTGTCGACGAGGATGCGCTCGCCGAGCCACTCCTGCATCCGGCCGTAGAAGCGCTGCGTCGTCCAGCCCGCGCGCTCGTGCTCCTCGACGAGCCGGCCGGCGGCCTCGGGATCGAGCCCGCGCGCCGCCATGACGGCTCGGATCAACCCTTCGAGCCAGAACGCGTCGCGTCCCGCGAAGGCGGCGCGGCGCTCCGCCAGCGTGGCGAAGGACAGGAGCTCGAGCTCGGGCGGCGCGAACAGGCGCGGGTGGCCGCCCAGCATCACGCGCAGGAGCGTCGAACCGGAGCGCGGCGGCGAGAGAACGAACACCGCGGGCCGGTTCTTCCGCGCCGGGCGAGGAACGGCTGCGACATTCCGCGGCCCGCGCTCGACCAACTCGCGCACGCGCGCGAGCTGGCCGGCATCGACTCTCGTGGCGGCCTTCGCCCGCGCCTCCGTGCGAGGGGCCTCGCCAGTCCACCGCGCCGCCGCCGAGGGGTACTTCTCTTCGAGGAGCGCCGCGAGCTGCGCCACGGTCGGCGCGTCGAAGATCGCCACGACGTGCACGATCTCCCCGAGCCGCTCCTGCAGGCGGTTGATGAGGCCGGCGCCCTGGATCGAGTTGCCGCCGGCGGCGAAGAAGCTGTCGTGCACGCCGATCGCGTCGACGCGCAGCGCCTCTTGGAACAGCTCCGCCAACAAGCCTTCGAGAGCGGTCCGCGGCGCCGTCAGCTCTCCGGCGCTCCTCTCCACCTCCGGCTCCGGCAGCGCCCTGCGGTCCACTTTGCCGTTCGGTGAGAGCGGAAGGGTGTCGACGACGACGAAGGTCGACGGCACCATGTGCTCGGGCAGCGTCGCGGCCAGCCACGTGCGGAGCCGGGGGACGAGCGAAGTGTCGGGCAGAGAGCGGCCGTCGGTGGGTGGTGCGTCCGCCGCGTCGTGGCGCGGCACGATGTAGGCCACGAGGCGCCTTTCGGCCTCGGCCTCGAGGCTCTCGTCTCCGGCGTCGCGCCCGCGTGCGACGACCACCGCCTCGGCCACGTCCCGGTGCGACGCGAGCGCCGCCTCGATCTCTCCCAGCTCGATGCGAAAGCCGTGGATCTTCACCTGATGGTCCAGCCGCCCCAGGTACTCGACCGCCCCGTCCACGCGCCGTCGCGCCAGGTCGCCCGTCCGGTACATCCGCGCTCCCGGCTCGGAGGAGAAGGGGTCGGGGACGAACCTCTCCGCCGTCAGCTCCGGTCGCTCGAGGTAGCCGCGTCCCACCTGCACCCCCGCGATGAACAGCTCGCCGGCCACCCCCACGGGCACCGGCTCGCCGTGGCGGCCCAGCAGGTGGATCTGCGTGTTGGCGACGGGATGGCCGATCGGGACCACCCAACGGCCCGGTCCCGGCGTGCAGTCCCAGTGCGTCACGTCCACCGCCGCCTCGGTCGGACCGTAGAGGTTGTGAAGCCCGGCGCGCGTCGGCCCGAGCCTGGCGAAGAACCGCTGCTCGAGCGGCGGCGGCAGTGCCTCGCCGCTCGCGATCACCCGCCGTAACGAGGTGCACCGCTCCACTCCCGGCGCATCGAGAAACACCTGCAGCATCGAGGGCACGAAATGAAGGGTGGTGATCTCCGCGCTCACGATGGTCTCGACCAGGTAGGCTGGATCCTGATGCCCGCCCGGGCGCGCCACGACGAGGCGTGCCCCGACGAGCAGCGGCCAGAAGAGCTCCCAGACCGAGACGTCGAAAGAGAACGGCGTCTTCTGGAGCACCCGGTCGGCCGCGGTCAAGGCGTACCGCTCCTGCATCCAGAGCAGCCGGTTGACGATCCCGCGGTGGGAGCTCATCGCCCCCTTCGGTTTGCCGGTGGAGCCCGAGGTGTAGATGACGTAGGCGAGGCTCGAGGGATCGGGAGGAGGAAGAGGAGAGGCTTCCGGGTAGGAAGGACGGCTCTCCGCGGGCCGGTCGAGGCAGAGAACGTGAGGCGCCGAGAGCTCCCCCAGCTGCGCCAGCAACCGCTCTTGCGTCAGCAGCACCGCCACCCGCGCGTCCTCCAGCAGATAGGCCAGGCGCTCGCGCGGGTAGGAGGGGTCGAGCGGCACGTACGCTCCGCCGGCCTCCAGGATGCCGAGCAGCCCCACGACCAGCTCGAGCGAGCGCTCGAGGCAGATGCCCACCCGCACCTCGGGGCCCACCCCCAGGGCTCGGAGCCGGAGCGCCAGCCCGCGAGCGCGCGCCGCCAGCTCGCGGTAGGTCAGCTCCTGGCCCTCGAAGCCGACCGCCACCGCCTGGGGCGACCGCTCCACCTGCTGCGCGATCAGCTGGTGGAGGCAGAGATCCGCGTCGGGGTGCCTGCGTCCTGTCGCGTTCCACTCCCGGAGCTGCTGGCGCTCGCACGCGGTGAGGAGGGGGAGCTCCGACAGCCGCCGCTCGGGGTGGGCGGCGGCGCCCGCGAGCAGCGTCCTGAACTGCTCGTTCAGCCGCTCGATGGTGCTGTCGTCGAAGAGATCGCGGCGGTAGCGCCAGATGCCCGACAGACCCGCCGTGCCGTCGGACATCGACAGCACGAGGTCGAACTTGACCAACTGCCCCTCGGCACCCGCGACGGGCTCGGCCACCACCCCCGGCAGCGCCAGGGAGCCGCCGGCCCCGAGCACCTGGAAGAGGACCTGGAAGATCGGCGAGCGGCTGAGATCGCGCTCCGGCTGCAGCTCCTCGACCAGCTTCTCGAACGGCAGATCCTGGTGCGCGTAGGCGTCGAGCGCCGTCATCCGAACGCGGCCCATCAGCTCGAGGAAGCTGATGGCCGATGAGGATGCCGGAGCGCCGAGGTCCATCCGCAGGGCGAGCGTGTTGACGAAGAGGCCGATCAGCCCTTCGAGCTCGATCCGGCCGCGGTTGGCGATCGGCGTCCCCACGACGAAGTCGTCCTGCCCGGTGAGGCGGTGGAGCAGCGCCCCGAACGCCGCGAGCAGCGTCATGAAGACGGTCGCTCCCTCGCGCCGCGCCAAGCCGCGCACCGCGGCGCTCAGCTCGTCCGGCAGCGTGAACCGGCGCGTGGCGCCGCGGAAGCTCTGCCGCGCCGGGCGCGGCCGGTCGGACGGAAGCTCCAGAGCCGAGGGAGCCCCCTCCAGGTGCCGGCGCCAGAAGGCGAGCTGCTCCTCGAGCACCTGGCCGGCGAGCCAGTTGCGCTGCCACTGCGCGTAGTCGGCGTACTGGATGGGCAGCTCCGGCAGCGG
Organism: Thermoanaerobaculia bacterium; assembly: GCA_036277075.1. Lineage (GTDB taxonomy): Bacteria > Acidobacteriota > Thermoanaerobaculia > Multivoradales > UBA5704 > DASUNQ01. The sequence goes on from DASUNQ010000347.1 coordinate 9,906, forward strand.
CGAGCGCCGGGCGTCGGCATCGGCGCGATACAGCGCCTCCAGCTCCGCCAGGAGCACGCCGATGGACCAGTCGTCGGACACGATGTGGTGCTGCGTCAGGAGCAGGACGTGATCGTCGCCGGCCAGCCGCACGACGTCGGTGCGGAGCAGCGGGTCCGCCGCCAGATCGAACGGTCGCTGAGCGGCCTCGGCGAGCAACCGGCGCGCCTCCGTCTCGCGCCGGCCCGCCCCGACGCCGCCGAGGTCGACCAGCCGCAGCGGCCGCGCGGCCGGCGGCGCGATGACCTGCACCGGCCGGCCGTTGTCGAGCGCGACGTTGGTGCGCAGCACCTCGTGCCGGCGCGCGATCTCGTCGAAGCAGGCCGCCAGCAGCGGGAGCTGCAGCGGACCGCGCAGCCGCGTCACGAACGACAGGTTGTAGATCGGGCTGCCCGGCTGCAGGCGGTCCAGGAACCAGAGCCGCTCCTGAGCGAAGGAGAGCGGGGCGCGACCGTCGGGGCGCGGGATGCGCGGGATGCGCTCGACGCCCGAGCCCTCCCCGGCCGCGCGGCGCTTCAGGCGCTCGCTGAGGAGCGCCTGCGCGCGCGCGGCGAGCCGTCCCGCGTCGGCGACCGGCTCGGCGCCGGGGGCATGGACGGGCTCGGTCATTCGCCCGGCGGGCCTGCGGTCTGCACAGGAGCGTCCGGGGCGAGCTCGCCGGCGGCGACGAGCAGGGCGCGCTCCAGGGCGTGGGCGAACCGCTCGAGGGTGGGCGCCTCGAAAACGGTGCGCAGCGGCAGGTCCACGCCGGCCGCTTGATAGACGCGGGTCACCACGCGCATGGCGAGCAGCGAGTGCCCGCCGAGAGCGAAGAAGTTGTCGTGGGCGCCGATCTCCCCGCGCTTGAGCACCTCGCCCCAGATTTCGGCCAGGAGCTCTTCGGCCAGCGTGCGCGGCGGCACGTGCTCGGCGGCAGGCGCCGTCGCCGCCTCCGGCTCGGGCAGCGCTTTGCGGTCCACCTTGCCGTTCGGCGTCAACGGCAACGCTTCGAGCCGCACGAAGACCGAGGGCACCATGTACTCCGGCAGCCGCTCGTGCAGGGCTTCGCGCAGGCGCGCGGGCTCGGCATCGCCGACGACGTAGGCCACCAGACGCCGGTCGGCGGCGTCCCCCTTGGCCACGACCGCCGCCCGCTCGACCCCCGGCTGCACCGCGAGCGCCGCCTCCACTTCGCCGAGCTCGATCCGGAACCCCCGCACCTTGACTTGGTGGTCCAGCCGCCCGAGGAACTCCAGCCGTCCGTCGCTCCGCCAGCGCACCAGGTCTCCGCTGCGGTAGAGACGTTCTCCCGCGCCGCCGAACGGGTCCGGGACGAAGCGCTCGGCCGTCCGTCCCGGCCGCCTCAGGTAGCCGCGGGCCAGACCGTCGCCGCCGATCAGCAGCTCCCCCGGCACCCCCACGGGCTGCGGCTGGCCGCTCCGGTCGACGACGTAGAAACGTGTGTTGGCGAGAGGCGGCCCCACCCGCACCGGCTCGCTTTCCCGCACCTCCACGGCGGACGACCAGATCGTCGTCTCCGTCGGGCCGTAGAGGTTCCAGAGCGAGCCCACCCGCGGCAGCAGCTTCGCCGCCAGCTCCTCGGCGAGGGCCTCGCCCCCGCAGAGGGCCCGCAGCCCACGGTCCCCGGCCCAGCCGCCCTCGAGGAGCATCCGCCAGGTGGCGGGGGTGGCCTGCAGGACCGTGGTTTCGCAGCGGGTGAGCTCGGCCGCGAGCAGCCGCCCGTCGGCGGCGGTTTCGCGGCTGGCGATGGTCACCCGGCCGCCGGCCAGCAGCGGCAGGTAGAGCTCGAGCCCGGCGATGTCGAACGAGAGCGTCGTCACCGCGAGCAGGGCGTCGCGCTCGGCGAAGCCGGGCTCCCGCCGCATCGCCACGAGGAAGTTGACCAGTCCCCGATGGGTGACCTCGACGCCTTTCGGCCGCCCCGTCGAGCCGGAGGTGAAGAGGACGTAGGCGAGGTTTTCCGGAACCGCCGGCGAGCGGAAGGGATCGGAGCTTTCGGCAGCGATCGCCGCGCGCTCCTCGTCGAGACAGACCACGACCGCGCCGCCGACCGGCAACAGCGAGCGCAAGGACTCGTGGGTGAGGAGCACCGGCGGCGCCGCGTCCTCGAGCACGAGCGCGAGGCGCGCGCGCGGGTGGGCCGGGTCGAGCGGCACGTAGACGCCGCCCGCCTTCAACACCCCGAGCAGCGCCACGACCAGGTCGAGCGAGCGCTCCAAGCAGAGTCCCACTCGCACCTCGGGCCCGACCCCGAGCTTTTCCAGAGACCGCGCGAGCCGGTTCGCCCGGACCTCCAGCTCCTCGTACGTGAGCCGCTCGCTCCCTTGCTCGACCGCCACCGCCTCCGGCCGCTCGGCCGCCCTGGCGGCGAGGAGGTCCGGCAGCGTCTCGCTCGGGAAGCTCGCCTCCGTCCGATTCCAGTCCACCAGAAGCTGCCGGCGCTCGGCCGGGGTGAGCAGAGAGAGCTCCGAGAGCCGCCGCTGCGGGGCTTCCGCCGCCGCCGCGAGCAAGGTTTCCAGGTGCCCCGCCAGCCGCTGCATCGTGCCGCGCTCGAAGAGGTCCGTCGCGTACTCCAGCCGGCCGTACACTGCGTGGGGGTCGTCGGAGAGGGAGAGGGTGAGGTCGAACAGTGCGGTTCCGCGGTCGGCCTGGAGCACGGTGCTGCTGAGACCCGGCAGCGCGGACTCCGCGCCGGCCAGGTTCTGCAACACGAACATGACCTGGAAGAGCGGCGAGTGCGCCAAGCTCCGCTCCGGCTGCAGCTCCTGCACCAGCTTCTCGAAGGGAAGCTCCTGGTGGGACTGCGCCGCGAGGACGACCTCTCGGACTCGCGCCAACGCCTCGGCGAACGTGGGATCCGCGACAAGGTCGGTGCGCAGCACCAGCGTGTTGAGGAACAGGCCGATCAGCCCTTCCGTCTCGACGCGCACCCGCCCGGCGACCGGCGTGCCCACGCTCACCTGATCCTGGCCGGTGTAGCGCGCGAGCAGGATCTGGAAGCCCGCCAGGAGCGTCATGAACAACGAGGCGCCCGCTTCGCGGCCGAGCCGCCGGATCTCCCGCGACCGCTCGGGGGAAAGCGCCACCGGCAGGATGGCGCCGCGTTGGCTCTGCACCGCCGGCCGGGGGAAGTCGGTCGGGAGATCCAGGACCGGCGCGCCCGCCAGCCGCTCGCGCCAGAAGGCGAGCTCGCGCTCCAGAACCTCTCCGGCGAGCCGCTCGCGTTGCCAAGCCGCGAAGTCGGCGTACTGGATCGGCAGCTCGGGGAGGGCCGCCGGCGGCCGTCCACCGACGGATCGAGCGGCGCCGGCGGTGAACCCGTCGTACAGCCGCGCCAGCTCCGCCAGCAGCACGCGCAGCGACCAGCCGTCGGCGACGACGTGGTGCAGGGACAGGAGCGCGTAGTGCTCCAGGGGCCGCAGCCGCACCACCGCGCCCCGGAAGAGCGGCCCGCGCTCGAGATCGAAGGGCCTGCGCCCCTCGAGGAGCGCCAGCCGCCTCGCCTCTCGTTCCCGCGCGGCCGGAGGGAGTGCCGAGAGATCGTGCAGCGGCAGCACGACCGGCTGGGTAGGCCGGACCAGGCCCACGGGCCCGTCCGCCTCCTCGCGCAAGACGGTGCGCAGCGCCTCGTGCCGCCGGACGACCTCCGTCGCGGCGCGGCGCCACGCGGGGAGATCGAACGCCCCGCGCAACGTGATCACCAACGGCATCACGTGCGCCGCGCCGCCGGGCTCGAGCCGCTCCAGGAACCAGAGCCGCTCCTGGGCGAACGAGAGCGGGACGCGGCCGTCGCGGCGGGCGATGCGCGGGATGCGCTCGGCGCCGGGGCCTTCCCCGGCCGCGCGGCGCTTCAGGCGCTCGCCGAGGAGCGCCTGCGCGCGCGCGGTGAGTTGCCCGCTGTCGGCCAGCGGCTCGGCGCTGGAAGCGTTTCCCGGTTCGGTCATCGGCTGCGCGGTCCTCCTCCAGAATGCGCGGTGGTCATCGGGATCGTCAGGAGGCGAGCTCGCCTTCGAGCCCGAGCAGCGCCCGCTCGAGAACGCGGGCGAGGCCCACGAGCGTCGGCGCCTCGAACATCGTGCGCAGCGGCAGCTCCACGCCCGCGCTGTGGTAGACGCGGGCGACCACGCGCATGGCCAGCAACGAGTGCCCGCCGAGATCGAAGAAGTCGTCGTGGATGCCGATGCGTTCGCGCTTGAGCACCTCGCCCCAGATCTCGGCCAGGAGTGTTTCGGCCAGGGTGCGCGGCGCCTCGTACTCGGCCGCGGGCGCTACCAGCGCCTCCGGGTCCGGCAGCGCCCTGCGGTCCACCTTCCCGTTCGGGGTCAGCGGCAGCGCCGCGAGCCGGACGAAAACCGACGGCACCATGTAGTCCGGCAGCCGCTCGCGCAGCGCCTCGCGCAGACGCGCCGGCTCGGCGTCGCCCACCACGTACGCCACCAGGCGCTTTTCGGCGGCGTCACCTCGCGCCACGACCACGGCGCGCTCGACCGCCGGCTGCATGGCCAGCGCCGCCTCCACCTCGCCGAGCTCGATGCGGAAGCCCCGCACCTTGACCTGGTGGTCCAGCCGGCCCAAGAACTCCAGCCCACCTCCGCTGCGCCAGCGCACGAGGTCACCGGTGCGGTACAGGCAGCCTCCCACGCCGCCGAAGGCGTCCGGCACGAAGCGCTCGGCCGTGAGATCCGGCCGGCGCAGGTAGCCCCGTGCCACCCCCTCGCCGCCGATCAGCAGCTCGCCCGGCACCCCCAGCGGCACCGGCTGGAGGTCGCGGTCCACGACGTAGAAGCTCGTGTTGGCCAGCGGCGGGCCCACCCGCACCGGCTCGCCTTTGCGCACCTCGACGACCGACGACCAGATCGTCGTCTCGGTCGGGCCGTACAGGTTCCAGAGCGCGCCGACTCGCGGCCGGAGCTTTTCCGCCAGCTCCTCCGGCAGCGCCTCACCGCCGCAGAGGGCGCGCAGTCGCAGGTCCCCCGTCCAGCCGGCGTCGAGGAGCATCCGCCAGGCGGCGGGCGTGGCCTGGAGAACATCGGCTCCCGAGCGCGCGAGCTCCTGCGCCAGCAGCCGCCCGTCGGCCGCGGTCTCGCGGGAGGCCAGGACCACCCGGCCTCCCACCAGCAGCGGCAGATACAGCTCGAGTCCCGCGATGTCGAAGGAGAGCGTCGTCACCGCCAGCAGGCTCTCGCCGGCGGCCAAACCCGGCGCCCGCCGCATGGCTTCCAAGAAGTTGACCAGCGCGCGGTGGGTGATCTGCACCCCTTTCGGCCGACCCGTGGAGCCGGAGGTGAACAGGACGTACACCAGATTGCCGGGCGCGGCCGGGCAGGTGAAGGAAGCCGCGCTCTCGCGGTCGATCGCCTCCCGCCGCTCGTCGATCGAGACGATCGCGGCGTTCCCCACCGGCAGGAGCGTCCGCAGCGAGCTCTGCGTCAGCACCACCGCCGGCGCCCCGTCCTCGAGCAGGAGAGCGATCCGCTCGCGCGGGTAGGCTGGATCGAGCGGCACGTAGACACCGCCCGCCTTGGTCACCCCGAGCAGCGCCACGAGCAGCTCGAGCGAGCGCTCGAGGTACACCCCGACTCGCACCTCCGGCCCCACGCCGATCCGCGCGAGGTACCGCGCCAAACGGTTCGCCCGCTCCTCCAGCTCGGCGTAGGTCAGCCGTGCTCCCGCATGCTCGGCCGCCACGGACTGCCCCCATGCCCTGGCGCTCGTCGCCAAGAGGTCCGGCAGCGTGACGTCCGGGAACCTCAACGCGGTGGCGTTCCCCTCCACCAGGAGCTGCCGGCGCTCCGCCCGGGTCAACAGGGGCAGCTCCGACAGCCTCCGCTCCGGCTCCCTCGACGCGGCCGTGAGGAGCGTCTCGAAGTGACCGAGCAGCCGCTCCATCGTCCCCCGCTCGAACAGGTCCGTCGCGTACTCCAGCGAGCCGAAGAGCGCCTCCCGCTCCTCGCTGAGCGACAACGTGAGATCGAACTTGGCGCTCTCGCGCGCCGGACGCAGCGGCGCCAGCCGCAACCCGGTCAGCTCCGCCTCTTCACCGGGCGCGTTCTGCAGGATCAGCATCACCTGAAACAGCGGCGAGTGGGAGAGACGCCGCTCGGGCTGCAGCTCCTCGACGAGCCTGGCGAACGGCAGGTCCTGGTGATCGTGCGCCTCGAGCGCCAGCTCCCGCACCCGGCCCAGCAGCTCGGCGAACGTCGGATTGCCCCCGAGATCGCTGCGGAGCACGAGCGTGTTGACGAACAGGCCGATCATCCGCTCGGTCTCGATGCGCGTGCGCCCGGCGACGGGGGTGCCGACGCTCACCGCCTGCTGGCCGGTGTAGCGCGCGAGGAGCGTCTGGAAGACGGCGAGGAGCACCATGAACAGCGTGCACCCTTCGGCGCGCGCCAGCTCGCGCGCCGCGGCGGCCACGACGCGCGGAACCTCGAGCGGCAACCGTGCGCCGCGGAAGCTCTGCACCGGCGGACGCGGAGAGTCGGTTGGGAGGTCGAGCGGCGCCTCGCCCGCCAGCACGGTGCGCCAGAAGACGAGCTGCGCCGCCAACCGCTCGCCCGCCAGCCATCGCCGCTGCCAGATGGCGTAGTCGGCGTACTGCAGCTCCAGAGGCTGCAGGCGCGCCGCGAAGACCAGATCAGCCGCCGCGGCTCCGTCGTGACGGCCCCGCAACGCGGCCGCATAGAGCGCCCGCAGCTCGGCCAGGAAGACGCGCGTCGACCAGCCGTCCCAGACCAGGTGGTGCGCGGTCACCAGCGCGTGGTGCTCTCCCGTCGCCAGGCGGAGGAGCGCCGCCCGGACCAGCGGCCCACGCTCGACGTCGAAGCGGCGTGCCGCCTCGGCGCGCGCCAAGCGCTCGGCCTCGGCGGCTCGCGGCCTGGGGGCGACGGTCGCGAGGTCCACGACCGGTGCCGGCCACTCCGCGCCGGGCTCGACGACCTGCACCGGCCCGCCGTCCGCCTCGCGGAAGACGGTGCGCAGCGCCTCGTGCCGCATCCGCACCGCGGTGAGGCTGCGCCGCCAGGCGACCACGTCCAGCGGACCGGCGAGCGCGAAGGCGAGCGCGATCGTGTACGCGCCGCTGCCCGGCTCCAGCCGTTCCAGGAACCAGAGTCGCTCCTGCGCGAAGGACAGCGGCGCCGGCTCGTCCTCGGCGCGGCGCGCCGGCGGCTGCGGAGCGGCGCGCGTCAGGCGGCGTGCGCGCAGACGCTCCTCGAGCTCGGCGCGCGCGGCGGGGCTCACCACGGGGGGGAGGACGGCCACCGGCCGCAGCTCGTTCGGATCGGCCATCCGCCTCAGGCTCCCGCCGGAACTTCCCCCATCGTGGCGAGAAGAGTCGACTCGATGGCGAGCGCGAAGTGCTCGAGTGTCGGCGACTCGAAGAGGGTGCGCAGCGGCAGCTCGACGCCGAACGCCTGATCCACGCGCGCCACCACCTGCGTCGCGAGCAGCGAGTGACCGCCGAGGTCGAAGAAGTCGTCTTGCACGCCGACGCGCTCGCGTCGCAGCACCTCGCGCCAGATCTCGACGACCATCTCCTCGGCCAGCGTGCGCGGCGCGACGGGGTCCTCGCTCCCGCTCTCCTCTCGCGGCTCCGGCAGCGCCCTGCGGTCGAGCTTGCCGTTGGCCGTCAAGGGCAGCGCCTCGAGCAGCACCCAGGCCGCCGGCACCATGTAGTCCGGCAGCCGCTCGCGCAGGAAGCTCCGCAGCTCGGCGATCTCGACCCCGCGCTCGGACGGCACGACGTAGGCGATCAGGCGCTTCTGATCGCCCTCGCCGCCGGCGGCGACCGCCACCTCCCTGACCGCGGGGTGGCGCCCGAGCACGGACTCCACCTCGCCGAGCTCGATGCGGAACCCCCGCACCTGCACCTGCTGGTCCGCCCGCCCGGCGAAGGTCACGTCGCCGTCCGGAAGGTAACGGCCGAGGTCGCCCGTCCGATAAGCCCGATCGGCCGGGCCGCCCGTCCACGGATTGCCGACGAAACGCTCCACGGTCCGCTCGGGCTCGTTCAGGTAGCCGAGCGCCACGTGCGGGCTCCGCACCCAGATCTCTCCGACCTCGCCGATCCCCGCGAGATCCCCCGCCGGATTCACCACCAGGAGCTGCACGTCCGGGATTCCGCGCCCCAGCGGCAGGACCTCCGGCACGTTCGCCGCGTCGCGGGGCGGCACGACGTAGTAGCCCACCGCCCGTTGCGTCTCCGTCGAACCGTAGTGGTTGACGCAGACGAGCTCGGGCGCCAGCTCCTGGAGACGCAGGACGTCTCTTCGCGTCAGGATGTCCCCCACCACGAAGGCCAACCGCAACGCGGGAAGGCTCCCGCGCCCGCCGCCTTCCGCCAGGAGCTGCCCCATCGCCGGCGTCAGGTTCGCCACCGTCACCCGCTCGCGCCGCATCCACTCCGCCAGGTACCCCCGCTCGCCGATCCGCCCGGGCTCCGGCACCGCGATCGAGCCGCCGGTCTGGAGGGGCGTGAAGACGTCACGGTGGAGCGGATCGTGCGAGAGCCCCGAGAGCAGGCTGAAGCGGTCCTCCTGGCCGAAGCCGTAGCGCTCCCGCTGCCAGGGGATGAAGTGCGACAGCGACCCGTGCCGGCCGAGGATCCCCTTCGGAGTCCCCGTCGAGCCCGAGGTGAAGGCGAGGTAAGCCAAGTCGTCCGGACCGCTCGCGATGCCGAGCGGCTCCTCCGACTCGCCCGCCGCCGGGTCTCTGGAGAGGAGGAGCGCCTTCCGCGGCAGCACCAGGCGGCAGCGGCAGCCGACCTCGTCGAGCCCGGCCGCGACCGGCTCGGGCACCGGACCCGCATCCTCGATCGCGAGGAAGGCGGCAGGCCGGGCGAGTCGCAGCGTCTCCACGAGCCGCGCCGCCGGGTAGGCCGGGTCGAGCACCACGAAGGCGGCACAGGACGAGAGCGCGGCGAGGAGCCCCGCCACGAGCGGCGCGCTGCGGTGCCCCCAGATGGCCACGACGTCGTCCTTGCCGATCCCCTCACGCTCCAGGCGGCGCGCCAAGCGGTGGACGTAGCCGGCCAGCTCGCCGTAGCTCCAGGACTCCCGCGGGTCGGAGACTGCCGGCAGCTCGGGAGCGCGCGCGGCGATCGCCGCGAAACGCTCGGCGACGGAGCCGTGCCAGGTCGCGTCGAGCGGCGCCCGGGGATCGGGAAGGAGGCGCGCCGCTCCGGGAGTGCGCAGCGGCAGCGTCGCGATCGGGCGCGCCGGGTCCTCGACCGCCGCCGCCAGCAGCGACGCGAGCTGCCGCGCCATCTCCCCGATCCTCGCGGCGTCGAACAGGTCGGCGTTGTAGACCCAGTCGACGCGCAGCGCCCCCTCCACCTCCTCGACGTAGAGGGTCAGGTCGAACTTGGCGCTCACCTCCTGCGGCGGCTGCAGCTCCAGCGCGAGCCCCGGCAGACGGGTCTCGAGGGCCGGGAAGTTGAGGACGTTCAAAAAGACCTGGAAGAGCGGCGTGTGCGCGAGCGTCCGCTGGGGCTGCAGCTCTTCGAGCAGCTTCTCGAAGGGCAGATCCTGGTGCGCGAAGGCGCCCAGGGTCGCCTCGCGCGCCCGCGCCAGGAGAGCGCGGAAGCTCGGCGAGCCGGAGAGGTTCGTCCGCAGCACGAGGGTGTTGAGGAAGCAGCCGATCAGCCCCTCGATCTCGGCGCGGGCGCGACCGGCCACCGGCGCGCCGACGCAGACGTCCTCCTGCCCCGCGAGCCGGCCGAGCAGGGTCGAGAGGGCCGCGACCAGAGTCATGAAGAGGGTCGCCCCCTCGCGCCGGCCGAGCGCGTGGACCTCCGCCGTGAGGTCCTTCGCCAGCCGCTGCCGGTGCACCGCGCCGCGGAAGGTCTGGACCGGCGGGCGCTGGCGATCGAGGGGCAGCTCGAGCAGCGGCGGCACCCCCGACAGTCGCTCGCGCCAGTAGCCGACCTGGCGCGCCAGCTCGTCGCCGGCCAGCCGCTCGCGCTGCCAGACGGCGAAATCCGCGTACTGCAGGGGAAGCGGCGGCAGCTCCTGGCCCGCGTACAGCGCGGCGAGCTCGCGCAGCAGGATGCCGAGCGACCAGCCGTCGGCGACGATGTGGTGCACGGTCAGGAGCAGCAGGTGCTCCTCGGCGTCCAGCCGCAGCAGCGCCGCACGGAGGAGCGGCCCGCGCGCGAGATCGAAGGGAGCCGCCTTCTCTCTCGCCGCCCGCCGCGCCGCCTCGGCCTCCCGCGCCGCCCGGTGCGGCAGGTGCCGGAGGTCGACGACGCGCAGCGCGCAGCGCACCGCCGGCTCCACCTCTTGCCGCGGCCGGCCGCCCCGCGCCGGGAAGCGCGTGCGCAGCGTCTCGTGCCGCGCCACGACGCCGGCGAGCGCCCGCTCGAGACGGCCGGGATCGAGCGCGCCGCGCACCCGGATCGGTGCGGCGATGTGGAGCGCCGCGTTCCCGGGCTCGAGCCCATCGAGGAACCAGAGGCGCTCCTGCGCGAAGGAGAGCGGCAGCTCGCCGCCGCGCGGTGAGGGAGCCAGCAGCGGCTCCGGCCCCCCCGGCGGCGTGCCGGCGTGCCGCAGCTCCGCGTCGAGGTCCGCCGCCAGCTCGGCCACCGTCGGCCGCTCGAACAGTCGCCGCAGCGGCAGGTCCACGTCGAACGCCGAGCGCACCCGCGAGACGACGCGCATGGCGAGGAGCGAGTGCCCGCCGAGGTCGAAGAAGCCCTCGTGCAGGCCGATACGCTCCACCCCCAGCACCTCGGCCCAGATGCCCGCCAGCAGCTCCTCGGTGGGTGTCCGCGGCGCCGCCGGGCCACCCTCCTCCAGGGCAGCGGCCAGGGGCTCGGGCAGAGCCCTGCGGTCCACTTTGCCGTTGCGGTCGAGCGGCAGCGCATCGAGGGCCACGAAGCGAGTCGGGACCATGTGACCCGGCAACCGCCGGCGCAGGCGCTCGCGCACTCTCGTGGCGATCTCCTGTCCAACATCCCGCGGCACGACATAGGCCACCAGCTCCCTGCCCCGCCCGACCTCCCGCACCAGCACCACCGCCTCCCGCACCTCGGGCTGCTCGCAGAGCAGCGTCTCGATCTCGCCGGGCTCGACGCGGAAGCCGCGGAGCTTCACCTGTCGATCCAAGCGCCCCAGGAACTCGATCGTGCCGTCCGGCAGCCAGCGCGCGAGGTCGCCGGTGCGGTAGAGCCGCCCCCCCGGCTCGTCGCCCAGCGGATCGGGGCCGAAGCGGTCGGCGGTCAAGTCCGGGCGGTTCAGGTAGCCGCGCGCCAGTCCGTCGCCGCCGATGTACAGCTCTCCCGGCACCCCCTCCGGCACCGGCCGCATGGCGCGGTCGAGGAGGAGGACGTGGGTATGGGCGATCGGCCGCCCGATCGGCACCGTCGCGCCGAAGGCAGCGCCGGCGCGCATCACGTGGCAGGCGGTGAAGGTCGTGCTCTCGGTCGGACCGTAGCCGTTGACGAGCGTGCCGTCCCCGAGGCCGTCGAGGACCCGCCGCACGTGCGCGACGGAGAGCACGTCACCGCCGCTGAAGAGCTGCCGCACGCCGAGGAGGGCCGGGAGCTGCGCCTCCACCATCTGATGGAAGAGACCGGCGGTGAGCCAGAGCGTCGTGACGCGATGCCGGGCCAGCGCCTCCCCCAGCTCCTCGAGCGACGGCGTGTGCGGCGGGAACAGGACGAGCCGGGCGCCGTTGGCGAGCGCTCCCCAGAGCTCGAACGTCGAAGCGTCGAAGGGGATCGGCGCGAGCAGGAGGAAGACCTCGTCTTCGCCGAGGTCCCCGAAGGCGTCCTGCTTCACCAGCCGCACAATCCCGCGGTGCGGCACCGCCACCCCCTTCGGCCGGCCTGTCGAACCCGAGGTGTAGAGAACGTAGGCCAGACTCTCGGGCGTTGCGACCTCGTCGAGCGGCGCGGCGCTCTCGGCGGCCAGCGCTTCTTGCTCGCGGTCCAGGCAGAGCGTGCGGGCCGCGTGCGGCGGCAGAACGTCCAGCAGCCGCTCGACGGTGACCAACACCGGCACCTCGCCGTCCTCCAGCATCGTCGCCAGCCGCTCGGCCGGGTACTCGGGATCGAGCGGCAGGTAGGCGCCGCCCGCCGCGAGGACTCCGAGCAGCGCCACGACGAGCTCCGGCGAGCGCTCGAGGCACACGCCGATGCGCGTTTCGGCCCCGATCCCCAGCCGGCGCAGTCTTCGCGCCAATTGGTTCGCCCGCGCCGTCAGCTCCCCGTAGGTCATGGCCCCGCCGTCCCACACGAGCGCCACGGCGTCCGGGCGGCGCGCCGCCTGCTCCGCCACCAGCTCATGGACGCAGCGCTCGCGCGGGTAGTCGGCGCCCGGCCGGTTGCGCCCGACCGTCAGCTCCACCTGCTCCTCGACGGTCAGGAGCGGCAGATCCCAGAGCCGGGCGCCGGGCATCCGCGCGATCCCCTCGGCCAGGGTGCGGAAGTGCCCTGCGAGGCGCGCCACGGTCGACGCGTCGAAGAGGTCGCGCCGGTAGACGAAGGAGCCGGCGAGCGTGCCGTCGCCGCGCTCCTCGAGGCCGAGAGAAAGGTCGAACTTCGAGACTCCGCTCTCGACCGGCAGGCGGCGAAGAGCCAGACCGGCCATCCGCGGCGCCGGGGGCGGCGTCTCCAGCGTGAAGAGGAGCTGGAAGAGCGGCAGGTGCGAGAGGTCGCGCTGCGGCGCCAGCTCCTCCACGAGCCGCTCGAACGGCAGATCCTGCCGGTCGTAGGCGTCGAGTGCCGTCTCGCGCAGACGGACCAGCAGCTCGCGGAACGGCGGGTCGCCCGCGAGGTCGGCGCGGAGCACGAGGGTGTTGACGAAGAAGCCGATCAGCCCTTCCAGCTCGCGGCGCCCGCGGTTCGCCACCGCGGTGCCGAACGGCAGGTCCTCCCCCGCGCCGAGCCGCGCGAGGAAGGCGGCGAAGGCGGCGCCGAGCATCATGAAGAGCGTCGCGCCTTCGCGGCGGGCGAGGGCTCGGAGCGGCGCGGCCACGTCGGGCGACAGCACCACCTCCTGGCGCCCGCCGGCGGTCTCGCGCCGGGCCGAGCGCGGGCGGTCGGTGGGGAGCGCCAACACCTCGGGCGCCCCCATCAGGCGCTCGCGCCACCAGGGGAGCTGGCTTGCCAGCGGTCCTGCCGCCAGCCAGCCGCGCTGCCAGATGGCGAAGTCGGCGTACTGCACCGGGAGCGGTGGGAGCGGCGTTCCCGAGGCCGGCTGAGCCGCCACGCCGTCGTACAGCGCCGCCAGCTCTGCGAGCAGCACTCCGAGCGACCAGCCGTCGGAGGCGATGTGGTGCATCGAGACGACGAGCGCGTGGTGCTCGGGGCCGAGACGCGCGAGGGTCGCGCGGAACAAGCGTCCTTCGCCCAGGTCGAACGGCTGCCGCGCCGCGGCGGTCGAGAGGGCGCGGAGCGCCTCCCCCCTCCCGGCGTCGTCGAGACGCGAGAGATCGACCCTCCGCAGCGCCGCCGGCACGGCCGGCAAGACCTCCTGGAACGGCCGGCCCTCCAGGACCACGAAGCGGGTGCGGAGCGCTTCGTGCCGGGCGACCACGCGGGACAGCGCGGCGGCGAGGGCGGGCACGTTCAGGGCCCCGTCGATCTCCAACGCCAGCGTCAGGTTGTAGAGGACGCCGTCGCCTTCGAGCTGCTCGAGAAGCCAGAGCCGTTCCTGCGCGAAGGAGAGCGGAACGGGTCCGGTGCGCGGCAGCGCCGCCAGCGGCGGCGCGGCCGCAGTGAGCGAGACCGACGCCCGCCGGACCTCGCGGACCGCCTCGGCCAGCTCCGCCAGACGCGGCCGCTCGAAGAGGGTGCGGAGCGGCAGCTCCACACCCAAGAGCTGGCGGACGCGCGCGAGGGCGCGCGTCGCCAGGAGCGAATGGCCGCCCAGATCGAAGAAGTGGTCGGCGGGCCCGGCGTTTTCCACCCCGAGCAGCTCCGACCAGACCGCCGCGAGCAGCTCCTCGACCGGATCGCGCACGGCCGGCGCCCCGACCTCCGCGCCCTGGTCCCAGACCGGCTCCGGCAGGAGCCGCCGTTCCAGTTTGCCGGCGGGTCCGACGGGGAACGCCTCGAGGGTGACGAAGAGCGAGGGGACCATCGCCTCCGGCAGCCGCTCGCGAGCGAAGGCCCGGAAGTCGGATGAGAGATCGGTCGCGGGCCCTGGGCTGCTCAGGCTCGACGGCGCGACGTAAGCGACGAGCCGTTTCTCGCCGTGTCCATCGGTCTTGACCGCCACCGCGACCTCGCGCACCGCCGGGTGGGCGGCGAGCGCCGCCTCGACCTCCGCGGGCTCGATGCGCACGCCGCGGACCTTGACCTGCTCGTCCAGTCGCCCGAGGAACTCCAGCGCGCCGGCCGGCCGCCAGCGCGCTCGGTCGCCGGTGCGGTAGAGCCGCGCGCCCGCGGCGGCGGAGAAGGGATCGGGGACGAAGCGCTCGGCGGTCGCGTCCGGCCGTCCGCAGTAGCCGCGCGCCACGCCCGCGCCGCCGATCCAGAGCTCGCCGGCCACTCCGCTCGGAGCCGGTTCTCCCGCAGGCTCCACGACGTAGGTCAGCGCATTGGCGATGGGCCGACCGATCGGCACCGGGGACGGTCCGTCGACCGCGCATGGCCAAGCGGTGGCGTTGACCGCGGTCTCCGTCGGACCATAGTGGTTGTGCAGCGCGGCCCGCGGCACGTTGCGGTGGAAGCGCTCCACCAGCTCAGCCGGGAGCGCCTCGCCGCCGGCGATGACGCGGCGGAGCGCGGTGGCGCCGGCGAGCGCCGGCTCGTCGAGGAAAGCGGCGAGCAGGGTGGGGACGAAGTTCGCCACCGTCACGCGCTCGCGCAGCGCGAGCTCGGCGAGGTACGCCGGGTCGCGCTGGCCGCCGGGGCGGGCCATCACCACCGCCGCCCCGGCCGCGAGCGGCCAGAACAGCTCCCGCACGGAGACGTCGAAGCTGATCGGCGTCTTCAGGAGCACCCGGTCGGCGGGCTCCAATGGATAGCGGCTCTGCGCCCACAGGAGGTGGTTGGCCGCTGCGCCGTGCGGCACCATCACCCCCTTGGGCCGCCCGGTCGAGCCCGAGGTGTAGAGGACGTAGGCCAGCGCTGCGGGCGGAACGTCGGCGCCCAGCGGCGCGGAGCTCGCGTCCGCCAGTTCCCGGCCCAGCTCGGCGATGTCGAGCCGTCGCGCGCCCGGCGGCAGGTCGGGGGTGCCGCTCCCGGCGAGGAGGAGCGCCGCCCGCGAGTCGGCGAGCATAAGCGCCAGCCGCTCGGCCGGATAGTCGGGGTCGAGGGGGACGTAGGCGCCGCCGGCCGCGAGCACCGCCAGGAGCGCCACTGCGAGATCGGGCGAGCGCTCGAGGCAGACGGCGACGCGGGTCTCCGGCCCGACGCCTTCCTGCCGCAGGCGCCGTGCCAGGCGGCCGGCTCGCGCGGCCAGCTCGGCGTAGGTGAGGCTCTCGCCGGCGCAGACCAGCGCCGTCGCCCCGGGCGACCGCGCCGCCTGCGCCAGGAAGAGCCCGTGCAGCGTCCGCGGCGCCGTCCAGGCGCGCGCGGTGTCGTTCCATTCGCGGAGCGCCGCCTGCCTCTCCTCGGGCGCCAGGAGCGGCAGCTCGGCGAGCGCCCGGTCGGGCTCGGCGAGCGCCGCGGCGAGAAGCGCGCGCGCCTGGCGCAGGAGCCGCCGCGCCGTCGCGCCGTCGAAGAGGTCGGTCGCGTAGCACGCCTCGAGCTCGAGGCCGCCGCCGCGCTCGCCAGCGGTCAAGGTGAAGTCGAACTTGGAGCGCACGAGGTCGATCGCCAGCCGCTCGACCTCGAGGCCCGGCAGCGCCGGCCGGCCGTTCCCCGCCTCCTCGTAGGCGAAGCTCACCTGCACCAGGGGCGAGCGGGTGAGGTCGCGTCGCGGCGCCAGCTCCTCGACGAGCTTGTCGAACGGTACCTCCTGGTGCTGGAGGGCGGTAAGCACGGCGCGTCGCGTGCGCGCCAGGTGCTCGCGGAAGCCGGGCCTGCCGCGCAGGTCGGCGCGCAGCGGCAGGGTATTGACGAAGAAGCCGATGAGGCCTTCCAGCTCGCTGCGCGGCCGGCCGGCGACGGGCGTGCCGACGACGAGATCCTCGCGCCCCTCCTGGCGGCCGACGAGCGCCTGCCACAGGGCGAGGAGCGCCATGAAGGGGGTCGCTCCCTCCTCCTGCGCGAACGCGCGCAGCCGCGCCGCCAGCGCCGGCTCGACCGCCAGGGTCTGGAGCCCGCCGCGGAAGCTCTGCACCGGCGGCCGCTGCCGGTCGGCCGGCAGCTCCGTTGCCTCCGGCGCGCCGTCGAGCGCCGCCCGCCAGGCCTCGATCACGCGCTCGAGGCGCTGCCCGGACAGC
>DASUNQ010000348.1:0-5308 GCA_036277075.1 Thermoanaerobaculia bacterium
CCCGCTCGCGCGCGGCGCGCCGGTCGCGGAGGGCGCCGCGTTCGACGTCGAGGTGGTGCTCGCCGACGTGCTTCGCCGCCGGGGCCACCCCGACCCGCGAATCGCCGTCGCGGTCACCCCCGTCGCGGGACGCCGCGACCGGGTGGACGTCGCGGTCCGCGTCGAGCCGGGGCCGCGCGTGGAGATCGTCTTCGCGGGCGACCGGCCGCCCCTGGCGCTGCGCCGCGAGATCGCCGCGCTCTACCGCATCGACTTCTACGAGCCGGCGGCGCTCGCCGAGATGAAGCAGGAGGCGATCCGCGCCTTCCGCGGCCAGGGGCACCTCGATCCGCGGGTCGAGATCGAGGCGCGGGCGCGGCCGGACGGCACGCGCACCGTCACCGTACGCGCCGAGGCCGGCTCGCGAGCGGAGCTGCGGGAGCTGGCCATCGAAGGACTCGATCCCGAGTCGGCGGCCGTCGCGGCGCGGCGCTTCGCCGGCACCCTCGCCCGTGTCGAGCTGGCCGCGGGGCTGCCAGACGCCGACCGCCGCCTCCTCGAGACCCTGCGCACGCTCGGCTACTCGCAGGCGCGGATCGTCGAGCGGACGCTGGAAGAGACGGGCGGGCGACTGGCCGTGCGAGTCGAGCCTGGCGAGCGGCGGCTCGTCGCGGCGGTGTCGCTCGAAGGGGTCGGGGAGGAAGAGCGGCGGCGGCTCGCGCAGCTCCTGCCGGTTGCGCCCGGCGACGCGGCGCGGCTCGATCGGATCGCCGAAGGGGCGCTCCTCCTCGAGCGGGCGCTCGCCGGCGAGGGGCATCCGGACGCCACGGTCCGGCCGTCGGTGCATCCCGCCACGGCCGGCGGGCCGCTCGCGGTCGAAGTCCGCTACACGGTCTCCGCGGGGCCGCGGCTCGCGCTGGCCGACGTCGCGTTCGAAGGGGAGCGCTGGACGCGGCCTAAGCGTCTGGAGCGCATCGCCGGGCTCGAGACGGGCGGACCGTTCACCACCGGCGCGGTCGAAGAGGCGCGGGCGCGCCTCTTCCGCAGCGGCAGCTTCGCGCGGGTCACCGCCGAGGTGGACCGCGCGGACGACGGTGCGGCGCGGGTCCGCTTCTCCCTCGCCGAGCGGCCGCGCTTCCGCCTCGGCTACGGAGTGCGCTGGGAGAGTGCCGTCGGGCCGGCCGCGGTGGTCGATCTCGCGGACGCCAACTTCCTCGGCCGCGGCCTGACGCTCGGCCTGCGCGGCCTCTACGAGAGCGACGACCGGAGCGGCCGCCTCTTCCTGCGCACGGGCGCCTTCTCCCGCGGCGGGCTCTCGCTCGAGGGGTATGCCCAGGGGCGGCGCCGGCTGCCCGAGGAGAACCTGGTCGAGGACAGCCTGGAGACCGCGCTCCAGCTCGCCCGCCCCGTCGGCGCGCGCACGACCGCACGGCTCTACGCCCGCTACCGCACGACCCGCCTCTACGAGGAGGAGCCGGACCCCTTCTTCCCGCTGGAGATCGAGATCGCGCACCCGTACCTCGGCACGCAGCTCCTCTACGAGGCCCGCGACGACGCGCTCGACCCGGCGGACGGCCTCTTCGCGAGCCTCGACCTCTCCGGCAGCGGCGCCTTCGCCGGCAGCGACTTCGACTACGCGCGGGCCTTCGGGCAGCTCCAGCTCTACCGCGGCGGCGCGGCGCGCGGGCGGCGCCTGGTCTGGGCCCAGTCGCTGCGGCTGGGGTGGGCGCGCGCCTTCGGCGGGCAGGAGCTCCTCCGCTTCGAGCGCTTCTTCGCCGGCGGTGAGCACTCGGTGCGCGGCTACCCGACCGAGGGGCTGGGACCGCGGGAGGTGCTGGGGGACCTCGAACGGCCGCTGGGCGGCGAGGTTCTGCTGGTCGTCAACGAGGAGCTGCGGATGCGGCTCCCCTGGGACCTGACCGGCCTCGTCTTCCTCGACGCCGGCCAGGTGTGGGCGGACGCCGCCGACGTCGGCCCGGACCTGGCCACCGCCCTCGGCCTCGGCCTCCGCGCCCCGACCCCGGTCGGCCTCCTCCGCCTCGACGCCGCCTTCCCCCTCGACCGCCGCCCCGGCGACGACAGCTTCCGTTTCTACGTCGGCTTCGGGAACGCGTTCTAGAGGCGCCTACCGCTTGGCCGCGCCGAGGACGGCGCGCGCCCGCTCGGCTTCGGGGGCGTTCGGGGCGAGCGCCAGGAAGCGCTCGAGGTCGTTGATCAGCAGGTCCTTGCGCCCCAGCTTCTCGGCGGCGAGGCCGCGGTAGTAGTAGGCGTAGGCGAGGCCCGAGTCCATGGCGATGGCGCGGTCGAGCTGCTCGACCGCCGGCCCCCACTGCTCCTGGAAGGCGCGCGTGACTCCGATCTGATAGGGCACGAGCGCGTTGCCGCCGTCGGCCCCGCGCGCCCGCTCGAGGCTGGCGACCGCCTGGTCGTACTGGCGCAGCCGCTGCTGGGCGACCCCGAGGTGGTAGTCCTTCTCCCGCCCGCCGCCGCCGGCCTGCGCCAGCTCGGCGGCGCGCCGGAACGCGGCGTCGGCCTGGCCGCCGTTGCGCTGCCGCAGGTAGACCTCGCCCAGGTAGACGTAGGGCGCCGGGTCGGCCGGCGCGAGCTGCGCCGCCTTCTGCAGGCGCCCCACCGCGTCGCCGTACCGCTTCTCCTGCTCGAGCACCCGCCCGAGCGCCACCGCGACGTGCGCGTTCTGCTCGGCCTGGCCGGCGAGCGGGTCGATGGCGGCCCGCGCCTCCCCCGTCTTGTGCTCCCGGAGCTTGCGCTCCACGGTGGCGACGGCCGGCGGAGGCGGCTCGGAAGGCGCCGGGGGGGCGGCGGCGGGCTGCTGCTGCGGCTGTCCCTGGGGCTGCGCCGGAGGTGGCTTCTTCCCCTTGCCTTTGCCTCCGCCCTGCGCGGCCGCGGGCAGGACGAGGAGAGCGCCGAGAAGGGCGAGCGGGAGCGCGAGGGAGCGCGGGGTGTGACGCATGATGTCCTCCACGGGTGAGGGCCGCAGTATACGGCGCGGCCGGCCCTACTTCCGCTCCACCTCCTGAAGGCCGCCGGGGCCGAGCACGACGCGCACCCGATGCGTCGCGCCGTCGTCGGCGAGCGGCACCTCCGGGCCCGGGAGGGGCCGGCCGTCGAGCTCCACCGACACGACGCCGCGGCTGACCGCCTGCGGGTTCTCGATCCGGATCCGGTAGCGCGCGGAGCGGTGGCGGAGCTCGAGCTCCAGCTCCGGCCAGGAGCGCGGAACGCACGGCGCCAGGTGGAGCGTGCCGCCGCGCACGCGGCAGCCGAGGATCCACTCGACGGCCGCGCGGTACAGCCAGCTCGCCGAGCCGGTGTACCAGTTCCAGCCGCCGCGCCCGACGTGCGGCGGCTCGGAATAGACGTCCGCCGCCACCGCGTAGGGCTCGAGCAGGTAGCGCGAGACGCCGACCCGATTCGCGGCGTGATGGATCGGGTTGAGGAGAGCGAAGAGCTCGCCGGCGCGGTCCCCGTCGCCGAGCTCGGCGAAGGCGATCACCACCCAAGCCGCCGCATGCGTGTACTGGCCGCCGTTCTCGCGCGTTCCCGGCGGGTAGGCCTTGACGTAGCCGGGGTCGCGCTCGCTGCGGTCGAAGGGAGGCGTGAAGAGCAGCGCCAGGCCGTCGCCGCGCCGGATCAGTTGCTCGTCGACGGCCGCCATGGCGCGCGCCGCGCGCTCGGGATCGGCGGCGCCGGAGATCACCGCCCAGGACTGGGCGATGGAGTCGATCCGGCACTCGACGTCCGCCGCCGAGCCGAGAGGGGCGCCGTCGTCGTAGAAGGCCCGGCGGTACCAGGCGCCGTCCCAGCCCTCCTTCTCGACCGCGCGGCTCAGGGCCTTGGCGCGGCGCCGCCAAGCCGCCGCCCGCGCCGCGTCGCCGCGCGCCTCGGCGATCGGGGCGAAGGCCTCGAGCACGGCGTGGAGGAACCAGGCCAGCCACACGCTCTCGCCCCGGCCCTCGACGCCGACCCGGTCGAAGCCGTCGTTCCAGTCGCCCGAGCCGATGAGCGGCAGGCCGTGCCGCCCGCGGGTCGAGCCGCGCTCGATGGCACGCACGCAGTGCTCGTAGAAGGACGCCGTCTCGGCCGCGACCTCCGGCTCGCGGTAGTCGCTCGCCTGGCCGGGAGCGAGCGGCGGCTGCTCGAGGAAGGGCACCGTCTCGTCGAGCAGGGCGCCGTCGCCGGTCACCGCCAGGTACCCGGCCGCGGCGTAGGGCAGCCAGAGCAGGTCGTCCGAGCAGCGGGTGCGGATGCCGCGGCCGCTGGGCTCGTGCCACCAGTGCTGGACGTCGCCCTGCACGAACTGCCGCGAGGCGGCGCGCAGCAGGTGCGCGCGCGCGGCCTCGGGCAGCGACAGCGCCAGGGCCATCGCATCCTGGAGCTGATCGCGAAAGCCGTAGGCGCCGCTCGACTGGTAGAGGGCCGTGCGGCCCCAGAGGCGGCAGGAGAGCGCCTGGTAGAGCAGCCAGCGGTTGACCAGGAGATCGAAGGCGGGGTCGGGGGTGTGGACCTGGACCGCGCCCAAGACGCCGTCCCACCGCGCTTCGACCTGGCGCCGGAGCTCCTCGACGTCGGCCGCGCGGTAGCGGGCGACGAGCTCGAGCGCGGCGGCGCGGTCCACGCCCTGGCCGAGCAGGAAGACGACCTCGGCGCGGCCCCCCGGCGCCAGCTCGACGGCGCTGCGCAGGGCGGCGCAGGGGTCCAGTCCGCCGCCCACCCGGCCCGAGAGCGACGCCTCGCGCAGCACGCCGGCCGGCGCCGCCAGCGAGCCGTGCCGGCCGAGGAACTCGGCGCGGTCGGCGGTCCAGGAGACCACACTGCCCGAGACCCAGGCGAAGGCCACCCGTTCCGCGAAGTCGTGGTTCCAGAAGTTGGTGGCGAGCAGGGCGCCGGTCTTCTCGTCGCGCTCGGTCACGACGTGGGGCGCGAAACCGGCGCGGGAGGCGCCGAGCACCCATTCCGCGTAGGCGGTGACGCTCAGCCGGCGGCGGCGGGAGGTCCGGTTGGTGAGGACGAGCCGCGCCACCCGCACCGGGTCCTCCAGGGGGACGAGCTGGAGGAGCTCCAGCGCCACGCCCTGCTCTTCGTGCTCGAAGACGCTCCAACCCTGCCCGTGGCGGCAGACGTACGGCGCCGCTTCGCCGCGCATCGGCAAGGCGGTGGGCGCCCACACCGCGCCCGACTCCTCGTCGCGCACGTAGAGCGCCTCACCGGGGGGATCGCCGACCGGATCGTTGGCCCAGGGGGTCAGCCGGTTCTCGCGGCTGTTGGCCGCCCAGGTGAAGCCGGAGCCCGACTCGGAGACCTGGAAGCC
>DASUNQ010000349.1:0-3346 GCA_036277075.1 Thermoanaerobaculia bacterium
CCCTGCGCCGCCGCCAGGAGCTCGATCGCCAGGACCCGCCGGACGTTGGCGACGACCGCGCCGAGCTTGAGCGCCGCGCCCATCCCCATCGAGACGTGGTCCTCCTTCTCGGCCGAGGTGGGGATCGAGTCGACCGAGGCGGGGTGCGCGAGCCCCTTGTTCTCCGAGACCAGCGCGGCCGCCGTCACCTGCGCGATCATGAACCCGGAGTTGAGCCCGGCGTCGCGCACCAGGAACGGGGGCAGCCCGGAGAACGCGGTGTTGGTGAGCTTCTCCATCCGCCGCTCGGAGATCGACCCGAGCTCGGCGAGCGCGATCGCCAGGACGTCGGCGGCGAGCGCCATCGGCTCGCCGTGGAAGTTTCCACCCGAGAGCACCTCCCCCTCTTCGGGGAACACCAGCGGGTTGTCGGTGACGGCGTTCATCTCGACCGCGAGCTTGCGCTCGACGTCGGCGAGGAGGTCGCGCACCGCCCCGTGCACCTGCGGCATGCAGCGCAGCGAGTAGGGGTCCTGGACGCGCACGTCGCCGACGCGATGGGACTCGCGGATCGCGGAGCCCTGGAGGAGGCGGAAGAGGTTGGCGGCGCTGGCGCGCTGGCCGGGGTACGGGCGCAGGGCGTGGATGCGCGGGTCGAAGGCGGCGTCGGTGCCGCGCAGGGCGTCCGCCGACGCGGCGCCGACGAGGTCCGCGAGCTTGACCAGGCGGCGCGCGGCGAGCGCCGCGAGCCCCAGCAGCGAGGTCATCCCCTGGGTGCCGTTGATGAGCGCCAGCCCCTCCTTTTCGACGAGCGCGAGCGGCGCGAGCCCGGCGCGGGCGAGCCCTTCGGCCGCCGGCATCTCGACGCCGCGGGCGCACAGCCGGCCCCGGCCGATGAGCGGCAGCGCCAGGTGCGCGAGCGGTGCGAGGTCGCCGCTCGCGCCGACCGAGCCGCGGCTCGGCACCACCGGCAGGACCTCTTCGTTGAGCAGTGTGAGGAGGGCGTCGATGATCGCCGGCCGCACCCCGGAGTGGCCGCGCGCCAGGGTGTTGGCGCGGAGCAGGAGCATGGCGCGCACGGCGCCGTCGCCGAGCGGCTCGCCCATCCCCGCGGCGTGCGAGAGCAGGAGCCGCTCCTGGAGGAGCGCCAGACGGTCGGCAGCGATGCGCACCTGCGCCAGGTCGCCGAAGCCGGTGTTGACCCCGTAGATCGCGTCGCCGCGCTCGAGCGCCCGCTCGATCGCCGCGCGCCCGGCCGCCACCCGCTCTCGCGCCGCCGGCGCCAGCTCGCAGCGCTCGCCCGCCAGGGCCACGGCGCCCAGGTGCTCCAAGGTCAGGGTCGCGCCGTCGATCAGGATGGTCATATGGGAGGGAAAAGCAGTATAGCGAGGGCCTCTGCCTGCGCCCCCGCCCGCAACGGCGCTTGACTTCGATACCCCCTCCCCGGCCCTCCCCCACTGCGCGGGGGAGGGAGCAGGAATCGCGGTGCTCATCCTTGGCCGGCTGCTATCCTGGCGGCCGATGGACCCCCTCTTCCTGCGCGCCTGCCGCGGCGAGCCGACGGAGCGGGCGCCGGTCTGGATCATGCGCCAGGCGGGGCGTTACCTGCCCGAGTACCGGGCGGTGCGGGAGCGCGCCGACTTCCTGACCCTCTGCAAGACGCCGGAGCTGGCCGCCGAGGTCACGCTGCAGCCGGTCGAGGTCCTGGGCGTCGACGCCGCGATCCTCTTCGCCGACATCCTGCTGCCGCTCGAGGCGATGGGAGCGGAGCTGGTCTTCTCCCCCGGCGACGGGCCGGTCTTCCCCCGACCGGTGCGCAGCCGCGAGGCGGCCGAGCGGCTGCGCGAGCCCGACGTCGAGGCGAGCCTCGGGTACGTCTTCGCGGCGCTGCGCCTGGTGCTCCGCGCGCTCGACGGACGGGTGCCGGTGATCGGCTTCGGCGGCACCCCGTGGACGCTCGCCGCCTACCTCGTGGAGGGGGGCGCCTCGAAGCAGTTCCCCCAGCTCCTGGGCTGGAGCTGGTCCGACCCGGCCGGGCTCGCGCTCCTGCTGGCGCGCATCGCCCGTACCTCGCTCGCCTACCTGCGCGCCCAGGTGGACGCCGGCGCGCAGGCGATCCAGCTCTTCGACACCTGGGGCGGGCTCCTCGACCTGGCGCGCTGGCGCGCCCTCGCGCTGCCGCCGCTGCTGGCGATTCTCGATGGCCTGCGCGGCCGCGTGCCTCTCATCTATTACGTCCACGGCGGCGCGCACCTGTTGCCGGCGCTCGCCGAGCTGCCGGTCGAGGTGCTGTCGGTCGACTGGCGGCAGCCGCTCTCCGAGGTGCGGCGGCGGATCGGCCCCGGCAAGACGCTCCAGGGCAACCTCGACCCGGCGGCCCTCCTCGCCCCCCCGGCGGAGATCGAGCGGCGGGTGGAGGAGCTGCTCGCGGAAGGGCGCGGCGGGGCGCACGTCGTCAACCTCGGCCACGGCATCCTGCCGGCGACGCCGGTCGAGCACGCGCGTGCCTTCGTCGCCGCCGCCCAGCGGCTCTCGGCGCGCGCCCCTGCCGCCGCGGCCGCCCGCGGCTGAGCCGCCTGCCGCGCGATGCCCGACGCGCTGGTCCTGGGAGTGGGGATCAGCGGCCTCGCGGCCGCCCGCGCGCTGCGGCGGGAAGGGGCCGCCGTGCTCCTGCTGGAGGCGGCGGAGCTGCCCGGCGGCACCTTCCGCAGCGCCGCCGCCCAGGGCTTCACCGCCGAGCTCGGCCCCTCGACGGTGCAGGAGAGCCCGGAGCTCCGCGCCCTGGCCGAGGACGCCGGCGCGGCCGACCGGCTGGTGCCTGCCGCGGCCGCGGCCCGCCGCCGCTGGATCGTGCATCGCGGCCGCCTGGTGCCGCTCCCCGGCTCGCCACCCGGGCTGGTCGCGACGCCGCTCCTCTCCTGGCGCGGCAAGGCGCGGCTGGCGACCGAGCCCTGGCGCCGCCGGCGCCGCGGCGAGGACGGGGACGAGAGCGTCGCCGCCTTCGTCCGCCGGCGGCTCGGCGCCGAGCCGGCGGCGGGCCTCGCCGACGCGATGGTCCTCGGCATCTACGCCGGCGACCCCGAGGAGCTGGCGGCAGCCTACGCCTTCCCGCGCCTCGCGGCGCTCGAGCGCGAGCACGGGAGCCTGTTCGCGGGGATGCGGCGCGGCGGGCGGCTGGTGCGGCGGTTGGTGGGCGCCCGCGGCGGCTGGCAGTCCTTCGCCGGCGCCCTCGCGGAGGGGCTGCCGATCGAGACCGGCTGCCGCGTCGAGTCGGTGGCGCGCGCCGGCTCCGGCTTCCGCGTCGGCGCGCGGCAGGCGGGCGCCGTGCGCGCCTTCGAGGCGCCGCGGCTCGTCGTGGCGCTCCCCG
>DASUNQ010000350.1:0-9308 GCA_036277075.1 Thermoanaerobaculia bacterium
GAGACGGTCGATCGGAGCCCGGCGCGAAGGCCTTCGCGCCTCGGCCTAGCCGATGCTCGTCGTTCACGACGCCTTCCACGCCAGCGACCTGCCGCGGGGCGGCATCGTCACCATCGGCAACTTCGACGGCGTCCACCGCGGGCCGCGCGCGATCCTGGACCTGGTCACGGCGCGCGCCGCGGATGCCGGCGCGCCGTCGGTCGTCGTCACCTTCGAGCCCCACCCCCTGGCGGTCCTCGCTCCCGAGCGGGTGCCGCCGCGGCTGACCACCCTCGAGCAGAAGGAGCGGCTGCTCGACGAGAGCGGCGTCGAGGTGGTGCTCGTGGTGCGCTTCACCCGCGAGCTGTCGCGGCTGCCGGCGCGGCTCTTCGTGCGCGACTTCCTCGTCGACCGGCTGGGGGTGAGAGAGGTCTACGTCGGCTCCGGCTTCGTCTTCGGCCACCGCCGCGAGGGGGACCTGCCGCTGCTACGCCAGCTCGGCGAGGGCTTCGGCTTCGCCGCCTTCGGCGTGCCGGAGGTCCACTTCAAGGGGGAGCGGATCTCCTCGACGCGCATCCGCCGCGCCGTGCTCGACGGCGCCGTGGGGGACGCCTGGGAGATGCTCGGGCGGCCCTACGCCGTCACCGGCCTGGTGGCGCGCGGCGACCGCATGGGGCAGAAGCTGGGGTGGCCGACGATCAACCTGGCGCCGGACAACGAGCTGGTGCCGGCCGACGGGGTCTACGTCTCGCGCGTCCACTTTCCGACCTTTCCCGCCACCTTCGACTGCGTGACCAACATCGGCACCCGGCCGACGGTCTACGAGAACTACCAGCGGGTGGTCGAGAGCCACATCCTCGACTTCTCGACCGACGTCTACGGCGAGCGGCTGGAGCTGGCCTTCCACAAGCGGCTGCGCGAGGAGCGGATCTTCCCCTCGGTCATGGACCTCTCGGCGCAGATCCGGCGCGACGTCGAGGCCACCCGCGAGCACTTCGCCAGCCGGCGGCTGGAGCAGGACGTGCAAGCGATGGAGCAGCGCCCGCGGGGACGGGATTGAGCGGGAATCGAGCGTTGTTGTGCTTACCAGGAGGACGCGATGGCAAGTGACAAGATCCTGACGATCGACGAGGGGAACTTCGAGAGCGACGTGCTGAAGTCCGAGCAGCCGGTGCTGGTGGACTTCTGGGCCGCCTGGTGCGGCCCCTGCCGGATGGTGGCGCCGGTCCTCGAGCAGCTGGCTGAGGAGATGGACGGCAAGGTGCGGATCGCCAAGGTCGACGTGGACCAGAACCAGAAGCTCGGCTACCAGTTCCAGGTCTCCAGCATCCCCACCTTCATCCTGTTCAAGCAGGGCAAGATGGTCGACCGCATGATGGGCGCCATGCCCAAGTCGGCCTTCCAGAGCTTCATCGACCGCAACCTGTAACGCCGGCTGGGGGGTGCCTCACCCCCCTGCCCGACGACCTCGATCTACGCGCCTAGCGCCGAGCCCGGCGCGCTGCGTCGCATTCGCCGCCGCCTGCGCCGCCGGCACCGCCACCCGTCCGCTCGAGACCACCTTCAGCTTCCAGTCCGCCGCCCGCGTGCCGGAGAGGTCGAGGTGCCCGGCGAGGAAGAAGAGGCGCGAGGTGTCCGGCTTCCGGGGGGTGGTGCAGAAGCGGTCCTGGAGGTAGAAGGGGGGGATCGCCTGGTAGTAGAGCGTCGCCTGGACGCTCGCCGGCCGCGACCCGGCCGGCAGGTCGGCGAGCGGCACGGCGTAGGTCAGGGTGTCGCCGCCCCCGCCGAGCCCGCCCTGCGACTTCGGCAGGTAGGAAGGGTCGCGCACCTTGCCTCCCCGGCCGTCGGGGAGGATCGGCAGGACGTCCTCTACCAGCTCTTCGGCCGGCAGCTTGGGGCTGCCGAGCCCCTCCCGGCGGGCGAGCTCCAGGCTGGGGTCCCAGCCGCGCGGCAGGAGCCGGTTGTCTTTCACCCCGTCGGCGAGGCTGAGGAAGCTGGTCGTGAACTTGCCGCGCGGGTCGCGCACAAGCTCCTGGTAGACCTGCGCCTGGTCTTGGCGGGTGATCGTCGTGTAGTGCGGCTGGAAGAGCCCGCGCTGCTCGGCGGCGCTCATCGGCCGGCACTCCTGGTGCCAGAAGAACTCCCCCGCGAGCGGTTTGCCGGCGGCGTTCACCAGCACCCCGGTCGCGTCGGTGCCGCCGGAGACCCAGAGGGGCCTGCCCGCCGCATCGAGCACCGCGAACTCCACGAACAGCCGCCGGAAGCCCACCCCGGACGGGAACTTGTGGCCGGCGAGGTTGGCGATTCGAACCTCGGCCGTAAGGCTGCCGCCGGCCACCGCGACGTTCTCGATCGCCACCGTGGCGCTTGCGGTGTCCGCCTGCTGCAGCATGGAGTTGAAGGTGGTGGCGAGCGGCGCCACCCCGTGCCCCACCAGCATCGGGTCCTGGATGCGGATCCCGAGGATGTCCGGGAACTGCTGCGCGAACTTGTTGAAGAAGACGTTGAGCCCCACCAGGGTGTGGCGGGCGAAGTCCGCGCGAGGTTTCAAGTCGATCACCGACAGGGGGCGCCGGTTCTCGACCTGCGGCATGTTGCTCGCCTCCTGGATCGCCGCGATCTTGAACTCGAGCGGCTCGTCGAAGCCCGGGTACTTCGTCGGCATGTGGCAGTTCTGGCAGGACTGCGGCGTCGGGCCGCCGTCGCGGAAGTCGCTGAACACCCACTCGGGATACGTCGCCTGCTCGATGATCACCTCGGGCACGGTCTCTCCCGGCCGGACGTACGGCTTGGAGCCGTCGAAGACGGGGAGCACCACGCTGTGGCAGCTGCCGCAGATCTTGGAGCTCCGGATGTCGGGGTCCTCGACCGGCGTCAACCCCAGCGAGTGCTCCATCGGCACTTCCTGCGGATCGGCGAAGGGGCCCTGGATGCGCGCGGCGTCCCCGACGCGGAAGTCGCCGGTGAAGGTGTGGCCGAAGGGGGTCTCGCGGTCGATCCGCACGTGATGGCAGACGGCGCACGAGACGCCGTCGCGGGCAAGGGCGCCGTACTTCGAGTCCCGCCGCTGCCGCTCGGTCGTGGCGCGGAAGGGGATGGCATCGAGGATGGCGCGGTTGAAGAGGCGGCGCGGCACGATGGGGCGTGAGTCCCGGTTCAGCCCCAGGAGGGCCGTGTTGTCGCAGACCCGGTTCGCCTCGTGCGGGTCGCCGGCGAACTGGTCGAGGCAGTACTGCCGCTGCCCCATGACCCCGTGGCAGTGGAGGCAGAGGTCGGGGATCACCTCGCCAAGCCCGGCGTGAAGGGTCTGCTCGCTCTCGAGCTGCGAGAGGAAGATCGGGTCGCGCCCGGCGAGCCCCATCGGCGAGCTCCGCCACTCGCCGTAGGGGGCGAGGTTCAGCAGGCCGCTGAAGGCCGGCTGGCCGGCCGGCTGCAGGGTCATGTCGAAGTGCATGCCGGTGGCGCCGG
Source organism: Thermoanaerobaculia bacterium (assembly GCA_036277075.1). Taxonomy (GTDB): domain Bacteria; phylum Acidobacteriota; class Thermoanaerobaculia; order Multivoradales; family UBA5704; genus DASUNQ01. The sequence goes on from DASUNQ010000350.1 coordinate 3,448, forward strand.
CGGCGTGGCAGCTCACGCACTGGTCGGAGGTGAGGAAGAGCGGCGGGCCGTGCGCCGACGAGACCACGTGGTCGTACGGCTCGGGCGGCATCGCCAGCGTCGTCTCCGCCTCGTCCCAGGTGGGCTTGCGGATCACCCGGGCGCCGAAGGTCGAGAGGAAGGCGGGGGAGTAGCGGTCGAGCGGCTGGCTGACGCGCTTGACGGCCGCCGACGGGCCCGGGAGCTTGCGATCGTGCGCCGAGAGCATCTCCGTCGGTTCGTCGGCGACCTCCTGGTCGTCTGTCGGGTCGGGGTCGAGGAGCGGCGGCTGATCCTGGAAGTAGAAGGTGGTGAAGCTGTTCGGGTCGCCGTGGATGTTGTTGAGCTCCGAGAAGGTGAACTCCGGGTTGTCGGCGGAGCCGTGGCAGTTGACGCAGTAGTAGCCGGAGCCCATCCACGGGTAGGGAAAGTTGGTCGGCGGCGGCCAGTCGAGCTGCGCCTTCTCGCTCGCCAGGTTGGCCGGCAGCCAAGCCCCCCACCACCAACCGTCCTTCGAGCCGGGGCTGTCCTTGACCATCAGCGCCATGCCGGGTCGCGGGCGGTTGCCGATCGACGGGTCCTCCAGGATCTCCTCGGTGGTGTTGCCGAACATCATCTTGAGGATCATCGAGCCGTCGGCGATCGGCCGGACCTCCGCCTCGCCGCCCTCCAGCCGGCAGTCGGGGCAGCTCGTGCGGCAGGCCTCGACGAAGTGCCGCTCGCCGCGCGCGTCCCGCTCGCAGAGCCAGCGATAGACGTCGGGCGAGTAGTAGATGAGGACCGTGTTGTGCATCCCCCAGGTGCTCGTCACCCAGGCCGGGAGGTGAGGGTCGGAGGAGGAGGTGCCGAGCACGGCGGCGGTGGGGCCGGTCACGCGGAGCTGCCGGTCGTGCTGCCACCCCAAGTGGAGGTAGCACTCCGCCTGCAGGAAGCGACCGAGCTTTGCCTCGTACTCGGACTTCTCGAACGGCAGCTCGCTCGGGAGGGGCAGCGGCTCGCGACAGACCGCCGGGACGGCGGCGGGAGGCGGCGGCTCGGCGGCGCGCACCTCGGGGACGGGAGGGGCGAGGAGGAACGGCGTCGCGGCCGCCGTCACCAGAAGGAAGAGGGGGAACGCGGCACGCCCTGATCGCACGGCAGGACCTCCTCGCGCCCGCGCCGGGCGCGCAACGGCCACACCATTGAAACCGCCGGAGCTTGACCTCGTGCTTTCTCGCGGATAGTAACACTCGCAAGGTTGGAGGGAAAAAGGTCCATGGCCCAGCGATTGGCGCTGGCGCGCTCGTTTCGCGAGGACGGCGAGGCCCGGCTCCATGCGCGCCTGGCCTGCCGCCCGTTCCGCCGTCCCGACCCGCTCTGGACGAACCCGCGGGTGGCGGTGGAGGAGACCACCTTCCACTGCCCGTCCGCGGTGGCCGCCGAGCGCCTGCGGCCACGCTTCGACGGCCGCAACCTCTACCGCACGCCGCCGCCCTGCGAGGTGGCCGAGCTGCCGGACGCGCTGGCCGGCGCCGACGGCCTCCTGGCGCGTCCCGGCCGCCTCTTCGTCTTCTCCCCCGAGTCGGGAGTGAGCGAGAACCTGGCCTACCTCGCCGCGTCCCGGCCGCTGGCGCTGGGCCTCGAACAGAGCTCGCTCGCGCTCGCCGGCCTGGGATCGCTGACCTGCACGCCGGAGGTCTACTACGAGCTGCACGCACCGGCCGACGGCGAGGCGCGAGCCGGTCTGCGGTCGCTCTACGAGGCGAGCCGGCGGCGCGCGGCGGGCCGTGCCGACTTGGCGCGGGCGAGGCCGCGGCGGAGCCGCCACGCCAAGCTCGCCTCGCTGGTGGTGAAGCGCGGGTACGTCTACTACTACCACCTGACCCACGCGCTGCCGCTCCTCTGCCTGCTGCGGCCGCTGCTCGCCGCCGACCCGGAGATCGAGCTCCTCACCTGCGGCGCCTTCGACGAGCACCTCGCCCTTCTCGGGGTCGCGCCGCGCCGCTTGATCCGCTACGACCCGCAGACCCTCTACCAGGCCGGGCGGCTCTACGCGGCGACGCCGCCCCCCTTCCTGGCGCCGCCGCGCGAGCTCCTGCAGCGGGTGCGGGCGGCCTTCACCGCGGGCCTCCCGCGCCGCCCTCCCTGTGCGGTCCTCGTCCGGCGCACCCCGGCGCAGCGGACCGCCTTCCGCAATCGTGTCTGCGAGCGGCTGGGGCTGAACGCGCGGGTGGACGTCTGCCTGCTCGAGAACCACGACGAGCTGCTGGCGGCGCTCCGGCGGGCTTTCCCGGAGTGGGAGTGGGTGGACTTCGACTCCGATCGCCTCCCGGCCGCCGAGCAGGTCGCCCTCTTCGCCCGCGCCCGGTTGGTCGTCGGGGCGCACGGTTCCGGGCTCGCCAACCTGCTCTTCGCGCCGCCGGGCGCGCGGGTCCTCGAGCTGATGCCGCAGCGCTCCTTCTTCCCCCTCTTCTGGCACCTGGCGGCGGCGCTCGGACAGGTCTACGGCGTCCACATCGTGCCGGGGGTCTCGAAGTACGACAGCTTCGCCGTGCCGCCGGCCGAGATGGTGGGGGCCGTCCGCACGCTGCTCGCACACCCGGGCTGATATCCTGCGGCGCCCGTGGAGCCCCCCCGCGGCGACACCCTCCGCCTCAACGTCTGGTCGGGACCGCGCAACGTCTCGACCGCGCTGATGTACGCCTTCGCGCAGCGGCCGGACACGCGGGTCGTGGACGAGCCGCTCTACGGCCACTACCTCCGGGTCTCGGAGGCCGCGCACCCGCACGCCGAGGAGGTCTTGCGGCGGATGGACACCGACGGCGAGCGGGTGGTGCGCGAGGTGATCCTCGGCCCCTGCGACCGGCCGGTGCTGTTCCTCAAGCAGATGGCCCACCACCTCGTGGACCTCGACCGCGGGTTCCTCGCCGCGACGGCGAACGTCCTGCTGACGCGCCACCCGCGCGACGTCCTGCCGACCCTCGCCGAGCAGCTGCCGCAGCCGGTCCTGCGCGACACCGGCTACGCGGCGCAGACCGAGTTCCTCGACGAGCTGCGCGCCCTCGGGCAGCCCGCCCTCGTGCTCGACGCCGCCGAGCTGCTGCGCGACCCGGAGGGGGTGCTGCGCCGGCTCTGCGGCGCTCTCGGGATCCCCTGGGAGCCGGCGATGCTCGAGTGGGAGGCGGGCCCGAAGCCCTACGACGGCTGCTGGGCGCCCGACTGGTACCACAACGTCCACCGCTCGACCGGCTTCGCGCCCTACCGCCCGAAGACGGCGCCCTTCCCCGAGCGGCTCGCGCCGCTGCTCGCCGAGTGCCTGCCGCGCTACGAACGGCTCTACGCCGTGGCGATCAAGGCGGGGGAGGGCTAGAGGTGGAGCCGGACCCGCGCAACGCCGAGATCCTGGTGCACGTGGGGGGCGCGCTCCTGCCCCGCGGCGAGGCCAAGGTCTCGGTCTTCGACAGCTCGGTCCAGGGCGGCGACGCCGTGTGGGAAGGGCTGCGGGTCTACGGCGGGCGGGTCTTCATGCTCGACGCCCACCTCGACCGGCTCTTCGCCTCGGCCCGGGCGCTGGCCTTTGCCGGTGTGCCGTCGCGGCAGGAGGTCGAGGCGGCGCTCTTCGCGACGCTGCGCGCCAACGGCATGCGCGACGGCGTCCACGTGCGGCTGACCTTGACCCGCGGCGAGAAGGTCACCTCCGGCATGGACCCGCGCCTCAACCGCGCCGGCTGCCGCCTGATCGTGCTCGCCGAGTGGAAGGCGCCGGTCTACCCCGCCGGCGGCATCCGGCTGGTCACCGCCGCGACCCGCCGCAACAGCCCGCAGTGCCTGGACTCGAAGATCCATCACAACAACCTGCTCAACAACATCCTCGCCAAGCTGGAGGCCAACGCCGCCGGCGCCGACGACGCGCTGATGCTCGACGTCGACGGCTTCGTGGCGGAGACCAACGCCACGAACGTGTTTCTGGCACGCCGGGGAGAGCTGGTCACGCCGCTCGCGGACAGTTGCCTTCCCGGGATCACCCGCGTCCTCGTGCTGCGGCTGGCGCGCGAGCAGGGCATCCCGGCGGCAGAGCGGCGCGTCACCCTCGCCGAGGTCTACCAAGCCGACGAGGTCTTCACCACCGGCACGATGGGCGAGCTGACGCCGGTCCTCGAGGTCGACGGCCGCCCGATCGGCGCCGGCGCCCCCGGCCCCCTCACCGACCGCTTGCGGCGCCTCTTCGGCGAGCTGACCGCCCGCGAAGGCCAGCCGCTGCCGCCCTGAACCCCCGCTCCGTGGCAGACTCCGCGCCCGGAGGAGCGCGGATGGCGACGACGCCGGAGACCTACGAGAAGCTGGGCGCCCTCTACCTGGGGCGGGAGTTCGATCTGGAGCGCGGGGCGGGGGCGGCGGAGCCGCTGCTCTACGACTCGCGCGACCTGGTCACCCACGGCCTGATCGTGGGGATGACCGGGAGCGGCAAGACCGGGCTGACGATCTCGCTCCTGGAAGAGGCCGCCCTCGACGGCGTCCCCGCCCTGGTGATCGACCCCAAGGGGGACCTGAGCAACCTCCTCCTCACCTTCCCCGAGCTGCGGCCGGAGGACTTCGCGCCGTGGGTCGACCCGGAGGAGGCGCGCCGCGCCGGGCGCACCGCCGAGGAGCACGCCGCCCACGTCGCGGCCGCGTGGCGCGCCGGGCTCGCCGAGTGGGGGCAGAGCGGCGAGCGGATCGCCCGCCTGCGCGCGGCGGCCGACTTCGCGATCTACACCCCGGGCAGCACCGCGGGCCTGCCCGTCTCGATCCTCGCCTCCCTCGCCGCGCCGGCGGCCGAGGTGCTGGCCGACGGCGACCTGCTGCGCGAGCGGGTTGGCACGCTGGTGGCGAGCCTCCTCACCCTGCTCGGGCGCGACGCCGACCCGGTGCAGAGCCGCGACCACGTCTTCCTCTCGACGATCGTCGACGCCGTCTGGCGCACCGGCCGCGGGCTCGACCTCCCCGGCCTCATCCAGGCGGTGCAGCGGCCGCCGGTCGAGCGGGTCGGCGTCCTCGACCTCGAGTCCTTCTACCCCGAGCGCGAGCGCTTCGCGCTGGCGATGGCGCTCAACAACCTCCTCGCCGCCCCCGGCTTCCGCGCCTGGCTCGAAGGCGCGCCGCTCGACGTCGGCGCGCTCCTCCACACGGCCGCGGGCAAGCCCCGCGTCGCGATCTTCTCGCTCGCCCACCTCGCGGACGCCGAGCGGGTCTTCTTCGTCGCCCTGCTCTTGAACCAGACCCTGGGCTGGATGCGCACCCGTCCGGGCACCGGCAGCCTGCGCGCCCTGCTGGTCATCGACGAGCTCTTCGGCTTCGCGCCGCCGGTGGCCGAGCCGCCGTCGAAGCGCCCGCTGCTGACGCTGCTCAAGCAGGCGCGCGCCTTCGGGCTCGGGGTCGTCGTCGCGACCCAGAACCCGGTGGACCTCGACTACAAGGGGCTCGGCAACATCGGCACCTGGTGGATCGGGCGCCTGCAGACCGAGCGCGACCGCGAGCGGCTGCTCGACGGCCTCCAGGGGGCCGCCGCCGGCGCCGGCCTCAACCGCGGGGAGCTGACCGAGCTGCTCGGCCGCCTGGCGCCGCGCCTGTTCCTGATGCGCAACGTCCACGAGGACAAGCCGGTGGTCTTGCAGAGCCGCTGGGCGATGTCCTACCTGCGGGGACCCCTCACGCGCGTGGAGATCCAGCGGCTGATGGGTGAAACCCCCGCGGTGCCGGCCAGCGGCGCCGTGGCTCCGGCGCCGCCGCCCGCCCACGCCGTCCCTGCGACGCGTCCCGTGGCGTCCGAAGCGGCCGGCCCGCCGGTGCTTCCCCCGGACATCGAACAGGTCTTCTTCCAGCCT
>DASUNQ010000351.1:0-9006 GCA_036277075.1 Thermoanaerobaculia bacterium
CCAGCCACCGCTCGCCGATCGCCGGCACCACGACGCGCGCCGGGTCGCCGTCCGCCGCGGCGAGGGCCTCGCTCAGGGCCCGGGGCGCCAGGTCGGGCGGCTCGTCGGTGAGGTCGAAGACCCCCCAGTGCATCGCCACCAGCCGGCGCGCCCCGAGGTCGCCGAAGGCGCGCCAGGCTTCCGCCGGGTCGAGGTGCTGGTAGCGCATGAACCAGCGCGGCTCGTAGGCGCCGATCGGCAGCAGCGCGACGTCGATCGGCGCGAAGCGGCGGCCGAGCTCGGCGAAGCCGTGGAACCAGCCCGTGTCGCCGGCGAAGTAGTAGCGGCGCGCTCCCGAGTCGAGGAGCCAGGAGGCCCAGAGCGAGGCGTGCCGCCGCTCGGAGAGCCGGTTCGACCAGTGCTGGGCGGGCAGGCAGGTGAGAGTCCACGCGCCGTGGCGGGCGCTCTCCCACCAGTCGAGCTCGACCACGTTCGCCGCGGCGGCGGCGCCGAGGCGGCGGCGGAACCATCGCCCGACGCCCCAGGGCACGTACCAGCGGACGCCCGCCGGCAGCCGGCGCGCGGTCCAGGCGTCGAGATGGTCGTAGTGGTTGTGCGAGAGCACGGCGAAGGCGTCCTCCGGGACCGCGGCGAGCGGCACCCCGGGCGCGGTCAGGCGCGGCACGACGAGCGCGCGCGGCCCCCAATGCGGGTCGGTGAGCGCCACCCCGCCGCCGTCCTGGATCGCGAAGGTGGAGTGCCCCACCCAGGTGAGCGACGGCGGCTCCCCGCGCCGTGCCAGGTAGGCGCCGTCGTTGTCGACCCGCGGCACCGCGAGCGGCCCGCGGCGGCCGTACGGGTTGCGCGACAGCAGCTTCCAGCGCAGGACGTCGACGAGGCGGTTGGGAAAGCTCCCCCAGGGGTTCCAGAACCGCCCGGGCCGCCCGTGGGGGGCGTAGAGGAGCGCTGAGTCGGGGGGACCGCCGGAAAAAGCCGACTCCGTCAGCGCCACTTTGCTTTAGACAGCCCGATGTAGGAGGATTCTTCGTTTAGGAGCATTGAGATGAGCTTCCTGGAGATCCTACAGGACCAGAATCCCTGGTGGACGGACGGGGCGACTCGCCGCGCGCGCCGGTTCGGCGTGCGACGCGACCTCCAGCCACGCATCCTGGCGCAGGTCCAGCGGCTCAGCGATCGACGGGCGGTCGTCGTCCTTGGTCCACGCCAGGTGGGGAAGACTGTCGCCTTGCTCCAAGTCGCGGATGACCTGCTCGCCGCCGGTTGGCCGCCCCAGAATCTCACCTACTTCGACTTCTCCGATCATCGGATCGTCCAGCCGCTTACTCCGCGCGAGGTCGTCGACGCGAAGGCCGTCGGGTCCGATCGAGACCACCCGCGGGCGCTCCTGCTCGATGAAGTCGGGCGTGCAGGGGCATGGGACCGCTGGCTCAAACAAGCCGTGGATGCGGGTGGACACCGCATCGTGGTGACCGACTCGGCGGCCACCCTTCTGCGCCAAGGTGGTCGTGAGTCGGGTCAAGGACGATGGGACGAGTTCCTCATCGAAGGGCTGTCCTTCGCGGAGTTCGTGCGGCTCCATGGGGCTCGCACCGAGAGCGTCGATGAGGCGCTCCGCCGCTTCCCGAATGTTCTGGAACGCTTCTTGGCTCTGGGTGGTTTTCCGGAGCACGCTCTGAGCGACGACTTCCCCGAGGCTCGGGCGAGGATCAGGAGCGACATCGTCGACCGAGCGATCCTCCGCGACCTCTCCCCCCTGGCCTTGGACGTGCGGCGAGCCAGAGACCTCTTCGTCTATCTGGTCCAAGACTCGGGCGCGGAGTTCACCGCCGAGGCGCGGGGCTCCGACCTCGCAGCCGACCCAAGAACGGTGCGCGTGTGGAAGGACCTCTTGACGGAGACGCTTCTGCTCGCAGAACTGGAACGAAGCACGCGACAGCCCTCGGCGCGCATTCGCTCGAAGGTGAAGATCTTCGCGGCAGATCACGGTCTGGTGCAAGCCTTTGCGCTCTCGCGACGTGAGGAGCGCCTGCGCGCCAGGGTGTTCGAGGCAGCGGTGTTCCGTCACTTGCGGGAAGTCGTCCAGCAGCTCGGTGGAGCTCTGACGTACTTCCGTTCACCCGCGGGAGAAGAGCTCGACTTCGTCGTCGAGCTGAACGACGCGGTCGTCGGCATCGAGGTCACGAGCAGCGGCCGCCGACGACCGGAGAAGCTTGCCGAAGTGGAGCGGGCGGGGAAGGCCCTCGGTGCAGACCGGTTGCTTCTCGTCCACGGCGGATCGGTGGAGGAGCCTGAAAGGCAAAGCGGTGCGCGGCCGATCAGCCTGACGCGCTTCCTCCTGGATACAGCCTCGGTCATACAGGGAGAGCAGCGATGACTGAAGCCATTCCCTTGGGTGCGAGAGAGAACCAGCAGCTCGAGTTCAAGGGACGAGACGCGCTGGACCGCCCGGAGTTGGTTGGTCGCGCGGTCGTCGCGATGCTCAATGCCCAGGGTGGCACGGTCTGGGTCGGGCTGCGGGAAGAGCAGGGTCGAGCCGTGACCGTCGAACCGCTCAGCACCCCCGATGGCGCGGAGCGCCGACTTCTCGACTACCTGGTCGACGCGATCGAGCCAGCTCCCTCGGCTCGTGAGGTCGAGCTGCGGCGGGTGCCCACAGACGGCGGAGTCGTCTTGCGGATCGAGGCGAGACCGGAAGCGACGCATCGTCCTTACGCGCTTCTCAGTCATGGCGGACGCATCTTTGTGACGCGTGTCGCCGACCGCGCCCGACTGATGACGCGTGAGGAGGTCCTCGGCGGTTCGACGAAGATCTTGCCTTCAGATCAGGAGCTGCAGCACGCAATGGCCAAGGTGCTCACGGAACAGGCTGCGGCGCAGCGGAATGGAGGCGAGTCGTTTTGGCTTCGCTTGGAGCCGGCCGCCGAGGTGGAGCTCCACATTCAGGAGCCGAAGGTTGCAGACCTCCTGCAGGAACCACGCTTGAGCGGCAACCGCCCGATGGGATGGAACTTCGCGGGGCTTCACCGGCTGGAGGTTCGCAAGGGCAAGCTGGTGACGAATCCGGCGGACCTGGATTACGTTGAGGTCAGGCGCGATGGCGGACTCGTTTTCGGACTACCGCTCCGGAGGCTCCACTGGAAGGGCGATGACCCGCGCGAGATCTGGCCCCTCGCACTCCTCGAATTCCCGATCTCCGCCTTTCGGATCGCGCGCGTGCTCTACGAGGGCGTGCTACGAGCCCAAGACCGCGTGGTCGCCGAGCTGGCGCTCTTCGGGATCAAGGGTTGGAAGCTGCGTCCCGGCTCCCCCGGCTCCTGGTCTCGGTTGGGGGGACCGGAGAGCTTCACGGAGTCGGCCGACTTCACACTGGAAAGGCCGTTGGTGTTTCGCTTCGAGGAGATCGAAGCTGAGCCGGATCGCTGTGGCTATCGGCTCATCGAGCGGGTCTATGAAGCGTTCGGCCTTCGACGCGAGGCGATTCCCGAGGAGTTCGACCGGAGCGCGGGTCGGCTGGTCTTGCCCGAGTAGCTCAGCCGGGCCTTCTCGGGCCTGCCCTATGATGGCGCCTCCATGCTGCGGCTGGAAGAGGAGGCTCGGCGCGCTCTCTGGCGCCGCCTGGTCGAGGCGATCGAGGGCTACGCCGAAGGGGTGGAGGGCCTGCCGGTGGCGGCGGGGGGCGACGCCGGCGAGATCCGCCTCCTCCTCGCGCCGTTCGACTTCGCGCGGCCCGTGGCGCCGGAGGCGGCGCTCGACTTCGCGGTCGACGGGCTCACCCGCCACCAGGTCCACACGCCGCACCCGCGCTACTTCGGCCTCTTCAACCCGGCGCCGACGACGATGGGGATCGCGGCCGACGCCCTGGTCGCGGCCTGGAACCCGCAGCTCGCCGCCTGGAGCCACAGCCCGCTGGCGAACGAGATCGAGCGGCACTTGGTGCGCGCCCTCGCCGGCCGCTTCGGCTACGACCCGGACCGCTCCGAGGGCTCCTTCTGCACCGGGGGCGCCGAGGCCAACCACACCGCCGTCCTGGTCGCTCTCCAGCGCGCCTTCCCCGAGGCGGGTCGGCGCGGCCTCCTGGCGCTGCGCAGCCGGCCGCTCCTCTACGTCTCGGCCGAGACCCACCACTCCTTCGCCAAGGCGGCGCGGCTCAGCGGCCTCGGCGCCGAGGCGGTGCGCGAGGTGCGCCTCGACGCGCGCCTGCGGCTGAGCGTCGGCGACCTGCGCGCGCGGCTCGCCGAGGACCGCGCGGAGGGGCACGCGCCGTTCCTGGTCGTCGCCACCGCCGGCACGACGAGCGCCGGCATCGTCGACCCGATCGCCCCCCTCGCCGAGCTGGCGGCCGAGGAGGGGCTGTGGCTCCACGTCGACGCCGCCTGGGGGGGCGCCGCGGCGCTGGTGCCCGAGCTGCGGCCGGCGCTCGCCGGCATCGAGCGCGCCGACTCGATCACCTTCGACGCCCACAAGTGGCTGTCGGTGCCGATGGGGGCGGGCATCTACCTCCACCGCCACCCCGGCCTGCTGGAGCGCACCTTCCGCGTCGGCGAGGGGTACATGCCGCGCGCCGCGGCCGGCGCCGTCGTGGCCGACCCCTACGCCCACAGCATGCAGTGGTCGCGGCGCTTCATCGGCCTCAAGCTCTTCCTCTCCCTCGCCGTCGCCGGCTGGGAGGGCTACGAGGCGGCGGTGCGGCACCAGACGCGGATGGGCGAGCGCCTGCGCGCGATGCTCGCCGCCGACGGCTGGCGGGTGGTCAACGACACGCCGCTGCCGGTCGTCTGCTTCGTCGACGCCGGCTCCGACGGCCGCGCCGGCGAGGCGCTCGCGGAGATCGCGGCGCAGGTCGTCGCCTCCGGCGCGGCCTGGATCAACGTCGTCCGGCTCGGCGAAGTCGGGCCGGTGCTGCGCGCCTGCGTCACCAACCACCGCACCGTGGAGAGCGACCTCGAGGCCCTGGTCGGCGCGCTGGCGCGCGCCCGCGAGCTGTCCCGTAACGTCGGCGCGCGGCACTCTTAGGGTGGAAACCAAGGAGACGCGCCATGAGCTGGGAAGAACGCGAGGACACGACCATCTACAAGGTCGTGGTCAACCACGAGGAGCAGTACTCGATCTGGCCCGCCCACCGCGAGAACCCGCTGGGCTGGAACGACGTCGGCAAGAGCGGCCTGAAGCAGGAGTGTCTCGATTACATCAAGGAAGTCTGGACCGACATGCGGCCGCTCTCGCTGCGCAAGAAGATGGAGGAGATGGAGCGGCAGCGCCAGGCGGAGCAGACCTCGAACTGAGCCGTTCCAACCCCTGGCTGGCCTACCGGGAGATCAACCCCCGGGCGCGCCTGCGTCTCTTCTGTTTCCCCTACGCCGGCGGCGGCGCCTCCGCGTACCGCGGATGGGGGGCGGACCTCCCTTCGACGATCGAGGTCTGCCCGGTCCAGCTCCCCGGCCGCGAGGGGCGCCTGCGCGAGCCGCCGCCGACGCGCATCGAGCCCCTCGTCGCGGAGCTCGCCGGCGCGCTGCCGCTGGCCGACGTCCCCTTCGCCTTCTTCGGCCACAGCCTCGGCGCGCTCGTCGCCTACGAGCTGGCGCGCGCGCTGCGCCGCCGCGGCGGGCCGGAGCCGCTCCACCTCCTGCTCTCGGGCCGGCGCGGTCCGCGCGTGCCGGGCCGCGAGGAGCCGATCCACGAGCTGCCGGAGGCGGAGTTCCTGGCCCGCCTGCGCGAGCTCAACGGCACGCCCGAGGAGGTGCTCGGCCACGGCGAGCTGATGGCGCTGCTGCTCCCGCTGCTGCGCGCCGACTTCGCGCTGCACGAGACCTGGACGCACCGGCCGGAAGAGCCGCTGGCGGCGGGGATCTCGGTCTTCGGCGGCCTCGGCGATCCCGAGGTGACGCGCGAGGACCTCGAGGACTGGCGCGGCGAGACCCGCGGCCGTTTCCGCCTGCGCCTGTTCCCCGGCGACCACTTCTTCCTCCACTCGGCGCGCGGGCTGGTCGCCGAGGCCGTGGCGCGCGACCTCGCCGAGCTCGCGCCTCCCGCCCTCGCCGCGCGGCCTTGATCCCCTTTCCGCCGCGCGCCGCCGGCGCGCCGCTCGCGCTGCCGGCGGGGGAGCTGCACCTCTGGGCGGCGCCGCTCGACCCGCCGGCGGAGCGGATCGAAGAGCTGCGCGCGCTCCTCGCCCCCGACGAGCGGGCCCGCGTCGAGCGCTTCCGTTTCGAGGTCCATCGCCGCCGCTTCGCGGTCGGCCGCGGCGTGCTGCGGGCGCTCCTCGGCGCTTACCTCGACGTCCCTCCCGAGCGGCTCGCGTTCACCTACGGCGAGCGCGGCAAGCCGGACCTCGCGCCGGGCTCGGCGGCGGCCGGCCCGCTGCACTTCAACCTCTCGCACTCCCACGAGCTGGCCCTGCTGGCGGTGACGCGGGAGCGCGAGGTCGGCGCCGACGTCGAGCAGCTGCGGCCGCTGGACGACCTCGAGAAGATCGCCGAGCGCTTCTTCTCGGCGGCGGAGCACGCGCAGCTCATGGCGCTGCCCGAGGCGGAGCGCGTCGCGGCCTTCTTCCGCTGCTGGACGCGCAAGGAGGCGTACCTCAAGGCGCTGGGGGTGGGGCTCGCCGCGCCGCTCGACGCCTTCGTGGTGACGCTCGGGCCGCAGGAGCCGGCGCGGATGCTGACGCTCGAGGGGGACGCGGAGCGGGCGGCGCGCTGGGCGCTCGCGCACCTCGAGCCGGCGCCCCGCTACTTCGGAGCGGTGGCGGTCGAGGCGGCGGGGCTCGCGGTCCGCGCCTGGACGCTGGCTTTCTGAGGACGGCCGAGCCAGGCGTCGAGGCGGGCCGTCTGCTCCGGCGTGGCGCCGGGATCGACCTCGAGCCGCCAGGGCTCCCCCGGCTCCTCGCCGAGGACCAGGGCGAGCGTCACCAGCCTCTCGCGGCGGGCGACGAGGAGCTCCGTCTTCTCGCCCGGCCGGTAGGCCGCGAGCCGCTCGTCGAGCTTGTCGGGCGGCACGCGGAAGCCGCCGAGCGCCAGGATCTCGTCCTCGACGTTGACTCCCGCCGCGTGCGCCGGGGTGCCGCGACGCACCTCGGTCACCACCAGCCGCCCGCCGCGGGCCTCGGCCTCGACCCCCAGCCAGCCCGCCGGCTCCTCGGGCTCCTCCCCCTCCTTCTTCGCCTTCGGGTCCTTGAAGCGGAGCCCGAACCAGGCGAGCGCCTCGGCGTAGTCCAGCTCCTCGGTGGTCTCGAGGGCCTTCTGCAGCCACGGGCCCAGCGGGCTCGCGGCGACCTCCGAGAGGAGCGCCAGGAACTCGTCGTGGCGATAGCCGCTGGGGCCGGACCACCGGGCGAAGGCGCGGCGCATCACGTCGTCGAGGCTGGCGCCGCCGGCGGTGGCGCGGCGGATGCGCGCGTCGAGCAGGAAGCCGACGAGCGCCCCCTTGGTGTAGTAGCTCACCCCGGAGTTCGGGGTGTTCTCGTCGCGGCGGTAGTGCTTGATCCAGGCGTCGAAGGAGGAGTCGACGAGCGGCTGCACCAGACGTCCGGGGGCGGTCTGGAGCCGCTCGACGTCGCGCGACAGGCGCTTCAGGTACTCGTCGCGGGTCGAGAGCCCGGCGCGGTGGACCAGCAGGTCGTCGTAGTAGGAGGTCAGGCCCTCGACGATCCACAGGCTCGGCGTGTAGACCTCGGTCTCGTACTCGAAGGGCGCCTGCAGCTCGCGCGGCCGCAGCCGCTTGACGTTCCAGGCGTGGAAGAGCTCGTGGCTGACGAGCCCCAGCCAGTCGAGCCAGCCGTCGCGGGTGCGCGCCTTCCAGCGGCTGGTCATGACGGTGAAGGACTCGGCGTGCTCGAGCCCGCCGGTCGCCTCGACGATGAGGTTCAGGAAGACGAAGCGGTCGTAGGGGACGTTGCCCCAGAAGGCGATCTGCTCGCGCACCACCCGCTCGAGCTCGGCGGCCGAGCGCGCGCCGTCCCAGACGCCCCCCTCCCCTTCGTTGGCGAGGAGATGGGTGCGGCCGCCGGCCTCGAAGCGGTAGAGGGCGGGGTTGCCGAGGAGGATCGGCGAGTCGACCAGCGCGTCGTAGTCCGGGGCGCGGAAACGGTTGGGACCGCCGACCGCCTCGAGCGCGGTGACCGCCGTCGCCCACTGCGGCGCCGGCTCGAGCTGCACGAAGTAGGTGCGCTTGCGCTCGGCGGCGGGGGTGAGGAAGGTGGCGGCGCCGTTGAGCACCGCGAAGTCGCGCTCGACGTAGTTGCCGCGCACCGAGAGCTCGCGGCCGTAGACGCGGTAGCGGACGACGATGCGCGGCCGCCCGCCGGCGATCACCCGCCAGCGGTTCTTCGCCGTCTTCTGGAGCTCGAGCGGGAAGCCCTCGGGAGTGCCGGCGGCGATCTCCTCGATCTGCCCCGCGTACTCGCGCAGCACGTAGGAGCCCGGGGTCCAGACCGGCATCATCAGCTCGAGGTGGTTGACGCGGCCGGTGGGGACGACGGCCTCGACGTCCACCGTGTGGGACTCGGGGCTGGGGAAGCGGAGGGTGTAGGTGATCGGCTCGGGCAGGGCCTCGGCGCGACCGGGCGCCGCGCGGGCGCCGGAGAGGAGGACGAGAACGGCGATGAGGAGCCGGTTGCTGCGCATCCGTCCAGAGCGCCTTGCGATCGCCGGCACCATAGCAGATCGCTCCCGCCGGGCCGCCGCGGCGCTGGCGCGGCGCCCGCGCTTTGGGGGAGACTTCCCCCCGGTGATCGATCTCGGCACCGAGCGGGCGCTGGCGCGCGAGGCCCCGGCGCTCTGGGGGGCTCTCTCGCCGCTCGGGCGGCGGCTGGCGGAGGGCGCGGGCGTCTCGCCCGCGGGCGTCGAGGCGCTCGGGTCGCCCGAGCTGCGGGACCGCTGGCGCGGCTGGCAGCGGCGCGCGGCGCCCGCGGCGGCCTCGACGCGGCCGGCGATGACGATCGGGCTCTCGCACGCGCTGTCGCTCGTCGCGGACCTCTTCGCCGGACCGGGGCGGCTGGTGGCGGTGCCGCAG
>DASUNQ010000352.1:0-14318 GCA_036277075.1 Thermoanaerobaculia bacterium
CTCCTTCGTTAGAAGCTCGTACCGACGCTGAACTGGAACGCCTCGAACCGGTCGCCCGGCAGGGGGTCGAGGTTGGTCGCGTAGATGAACCGCAGCGGGGCGCCGAAGACCGGCACCAGCACCCGCAGCTCGGCCCCCGCCGTCGTGCGCAGGTTCGAGACGTCGAGCGAGTCGCCCTCGCCGAAGACGTTGCCGCCGTCGGCGAAGATCAGCAGACGGAACGGCCCGCCGAGCAGGAAATGATACTCCAGGTTGAGCTGCACGAAGCTGTCGCCGCCGAGGGCGAAGCCGCCCTCGTCGAGCAGGATGCGCCCCTGGTCGTCGCGCAGCACGATCGAGCGGAAGCGGTGCCCGCGGATGCTGTTGTCGCCGCCGAGGAAGAAGCGCTCGAGCGAGGACAACTCGCGGCCGCCGAAGGGGTCCACCAGCCCGCCCTCGACGTTGAAGGCGAGGACGGTCGCCACCGGCGCGCGGCCGATCGGCTGGAAGATGCTGAAGCTCGCCTCGGGGCGGACGAAGTAGTTGTCGCCGCCGAGGAATCCGCCGGCGTACTCGACGCCCAGCGTCAGGCGGCGCCCGCGCGTCGGCTCGAACGGGTTGTCGCGGCTGTCGTAGCTGTAGGCCGGCCGCAGCGAGGAGTTGTCGATCTCGCGGAAGCGCAGCGCCTCGGGCTCGGGGATCGGATTGCCGGTCTCGTCGAACAGGATCTCGGTCTCGTCCTCGAGCACCGAGCGGTTGTAGCTGACGGAGCCCTGCTGGAAGAGTCCGAGCTGGCGGCCGTAGGTGAGGACGCCGCCGGTGCTCTTGCGGCGGAACTCCTGCTGCGCCGCCACCCGGAAGTCGAGCTCCTGGTCGAAAGCGCGGATGCCGATCGACTGCGGCCGGTCGAGGAACCAGGGAACGTAGTAGGAGAGGTCGAAGTAGTTGCGGAAGCGGCCGCTCTGGAAGGCCACCCCCACCTGCTCGCCGCGGCCGAGGAAGTTCTTGGTGTTGATCGCGAACTGGCCGAAGAAGCCGTCGAGCTCGCTCCAGCCGCCGCCGAACTGCAGCTCGGTGCGCTCCTTCTCCGTCCCCTTGAACAGCAGGTGGACCTTCTTCGCCTCGGTGTTCTGGTCGAACTCGACCGGCTCCTCCTTGTCGAGCTCGAAGTAGCCGAGCTGGTTGATCTTGTAGATGCTGTTGCGCACCGCGCCGATGTTCATCACGCCGCCCTCGATCAGGCGCAGCTCGCGGCGCAGCACCTTGTCCATGGTGCGGTCGTTGCCCTCGAACTCGATGCGCCCGACGTGGAACTGCTCGCCCTCGCGGATGCGCACCACGAGGTCGGCGACGTTGCCGGGCTTCTCCACCAGCTCGGGCTCGATGCGGGCGAAGATGTAGCCGGTGTTGTGGTAGGTCTCGGTGACCGCCTTGACGCCGTCGTCGATCGCCTTGGCGCGCAGCCAGCTCCCCGGCCGCTGCTCGAAGGCGCGCAGCAGCGCCTGGTCGGTGTAGATCTCGTTACCCTCGATCGAGATCTCGCCGAACTTCCAGCGCTCCCCCTCCTCGATCGGGACGGTGATGAACATGCGCCGCTTCGCGGCGGGCGCCTGACTGCCGCCCTGCGGCTCCTCGGGCACGGTCTGGCCGCCGGCGCGGATCTCGATCTTCGGCTCGCCGATGACCACGTTCTTGTAGCCGGCGCCGCGGTAGAGGTCGCGGACCTTGTCGAGGTCCTCCTGCAGGTTGGCCGGGTTGTAGATGTCCTTCTTGGTGATGCGCGAGAAGAGGCCGCTCTCGTTGGTCTTGCGCATCAGCAGGCGGAGCCGGGTCGCCGAGAAGACGCGGTTGCCCGCGAAGCCGATGTCGGCGATCCGCACCCGGTCCCCTTCGTCGACGGTGAAGACGACCCGCTTCTCGGTCGGGGTGAGCTCCTCGATGGCGTAGGTCGCGTCGGCGAAGCGGTAGCCCTTCTCGGCGTACGCCTCCTCGATCATCGCCTTGACGCGGTAGAGCTCGCCGAGGTTGAGCGGATCCCCCTCGCGCAGGCGGATGCCCTTGGCCGCGATCTGGTCGATCAGGTCGTTGCGCGAGATCCGCTTCATGCCCTGATAGTCGACCGAGCGCACCGTCGCCCGCTCGACGATCGTGATCGTCAGCCGCACCCCGCCCTGCGCCGTCGGCTCGGTGTCCACCTGGATGTCGTCGATCAGGTTGCGGTCCCAGAGCGCCTTGACGTTCTGGTCGAGCCGCGCGGCGTCGAGGGCCTGGCCGCGCTCGAGGCCGAGGTAGTAGAGGAGGGTCTCCTCGGAGAGGGCGCGCAGGCCCTGGAACTGGATCTCGTCGATGCGCGACCCGGCGGGCGCCTGCTGGGCGAGCGCCGCCGGCGCGGGGAGGAGGAGCGCCGCCGCCAGCGCCCAGGCCAGCAGACGGGTGGCCGGGGCGCGGCGCGACGCCGGAGGGGCACAGCGAGTGTCGTCGAGCTTCATTGCGGGAACCTCGGTGAGATGTTGGCACCGGCGCCACCGCCGCCGGCGTTTCGGGCCGCCTCCAGAGTACACCGTCTCAGCTTCGAGCGGCGAGCGCCTCCTGGTCGCGGGCGTGGAACCGGAGGACGCCGTCTTCGAGCTCGACCCGGATCCGGTGCAGCTCCCCCTCCTCGCCCCAGTGCCCACCCTGCTGGTGGATGAGGATCTCCGACACCGCGTCCTGGATGTGCCGCTGGATGGCGCGGCGCAGCGGCCGGGCGCCGGTCGTGGGCTCGATCCCGGCCTGGGCGAGCAGCCACTCGCGGGCCTCGTCGGAGACCTCGACCTGGAGGCCGCGGTCGGCGAGCGTCGCGTTGACGTCGCCCAGGAGGATGTCGACGATCGATCGCAGCTCCCTGTCGCCGAGAGGGTTGAAGACGATCACCTCGTCGATGCGGTTGATGAACTCGGGGCTGAAGCCGCGCTTGAGCTCGGCCAGGATCTCCTCCTCGATGCGCTGGAAGCTCGCCTGCGCGTCCCCCTCCCCGAAACCCATACGGCCGCCGCGCAGCACCAGTTTGCTGCCGATGTTCGAGGTCATCAGCACCAGGGTGTTGCGGAAGTCGACGTGGTTGCCGTAGGCGTCGGTGAGCGTGCCGTCCTCGAGGATCTGGAGCAGGAGGTTGGCCACGTCCGGGTGCGCCTTCTCGATCTCGTCGAAGAGGATCAGCGAGTAGGGCTGGCGCCGCACCCGCTCGGTGAGCTGCCCCCCCTCCTCGTGGCCGACGTAGCCCGGCGGGGAGCCGATGAGCTTCGAGACGGCGTGCTTCTCCATGTACTCGCTCATGTCGAAGCGGACGAGCGCCTTCTGGCTGCCGAAGAGGAACTCCGAGAGCTGGCGGGCGACCTCGGTCTTGCCCACCCCCGAGGGGCCGAGGAAGATGAACGAGCCGACCGGCCGCTGCGGGTTCGAGACCCCCAGGCGCGAGCGGCGGATGGCGCGGCTGATGGCGCTGATCGCCCGCTCCTGGCCGACGACCCGGACCCGCAGGAGCTCCTCCATCTTCATCAGCCGCTCGGCCTCCTCGGACTGCAGCGAGGAGACGGGGATGCCGGTCCACGAGGAGATGACCTCCTCGACGTCGTGCCGGGTGACCTCGAGGACGCCGCTCTCCTCGGCCACCATGCTCATCCGCTCGAGGTCCTCGCGCAGCTCGATCTCCTTCTCGCGCAGGTAGACGGCGCGCTCGAAGTCCTTGTCGGAGATGGCGGTCTTCATCTCCTTGACCACCTGGCGGATGTCCTGCTCGAGCTTCCTCAGGTTCTGGGTGTCGCGCACGCGGCGGAGCTTGACCCGCGCCCCGGCCTCGTCGATGACGTCGATCGCCTTGTCCGGCAGATGCCGGTCGGTGATGTAGCGGCTCGACTGGTAGATCGCGGTGCGCAGCGCCTCGGGGCGGTAGCGCACCTTGTGGAACGACTCGTAGCGGTCCTTGATGCCGTCGAGGATCTGCAGCGTCTCCTCGGGCGACGGCGGCTGCACCTGGATGGCCTGGAAGCGCCGCAGGAGCGAGCGGTCCTTCTCGATGTACTTGCGGTACTCCTTGAGCGTCGTGGCGCCGATGCAGGAGATCTCGCCGCGCGAGAGCGCGGGCTTCAGGATGTTGGCGGCGTCGAGCGACCCCTCGGCGGAGCCGGCGCCGATCAGCGAGTGGATCTCGTCGATGAAGACGATCAGCTCGCGGCTCTCCTTGAGCTCCTTGAGGATGCCCTTGAGGCGCTCCTCGAACTGGCCGCGGTATTTGGTGCCGGCGACGATGAGCGAGAGGTCGAGCGCGACGATCCGCTTCTGGGCGAGGAAGATCGGCACCCGTCCCTCGACGATGCGCTGCGCCAGGCCCTCGACGATCGCGGTCTTGCCGACGCCGGGCTCGCCCAGCAGGATGGGGTTGTTCTTGGTGCGGCGCGAGAGGATCTGGACGATGCGGTCCACCTCGTCGTCGCGGCCGATCAGCGGGTCGAAGGAGGCCTCGGCGGCGAGCGACGTCAGGTCGCGCCCGTACTCGGAGAGGAACGGCAGCTCCTTCTTCTGCTGCGACGCCTCCCGCTCCTTGGCGATCGCCAGGACCTCTTCGCGCACGGTGTAGACGTCGAAGCCGTGCTGGGCCAGGATGCGCATCGCCAGGCAGCCCTCGACCCGCAGGATGCCGATCAGCAGGTGCTCCGAGCCGACCGTGGAGTGGAGCATGCTGTCGGCCTCGTGCGAGGCGTAGGCGAGGATCTTCTTCGACTCCTCGGAGAGCGGCAGCTCGGCGGTCGAGGAGATGCGCTCGACGAACATCCGCTCGCCCTCGATCTCGCGGCGGACGTCCTCGGGCTTGGCCTGGAGACGGCGGAAGATCTCGGTGACCGTCTCCTCGCCCTCACGCAGGATGCCGAGCAGGATGTGCTCCGACTCGATGACCCGGCTGCCCAGCTTGCTCGCTTCGTAGCGGGCGAAGAACAGGGCTCGGCGCGCCTTCTCGTTGTACTTCTCGAACATTCTCTAGGTTCCGACTGCCCAAGATTCTAGCATCCTGCAGAGGAGAACGCGGACGGGGCGAGGGTCCATTTCACCTCCTCGCGCCCGCCCGCGCGGCGCTGCCGGGACGGCTACTGCTCCTGGATCAACACCTTCCGGACGCTCACGAACGGCCCGCTGCCGGCCGCCGCCGTCAGCGCCTGCTCGGCTTCGCCCGGGACGAAGGTGACATTGAGCTCGCCCGTCCACTGCCCCGCCGCCTTCAGCTTCGCCACCTCGTCGGTGACGTCGAAGCTGCGGGTCAGCTCCCGCGCGTGCTCGGGGTGGTCGAAAAGCGCCACTGTGCCGACGTAGTTCGGGCTCTTGGGGTCTGGCGTCGCGCCCGCCGGGAGGTTCAAGTAGACCTCGTAGAGCGGGCCGTGACGCAGGAGCTTCACACCCTCGAGGACCAGCCGCACGCGCCCTGGGTCGGGCCCCGCGAGCGTGAGGATGCGTTGGTTGACCGCCTGCGGCAGCGCCACCTTGACCGACGTCCGCCGCGCGCCGAGGCGGGTCTCCGCGGCCTCGCCCGAGGCCAGCGTCTTGGGCGCCGGCGGCGGCGGGCCTCCCGCCTCGCCGGTGAGCGGGCCATCGTCGCACAGGACGACGTTGTTCACCGGCAGCCCTTCGTACTGGTAGTCGAGCTGGGTGGCCATGTTGAGGATCTGGCAGCCGGTGAGGGTGACCGCCGTCTTGGTCTCGTCGAAGAAGGTGAACGTCTGGTTCCGCCATGTGTCGTTGGTGGTGTTGGCCCGCCCGCCTTCCTTGTTGAGCCACACCTGCCAGAGGCGATCGACGTTGGCGTGGTGGAGCCAGAAGATCGGATCGCGCGCCGCGCACGCCGGATCGCCCATCCAGCCTCCCCCCGAGCCGATAGCTCGGTGCACCGCGTTGTGGGGCTGGAACTCCAGCTCGCCGGGCCCGCTGCCGAAGTGCTCCGGCTGCGGCGTGAATCCGCCACCGAAGGTCTGGTCGGAGGAGAAGACGTTCACGCAGCCTGGGACCGGACAGGTCTGCGGCGAGCTGCAGCCGCAGAAGTTCTTGTGTTGATCGTCCATGGCGACGTCGTCCGACGCCGCGGCGGCCGAGATGCATGGATTGCCGGCGACGACGTTGTTGCATTTCGCCGCTCGCGCGGAAACGAAGAGCGTGTTCGAGGGGTCGGCCGGGCTGCGGAACGGCTCCGGCAGGTCGCGGAAGGCAGTGTTCTCGTAGTCCCAGTAGGGCAGCGCGAAGACGTAGTTGGGATCGCCGGCCGCCTCGCGGACGGCGGCGCGCAGGATGCGCTCGAAGTAGTAGACGTACATGCGATGCCAGGCGACGAAGAAGAAGCTCGAGTGCTGGCAGGTGCCCCAGGCCTCCGGCGGGTTCGGTCCGGGGAAGGGGGTGGGGGCGCAGGTGGGGTCCGGATCGTCGGGGTCCGGGAAGGCGTGCATGTTCGCCTGATAGAGCCAGCTTGTCGGGTCGGTCGTCGCATTCGAGTTCCGGCTCTGCATCAGCGCCACGCCGGCCCTGTAGCGGTCGATCTGCTCCGGCGTGAGGGTGTGGATCTCCTGCCGGGTGAATACGGTCGGCGGCTCGGTCGTGGTGGGCTCGGTCGTGGCGGTGGTGTCGGTGTCGTCGCCGTTGTCACCGCCGTTGCAGCCGACGAGCAGAAGGACCGCGAAGGGCACGGCCGCCCACAGCCAGCTCCGTCGGGAACGTCGCTTGCGCATGGCAGCTCCTCCTCTTCTGAAAGGGATTTCTCCAGCAAAGGATGAACCACTCGGGCGCCCATTGCTAGTCCCCCCTGCGCGGGGCTTCTAGCGCGTGTGGAAGACGAGACGCCGGAAGCGTAGGGAGGGTCCGGCGGGCGCGGCGACCTTGTCCCCGTCGGCCGGCACGAAAGTCACCCGCAGCTCCTCCGTCCAGCGGCCCCGCTCGCGTAGCGCTTGCACCGCCCGGGAGAGGTCGAAGCTGCGAGTCACTTCACTAGGATGGCCGGGGGGGACAAAGAGCGCGACAAGGCCCAGGAAGTGCGGGCCCTCGGGGTCCGGGGCCGCGCCCTCGGGGAGGTCCAGGTAGACCTCGTAGGCGGGACCGGTGCCGAGCAGCCGCAGCCCCTCGATTGCCAGGAGGAGGCGGCCGGGCTCGGCCGCGGCCTGGAGCAGCCGCTGGTTGTCCTCCGGCCGCAGCGGCACCTCGACCGTTACCGGCTCGGCGCCCAGCTCGACCGGTTTCGCTTCGGTCGCGGCCAACACCTTCGTCTCGATCACCTCGCCGCCGGGCGCCGCGGCGCCGCCCGCCGAGGGCGGCTGGCAACCGGCGAGCGCCAAGAGGAGGAGGGTAAGTGCCAAGCTGCGCACAACATTGCCATCTTACGCCCTCAGCCCGGTTGCAGCACGCCCCCCTCCAGCCGCAGCGCCCGGGCGCAGCGGGCGGCGATCGCGGGGTTGTGGGTGACGAGGACCCCGGTCGTCTGGTGCCTCTCCTGGAGCTCGAGGAAGAGGTCGAAGACCTGCGCGCCGCTCTCCGGGTCGAGGTTGCCGGTCGGCTCGTCGGCGAGGAGCAGCGGCGGCTCGAGCGCGAGGGCGCGGCAGATCGCCACCCGCTGGCGCTCGCCGCCCGAGAGCTGGCTGGGGAAGTGGTCGAGCCGGTCGGCGAGCCCGACCTCCTCGAGTAGGGCGCGGGCCCGCGCCAGCACCTGCCGCGGGTCGCGGCGGGCGATGCGGCCGGGGAGCATGACGTTCTCGAGCGCGTCGAAGTCGGCGAGCAGCTGGTGGAACTGGAAGACGAAGCCGATCGTGCGGTTGCGGAAGTGGGCGAGGCGGCGGGGGGAAAGCTCGGTGAGCGCCGTGCCGCCGATGGCGATCGCCCCGGCGTCGGGCCGGTCGAGGGCGCCGAGCAGGTGCAGGAGGGTGGACTTGCCCGAGCCGGAGGGGCCGACGACCGCGACCAGCTCACCGGGCGCCACCTCGAGGTCGACGCCGCGCAGCACCTCCACCCGGCGCACGCCGTCGACGTAGGTCTTGTGGACGCCGGCCGCGGCCACCGCGACGCTCACCGCCGCATCGCCTCAATAGGGTCCATCGCCGCCGCGCGGCGCGCCGTGTAATACGACGAGACGAGGGCCAGGAAGAGCGTCAGCGCCAGCACCACAACGAGGTCCTGCCAGCGCACCAGGAAGGGCACGTAGTCGAGGAAGTAGACCCGCCCCGGTACCGGCAGCAGCTCGTAGCGGTCGAGCACCCAGGCGCCGGCCACGCCGAGGACCGCGCCGGCGGCGGTGCCGAGCCCGCCGACCAGCGCGCCGAGCAGGAGGAAGGCGCCTCCGACCTCGCCCGCCGTCGCCCCCATCGCCCCGAGCATGCCGATCTCCGGCCGCTTGCTCGAGGTGACGAGCGCCAGGTCGGCGACCAGCGCCAGCGCCGCCACCAGGACGATCAGGAAGACGGCCACGAAGAGCACCGCCTTCTCGAGACGGAGCGCGAAGAGCAGCGGCCGGTTGAGGTCCTGCCAGGTCCGCACCTCGGCGCCGGGCGGCAGGACGGCGGGCAGACGCGCGGCGAGGGTGAGCGCCTCGTCCAGGCCGCCGGCCGTCACCTCGAGCAACCGGCTGCCGCCGCCGACCAGGCTCTCGGCCGCGCGCAGCGGCAGCGCCACGCGCTCGCGCTCCTGCTGCGTGCGGCCGCTCTCGTAGAAGCCGGCGACCGGCAGCGTGCGGACGCGCGGCTGCGGCCCGAACGGCGTCAAGGTAGGGCGCGGCGAGGCGAGGCGCAGGAGCTGCCCGCGGCGGAGCGCCCAGCGCTCGGCCAGCCCGCGCGGCACGTAGAGCCCCTCGGGCCGCCCCGCGGCGCCGGGGAAGGAGCGCGGCACCGTGCCCTCGATCCCGACCAGCTCGACCGGCTGCACTTTCCCCTCGGCCACCACCCAGCCGCCGCCGCGCGCCTGGACCTGCGCCGCGCGGACGCCGGGCACCGCGAGCACCGCCCGCCGCGCCGCCGCGGCGTCCGCCCCCGGCGGCAGCTCGACCTCGAGCTGCGGCGTGCGCCCCAGGATCTCGGAGCGCAGCGCGTCCTGGAAGCCGGAGATGACGGCGAGCGAGAGGATGAGCGCCGCCACCCCGAGCGCGATCCCCCCCGCCGCCACCGCCGAGAGGAAGCTCGCGAAGGCGTCCTTGCGGGTGCTCTTGAGGTAGCGCAGCGCCAGGACGGCGGCGAACGGCAGGGGCGAGAGGAGGAGGCGGGGCACCGGCGCCTACCCCTCCTCCGCCTCCGGCCGGAGGAGCGGGAAGAGGATGACGTCGCGGATCGAGGGCCGGTCGGTGAAGAGCATGGTCAGCCGGTCGATGCCGATCCCCTCGCCGCCGGCCGGCGGCATGCCGTGCTCGAGGGCGCGGACGTAGTCGTGGTCGAAGAGGTGGGCCTCCTGGTCGCCGCGCTCGCGGGCGGCGAGCTGCTCGCGGAAGCGGTCGGCCTGGACGTCCGGGTCGTTGAGCTCGGAGAAGCCGTTGGCGATCTCCATGCCGCCCATGTAGAGCTCGAAGCGCTCGGTGAAGCGCGGGTCGTCGGGCCGCTGCTTGGCGAGCGGCGAGACTTCGACCGGGAGATCGGTGATGAAGACCGGCTGGGTGAGATGGAGCTCGACGGTCTCCTCGAAGAGAGTCATGAGCAGATGCCCGTAGGAGCCGACGGGCGGCGGCTCGATCCCCCGCGCCGCGAGCTCGGCGCGCACGCCCTCCAGGGTGTCGAGCCGCTCGCCCGCGGCCCCCGCGAAGCGCGCCACCGCCTCGCGGACGGTGAGCCGCGGCCACGGCCGCGCGAAGTCGAGGGCCGTCCCCTGCCAGCTCAGCTCTTCCTTCCCCAGAATCCTTTTCGCCTCCTCCGCCAGCTGGGTCAACAGCTCCTCGGTCAGGTCCATCATCGTCCGGTAGTCCACGTAGGCCCAGTAGAACTCGAGCATCGTGAACTCCGGGTTGTGGCGGGTCGAGATCCCCTCGTTGCGGAAGTTGCGGTTGATCTCGTAGACCCGCGGCAGGCCGCCGACCAGCAGGCGCTTCAGGAACAGCTCCGGCGCGACGCGCAGGTAGAGGTCGAGGTCGAGCGCGTTGTGATGAGTCGCGAAGGGCCGCGCCGTGGCGCCGCCGGGGACGAGCTGCATCATCGGCGTCTCGACCTCGAGGAAGCCGCGCGCGTCGAAGAAGCGGCGGCTGCCGCGCACCAGCGCCGAGCGGACCTCGAAGACACGCCGCGACTCGGGGTTGCTGGCGAGGTCGAGGTAGCGCTGCCGGTAACGCGCCTCGACGTCGGCGAGGCCGTGCCACTTCTCGGGCAGCGGGCGGAGCGCCTTGGCGAGCAGGGTCAGCTCCGAGACCATGAGCGACAGCTCCCCCGCTCGCGTGCGGGTCAGCTTGCCGGTCGCGCCGACGATGTCGCCGAGGTCGAGGTTCTCGAGCACGGGGAGGGAGGCCGGCGACAGCTCGTCGCGGCGGACGAAGAGCTGGAGCTTCTCGCGGCCGTCCCAGAGGTCCACGAAGACGGTCTTGCCGTGGCCGCGGACCGCGCGCACGCGGCCTGGGACTCGCAAGGTTTTTCCCTCACCCAGCTCTTCGATCGGCACGCTCCCGTACCTCGCGTGCACCTCCGCCGGCTCGAGGTCGTGGTCGAAGCGGTGGGGATAAGTGGGCACTCCGGCCTCCGCCAGCCGCTGCCGCTTGGCGCGCCGGTTCTGGATCTGCTCGTCGAGCTCGGACACGGAGCGGCGATTCTAGATGAACGCGCCTGCTACCATTTCGCGCTCGTGACCGCGCCCGCGACCGACGACCACCTGGCCGAAGCGCTCGCGGCGGGGGTGCGGCGCTGGGACGAGATGGGGTGGCCGCGGCCGGCGGCGATGCTGGTCTCCGGCTCGGGTCTCGCGGTCGACCTCGACGCGGCGCGCGGCCCGGTGCCGCTCCAGGAGCTGCTGCCGTTCGCGGCCCACCCGATCGCCGGCCACCCGCACGAGCTCGAGCTCCTGCAGCCGCTTCCCGCCCGGCCGGTCCTCTACCAGCGCGGGCGGCTCCACCCCTACCAGGGCTACACCCCGGACGAGACGGTCTTCCCGATCCGCCTCGGCGCGCTGCTCGGCGCGAAGGTCCTGCTGATGACCAACGCGGCCGGCGGGCTGCGCCCCGACCTCCGCCCCGGCGACCTGGTGCTGATCCGCGACCAGATCAACCTCTCGGGCCTGAACCCGCTGCGCGGGCAGCTCCCGGAGGGCTGGGGGCCGCGCTTCCCCGACATGAGCGCGGCCTACGACCCGGCGCTGCGCGCTTTGGCGCACCGCCGCGCCGAGGCGCTGGGCCTCGCGGTCGGCGAAGGGGTCTACGCCGGCGTCGCCGGCCCCTGCTACGAGACGCCGGCCGAGGTGCGCATGCTGCGCGCGCTGGGCGGCGACGTCACCGGCATGTCGACGGTCCTCGAGGTCATCGCCGCGCGGCAGATGGGGATGCGCGTCCTCGTGCTCTCGCTGGTGAGCAACCCGGCGGCCGGCGTGCAGGAGACGCCGCTCGACCACGAGGAGGTCCTCGCCGCGGCGGCCCACGCCCACGACGCCATCCGCCATCTCCTGACGGCGCTGCTGCGCGACCCGGAGCTGCTCTAGAGTCTGCGCGATGGCGAGCGGCAAGGACAGCGGACGCGTTCGCGTCCTGGTGACGCAGGAGGCGATCGAGCGGCGGATCGGCGAGCTCGCGGCGGAGATCGACCGCGACTACGCGCCGCTGGTCTCCGTGGAGGAGCCGCTCATTGCGATCGGCGTCCTCAAGGGCTCGGTCTTCTTCCTCGTCGACCTGCTCAAGCGGGTGCGCGTGCCGGTCGCGCTCGACTTCTTCCAGACCTCGAGCTACGGCAGCCGGATGGTCCGCGGCGAGGTGCACATCCGCAAGGACGTCGACCTCTCGATCCGCGGCCGCCACGTGCTGCTGGTCGAGGACATCGTCGACACCGGCTACACGCTGCGCACCATCCTCGACCTCCTGCGCTTCCGCGGCGCCGCCAGCGTGCGGCTCTGCGCGCTGCTCGACAAGCAGGCGGCGCGCGAGATGGAGGTCGTCATCGACTACCGCGGCTTCGTCATCGAGCCGCTCTTCGTCGTCGGCTACGGCCTGGACTTCGACGAGCGCTTCCGCAACCTCCCCTACGTCGGCGTGTGGGAGCCCGAGGAGCCGGCGGCCCCGCCGCCGGAAGGAGCTTGAGCGCGATGGACTTCCAGCACACCGACGGCGCGCCGCAGGCGATCGGCCCCTACTCGCAGGCGGTGGCCGCCGGCGGCTGGCTCTTCACCTCCGGGCAGATCGCCCTCGACCCGGCGAGCGGCGAGATGGTCGCCGGGGGCTTCGAGGCGCAGGCGCGGCGGGTGCTCGAGAACCTGCGCGCCGTGCTGGCGAGCGCCGGCTGCACCTTCCAGGACGTCGTGCGGGCCGGCGTCTACGTCGTCGACCTCGCCGACTTCCCGAAGCTCAACGCCCTCTACGCCGAGGCGATGGGCGACCACCGCCCGGCGCGCTCGACGGTGCAGGTGGCGGCGCTGCCGAAGGGGGCGCTGGTCGAGATCGACCTGGTGGCGAGGATCCCGGAAGACGGAAGAGCGGGGTAGGGAAAAAGCGGGGCCCTATGCCGCGGCGAGGCTCCTCACGACGTCCAGGGCCGCCACGACATCGGCGCGGGAGACATCGCGGTGGGTGACGAAGCGGACCGCGTCGCGGCTCACGGGCACCCCGAGAACACCCGACTCCCGCAAGCGCGCCAGGAACGGGGCGGCGGTCCCTTTTCTTACCCGGAAGATCACGATGTTCGTGCGCACGGCCGCGGGGTCGAGCTCGATCCCCGGCAGCTCGGCGAGCCCGCGGGCGAGGAGCGCGGCGTGCTCGTGGTCTTCGCCGAGCCGCGCCGGCCCCTTGCGCAGCGCCACCAGGCCGGCCGCGGCCAGCACCCCCACCTGCCGCATCCCGCCGCCGAACATCTTGCGCACCCGCCGCGCCTCGGCGATGAAGCCGCGCCCCCCGCAGACCAGCGAGCCGACCGGCGCGCCGAGCCCCTTCGAGAGGCAGAACATCACGGAGTCGCAGCCCTGGGCGAGGGCCGCGGCGGTGGTGCCGAGCGCCGCGGCGGCGTTGAACAGCCGGGCGCCGTCGAGGTGGACCGGCAGCCGGTGGCGGCGGGCCACCGCGAGCACCGCGTCGAGGCGCGCGCGGTCGTAGAGCGTGCCGCCCGCCATGTTGTGACTGTTCTCGACGGCGACGAGCCCGGTGCGGGCGCGGTAGGAGACGTCCGGCGCGATCGCCGCCTCGACCGCCGCCGGGTCGAGCAGCCCCTCGGGCGACGGCAGCATGCGCGGCAGCAGCCCCGAGAGCGCCGCCATCGCCGCCATCTCGTAGGTCACGATGTGGCAGGCGGCGTCGCAGATGACCTCGCTGCCGGCCGGGGCGTGGAGCCGGAGGGCGATCTGGTTGCCCATCGTGCCGGAGGGCACGAAGAGGGCGGCCTCGGTGCCGACCGCCGCGGCGGCCTCCTCCTCGAGGACGGCGACCGTCGGGTCCTCGCCGAAGACGTCGTCGCCGACCTCGGCCTCCGCCATGGCGCGGCGCATCTCGGCGTCGGGGCGGGTGACGGTGTCGGAGCGAAGGTCGATGGGAGCGGGCACCGCGGGCGATCCTACGACGCAGCCAGGTAGGCGGCGCGCAGCTCGCCGAGCAGCCGCTCCTCGCGCCCGCCGAGCGCCTCCTCCACGACCTGCCGACCGAGCGGATCGAGCCATGGCAACACGCCCAGGTTCCCCTCGCGCGCCAGCGCCTCGGCGTCGCGCTCGCTGCGGTCGAGGTGGCGCGCGGCGGTGTAGAGCGCCTCCCCCTGCCGCTCCGGCCGCCCGAGGCGGAGCCAGAGCTCGGCGGCCAGGGCGAGGGCGGCGAGGGCCCGCGGCGGCCTCTTCTTCCAGGACAGCGACGGTCGGATCCTCGCCGAAGACGTCGTCGTCGACCTCGGCCTCCGCCATCGCGCGGCGCATCTCGGCGTCGGGGCGGGTGACGGTGTCGGAGCGGAGGTCGATCGGGGGCACTGCGAGCGATCCTACGACGGCGCCAGGTAGGCGGCGCGGAGGTCGCCGAGCGCCGTGCCCTCGCCGCCCGCCAGCGCCTCCTCCACCACCTGCCGCCCGAGCGCGTCGAGCCACGGCAGCACGCCGAGGTTCCCTTCACGCGCCAGCGCCTCGGCGTCGCGCTCGCTGCGGTCGAGGTGGCGCGCCGCGGTGTAGAGCGCCTCCCCCTGCCGCTCGGCGCGCCCGAGGCGGAGCCA
>DASUNQ010000353.1:0-17771 GCA_036277075.1 Thermoanaerobaculia bacterium
CCGAAGCGCGCCGCGCGCTTGCGCAGCCCGCTCGCGTCGCTCCCGAGCCGCTCCGGGTCGGTGAAGGCCTCGGCGAAGCGCCAGGTCGCGTAGCCGGCGATGCCGACCACGATCAGCCAGAGCAGGACCCCGCTGAACTCGCCCGCCTCCGCCACCGCGCCCTCGGCGCCGGTCGGCTCCTCGCCGCCGCGGGCGGCCTGGAGCGCCAGCAGCCCGACCAGGATGTACACGATGCCGCGCGCGACGTGCCCGAAGCGCGCCCAGGTCTCGATCCACCCCCGCACCGCCGTCGTGTCGTTCGTCGTCATGGCCCGAAGGCTGAGCAAGGCGCGTACCCGGTGCGAAAAGCCGTCGCGCCGCGCTGCGGCGGAGCGCTGGTGTGCACTTTGCTCGACCTTCGCCGTGTGGCCGTGTCCCCCGCCGGTCCTCCTTGGGTGGTGCTGAAGCTCCGCGCCGCCGCGCTTGCCACGCGCGAGCGGCGGCGGAACGTTGCGGCTCTCGCCCGCGAGTGCCGTGCCGAGAGGCTGCGCCCCCTCCTCGTGCTGCCGGAGGGGGCGCGCGCCGCCGACGGCGGGGAGCTCGCGCGCGAGGCGCTCGCCACCGCCGGCTCCGATCTCCTCGCCGCGCGCCTGGCCGTGGCGCTCGGCGCCGTGCGCTGCGAGGTCTGGGGGGAGGCCGCCGGCCTCTTCACCGCCGGCCCCGAGCCGCTGCCCTCGGCGCGGCTGGTGCGCGCCCTCGACTTCGAGGAGGCCCAGGAGCTGACCGCCGCGGCCGCGGAGCCGGTCTTCGATCCGCGCGCCCTGGCGCCGCTGGCGAGCGCCGGGGTCCCCCTCCACCTGCGCTCGATCGACCTGCCGGCGGCCTCCGGCACCGTCGTCGCGAAGACGCCGCCGCCGGAAGGCCCGCGCGTCAAGGCGATCTCGGTGCGCCGCGGCGTCACCCTGGTCGCGCTGGACACCGCGCGCATGTGGCGGGAGGTCGGCTTCCTGGCCGACGTCTTCGCCTGCTTCGCCCGCCACGGTCTCTCGATCGACGCGGTCTCCTCCTCCGGCACCAATCTCACCGTCTCGCTCGACCCGACCGCCCCCGCGCGCGACCCCGCGGTCGTCGCCGCGCTGCTCGCGGACCTGCTCGAGCGCGGCGACGCGCGCCTCATCGGCCCGGCGGCGGCGCTCTCGCTCGTCGGCCGCGGCATCCGCGCCATCCTCCACGAGCTGGCGCCGGTGCTGGAGCTGTTCGAGGAGCTGGAGGTCCACCTGCTCACCCAGTCGGCGAGCGACCTCGCCCTCACCGTCGTGGTCGACGAGGCCGAGAGCGAGCGGCTCGCCCGCGACCTCCACGGCCTGCTCTTCCAGCACGTCGCGGAGGGGCCGCTCTTCGGTCCCACCTGGGAGGAGCTGCACGCCGGCCGCCGCGGGTGCGCCGCGCTGGGAGCGGCCGGAGGCGAGAGCGCCGGCGAGGAGCCGCCCTGGTGGGGAGCGCGCCGCGCGGAGCTCCTGGCGCTGGCCGCCGAGCGCGGGCCGCTCTACGTCTACGACGCGGCCGGGCTCGAGACGGCGGCGCGCTCGCTCCTCGCCCTGCCCGCGCTCGACCGCCTCTTCTACGCCGTCAAAGCGAACCACCACCCCGGCGTGCTCGCGCTCTTCGCGCGGCTCGGGCTGGGCTTCGAGTGCGTCTCGGCGGCCGAGCTCGAGCACGTCCGCGCCGCGCTCCCCGGCCTCGAGCCGGCGCGGCTCCTCTTCACCCCCAGCTTCGCGCCGCGCGGCGAGTACGAGCGGGCGCTGGCGCTCGGCGCCCGCGTCACCGTGGACAACCTGCACCCGCTCGCCGCCTGGCCGGAGATCTTCGCCGGCCGCGACCTCTTCCTCCGCCTCGATCCGGGGCGCGGGCGCGGCCACCACCCGCACGTCCGCACCGCCGGCGCGCAGTCGAAGTTCGGGCTCTCGGGAGGGGAGCTGGAGCGGTTGCCGCCGCTCCTGGCGCGCGCCGGCGCCCGGGTCGTCGGCCTCCACGCCCACGCCGGCAGCGGCATCCGCGCCGCCGAGTCCTGGGGGGACATCGCGCGGTTCCTCGCCGCCGCGGCGGCGCGCTTCCCGCGGCTCGCGGCGCTCGACGTCGGCGGCGGCCTCGGGGTGCCGGAGCGGCCCGGCCAGCGCCCGCTCGACCTCGCGGCGCTCGACGCCGGCCTGGCGCGGGTCAAGAGGGCGCAGGCGGCGCGGAGCCCCGGGCTCGAGCTCTGGCTGGAGCCGGGGCGCTACCTCGTGGCGCGGGCCGGCGTGCTCCTGGCGCGGGTGGCGCAGCTCAAGGAGAAGGGGGGCGTGACCTACGTCGGCGTCGAGACCGGCATGAACTCGCTGCTGCGCCCGGCGCTCTACGGCGCCCACCACCCGATCGTCAACCTCTCCCGCCTGGGCGAGCCGGCGACGATGACCGCCCACGTCGTCGGCCCGATCTGCGAGACCGGCGACGTCCTCGGCCGCTCCCGCCGCCTGGCGCCGGCGGCCGAAGGCGACGTCCTGCTCATCGCCAACGCCGGCGCCTACGGCCGCGTCATGAGCTCGCGCTACAATCTCAGGGAGCCGGCGGGGGAGTGGCTGCTGGCGTGAGCCAGGGCGTCTGGGCGATCTTCTCGCACGCGAAGCGGTAGCCGAACTCGACGATGTCCTCCAGCCGCTCCATGTCGAACATGTCGAAGGGGTCCATCGGCAGGTCGAGGTAGAGGTCCACCTCCCGCTTCGCCTGCTTGGCGTAGACGTCGCTCGCCAGCAGCGCGGCGCGCATGATGAGGTGGAGGATGTTGGGGAAGGGGCGCTGCGGGCGCGAGCGGCGGATGCGGCCCGCCAGGTACTGCCAGGGCGTCGGCGGTTCCTCCCAGCTCGGGTCGGCGCGCAGGTCGACGGCGGCGGAGACGTCGGAGGCGATGATCCGCCCCGCCCCGAGGCGCTGCATGACGTCGGTCGGCAGGTTGTTGAGGACGCCGCCGTCGACCAGCAGGTCGCCGTCCCGGTCCACCACCGGCGGCGTGATCCCCGGGATCGTGATGCTCGCCGACAGCGCCCGGCGGAGCGGTCCGTCGCGGTGGATCTTCACCTCGGTGCGGGTGAGGTTCGTCGAGACGCAGAAGAAGGGGAGCCAGAGGTCCTCGATCCGGCCGCCGGCGAACATCATGTCGAGCATCACCTCGGCCTTCACCTTCGAGAGCAGCGAGACGACCGGCAGCGTGTAGACCTTGTGCGGCGCCATCTCGACCCAGCCGCGGCGGTTCAAGTCCACGATCTCCCGCCAGGCGTGGCCGCGGGCGTACTGCGCCGCGATGATCGCCCCCATGCTGGCGCCGCCGATGCGGTCGATCGGCACGCCGGCCTCCTCCAGCGCGCGCAGCACGCCGATGTGCGCGAAGCCGCGCGCGCCGCCGCCGCCGAAGACGACCCCGCTCGATTGGCCGCTGACCAGGCGCGCCAGCCGCTCGAGGTCGGCGGCGCGGCCGCGGCGCAGGTGGTGGTGGGCGTCGAAGGGGTAGAGCGCCAGCCAGCGGGCGGTGGAGCGCGGCAGGTCCGCCGACTCGGGGTGGAGGAGGACCAGCTCCTCACGGCTCTTGCCCAAGGCGGCGGGCACGAGGACGCCGGCCAGCGCGCCCAGCCCCGGCTCGGCGCCGGCGTCGGCGACGACCAGCACCCGGTCGGCCTGCCGCAGGCAGCGGCGGGTCCAGGGGGTGGCGGCGGGGTCGCCCAGGTAGACGACGAAGCGGTGCGCCGCCTCCTGCTCGGCGAGCCAGGCGGTGACCCGGCCGTGGAGCGGGCTGCCTTCGGGGCTGTCGGCGGCGCCCGCTCCGAAGCGGTCGTCGATCGCCGCGGCGCCGACGACCAGCCCCGAGCCGGTGCGGGCCAGCGCGGCGTGGAGCCCCGCCGCCAGCTCGCTCATCGGCAGACCCGGAGTGATGGCGACGAGCGCGAAGGAGAGCGGCGCCGCCGGTAGCTCGCCGAGGGCCGGCGCCGGGTCGAGCCACTCGGCGAGGAGCCCGGTCAGCGCGCGCAAGACCGCCGCGTGCCGCTGGAGGATGCCCTCGAAGCGTTCCCGCGAGAGGCGCACCAGGACGGTGTCGCGGAGCGTGCGGACGGTGGCGGTGCGCGGCCGGTCGGTGAGGACCGCGAGCTCGCCGACGGTCTCGCCCCGCCCCGCCTCGCGCAGCACGATCTCCTCGCCGCCCGGCAGCGTGCGCACGACGGCGAGACGCCCGCTCGCCACCAGGTAGAGGAAGTCGCCGACGTCCCCCTGCGCGCAGACCGTCTCCCCGCCGCCGACGACGCACCATTCGAGCTCGGCGCCGATCTCGTCGAGCACCTCCTCCGGCAGCCCCTTGAACAGCCGCGCCGCGCCGAGCAGCGCCCGGACCTCCGGCGCGGACGGGGAAGGGATCGTGGACATCGGAGAGGGCTAGCCGCGCAGGCCGCGGAACGCTTCGGGCACCAGCTCGAGGTCGCTCGCTTCCTGGACGGCGAGGGCGATCTGGAACTCCAGCGTCTCGCGCGGCACCGGGTTGCGCCAGGCGGCGAGCTGGCGCTCGAGGGCCTCGAGCGGCGCGACGTCGTCGGTGCGGACCGTGCGGTAGGTCCGGAAGGCCAGGGTCTCGGCGGCGGCCGGGGTCAGGAGCTCGGGGATCTTGGGCTGGAGGCGCGCGTAGGCGCTCTCCTCGATCGCCACGCCGTAGCGCTTGCACAGCGCCCGGATCAGGTGGAACCCCTCCTCGGGGCTCGTCGTGGGAAAGAGCGGGATCTTGAGGTCGATCCGCCCGGGACGCTTCAGGTCCACCTCGATCAGGTCGGGCCGGCTGGAGGCCAGGATCCAGATCACCCGGCCGCGGCTCTCCGAGTTGCTCATCTCCTGGGCGATCATCGAGTAGACGCGCCCCGAGAGCCCCGAGTCGCTGGTGCCGGACTCGCGCTTGCCGAGCGTCTGGTCGGCCTCGTCGATGAAGACGAAGCAGCGGCCGAGCGCGCGCAGCAGGCGGAAGATCTTCTCCAGGTTGCCCTCGGTCGTCCCCACCCACTTGTCGCGGAAGTTCTTGATCTTGACCACCGGCACCCCGGCCTCGCCGGCCAGGCACTCGGCGAGGTAGGTCTTGCCGGTGCCGACGGGGCCGCAGAGGAGATAACCCCGCGGCAGCGCCCTGATCTCGTTGCGCCGCCAGAGGGCGAGGTCCTGCCGCAGCCAGGCCTTGAGCTTCTCCTGCCCGTAGAGGTCGGCGAAGCTCAGGCGCGAGGGGACGAACTCGATCAGCCCCGCGAGCTCGGTCTCGACCATCTGCTTCTTGAGCTCGACGAGGTCGTGCGGCCGCAGCGGCTCGCGCCGGTACTCCTTGACCTTGAGCAGGCTCTCGATCGCCGCCAGCGAGGCCCCCGCCAGCTCGCGCGCCACGTTGGGCAGCTCGCCGCGCAGCTCGGCCAGGGCGGTGGGGCAGGCCGGGGCGAGGAGCTCGAGCGCTGCGGCGATCTCCTCCGGCTCCGGCAGCGGCACCTTGACCGCCGGCGCCCGCGGGTTGGTGGCGAGGAGGGGATGGAGGTCGTTGAAGCTCTCGGTGACCAGGAAGGAGACCAGCGGGTGGCGGGTCAGCAGCTCCTCGCTCGACCAGTCGCGGAGGAGGAGGGCCAGGGCGTGGACGTCCTGGCCGGCGCCGTCGGCCGGCACCACGAGGTGCGCCGCCTCGACGATCAGCGCCACGTGCTGCGCCGGCTGGCCGATGCGGGCCAAGTTGGCGCAGTAGCGGAAGTAGCGGCCGACGGTCTCGAGCGCCGGCCGCGGGGCGCGCGGGAACTCCTGCCCCTCCTGGAACCCGGGCCAGCGGGTGAAGAGCTCGCCCCCCTTCTCGACCCGCAGGCCGCTGCCCAGGTCGTAGGAGAGGACGACGTCGAAGCGCGGCAGCAGGCGGCGGAGGAAGAAGTCGGTGAGGCCGCCCAGGCGGACGGCGGGGGCGGCGGGATCGGCCGGGTCGCCGGCGGGCGCCGGTCCGGATCCCGCCGCGGCCGCGGCGGGAGGGCCCGCCGGCAGCAGCAGCCGGTCGGTGACGTTGCCGTGGACGACGAACTGGCTCGCGGCCTGGCTCTCGTAGAGCTCGACGAGCTGCGCCGCCCAGGCCGGCCCGCCTCCGCCCCGCGCCGCGCGCGGCGGAGGAGCTGCCGCGGCGCTCACGCCTGCTGCGCTTCGGGGCCCATCGTCTTGGCCGGCGCCGCCTCGGCCGGCGCGGCCTCGCCGGGGAGGGGCTCGAGGGCGATCCCCTCGCGGGCCGCGAACTCGGCCAGCGCCTGCTCGGCGAGGGCCGCCTGCTCGGCGCCCTTGAGATCGATCTGCGAGGTGTCCATCGAGTCCTTCGCCACCCGCGCCCGGCCCGCCGCCTTCTCGCGCTCCTCCTCGACCATGGTGTGCAGGCGGTCGAGGGTGTCGCCGGAGCCGCCGATGGTCGAGATCATGCCGCTCGCCATCTCGGTCAGCTCGGCCATCGCGCGCTTGACCTTGAGGTCGTCGAGGCTGTGCCGGAGCATCTCGATCTTGGTGCGGGCGGCGTTGACCGCCACGTCGCGCGCCTTGAGCAGGCTCTTGTAGGTCTCCTCGGCGGCGGCGAGCTGGGCGCGGTTCTCGGCCAGTTGCCGCTCGATCGTCTGCAGGCGCAGGGCGTACTGACCCGCCACCTCCCGGTTGCCGGCCTTGAGGTTGGCGCTCGCCTTGGCGCGCAGCTCCCGCTCCTCGGTCTCCAGGCGCTTGACCTGGGTCATCAGCCGCTCGCAGAGGCCGGCGTGAGAGGCGAGCCCCTGGTTGTACTCGGCGATCTGCCGCCGCAGGTTCTCCTTCTCCGCCTCGAGCAGCGCCTCGGGGTTGCGCTTCTCCATCCCGCTGACGAAGAGCGACAGGAAGCCGCGGATGAGATTGGCGATGCGCTGGAACATGGCGACCTCCGTTGGGAGAAGACCGCGCGGATCTTACCGTAGGGGCCGGCGAGGCGCGGAGCGGCTCGCCTCCTTCGCAAGCATTTCGGACAGCGCGCGCTGGAAGTCCGTGAACGAGCGCAGCAGAGTGACGATGACCTCGTTCATTGTGGGCTCGGCCGGTTTGGCGGGGAGGGGCACCGGCAACGCCGGGCCGAAGACCTCGACGAAGAACTCGGCCGGCGGCACGCCGAGGACGTGGAGGAGCCTGAGCACGTGCTCGAAGCGCAGCTTGACCGAGCCGCGCAGCACCTGCCGCAGGTAGTCGCGGCCCATCCCCGCCCGCTCCTCGACCTCCTTGTAGGTCAGGCCGGCTTCCCGGATCTTCCGCTTCAGCCCCTCGGCGACCTGGCGGACCTCGTCCTGAGAGCGGTCCTCGAGCGTCATGCTGGAGTGAGTTTAGCGCAGGTGAGCGTTGAGATTCAATCCCCCTAAGAATCCGAAGGGGTTGACCATTCTCCTCACGCGGCCGTAGAGTCACCGCATGAGGTTGATTAATCTCCGCGCGCGGAGCATTTCTCTCCGCAGGGCCTCCGGAAGCTTCCCGTCCGGCCGCGAAAGCTTCCGCCCGACCTCGGGAGGCTTCCCGGGCGTCCGCGAGAGCTTCCCAGCCGGGTCCGGAAGCTTCAGGACCGCCTCCAGAAGCCTCCTGGCCGGGTCCGGAGACTTCCTGGCCGCCTCCGGAAGCTTCCTGGCCGTGTGCGGAAGCTTCGCGAGTTCCTCCGGAAGCGTCCCGGCCGGGTCCGGAAGCTTCCTGGTCACCTCCGGAAGCTTCCCGGCCAGGTCCGGAAGTCTCCTGATCCGGTCCGGAAGCCTCGCGGGCTCGTCCGGAAGCCTCCTGAGCTCATCCACCCCGCCGGCCCGCCGGCCGGCACGACCCATGAGGAGACGCACCATGCCCGAGACCTCGATCGCCGACAAAGTCACCCGCTGGAAGACCCTGGCCGACGCCATGCGCACCCGGCTCGAGGAGTTCCCCCAGCTCGCGGAGGAGCACGCCGAGCTGGTGGGGGAGGTGGCGAAGATGGAAGCCCTGATCGTTACCGAAGACGCCTTCACCGCCCGCCTCCGCGACACCTTCGCCAAGCGCCGCGAGACGGAGACCCGTTGCCTGGACATGGCCGCCCGCTGCACCACCGGCCTCCAGAGCCACTACGGCAAGCGCAGCCAGGAGCTCCGCCACTTCGGCATCGGCCCCTTGCTGCCGCGCCGGAAGCGGAAGGACGAGGAGGAGAAGAAGGCGGAGCAGGAGAAGGCGCAGAAGAGCGCGTAGCCGGCCAGAGACCTCGGCGGGGGGACGTCACCCCCCCGTCGAGGCTATCCTCGCCGCATAATTTGCAAGGCCATTAA
Organism: Thermoanaerobaculia bacterium; assembly: GCA_036277075.1. GTDB lineage: Bacteria > Acidobacteriota > Thermoanaerobaculia > Multivoradales > UBA5704 > DASUNQ01. The sequence goes on from DASUNQ010000353.1 coordinate 8,328, forward strand.
CGTGTGAGACCGAACTCCGGGTCAACTTGAACCCCAGCGGAGAGTGCCGGTCGAGTTCACAAGTGATGACAATCTGCTGATCGCTTCCTGCCGGGACCATTCGCAGGAGCAGTGTCGCGCGATCACCTGGCAGCTCTGTACCATCGTAGTCAGCTGACGCACGGACGGTCACGCGGGAGGGACCTTCGATCACCAAGTCGGCTGTTGCGTCACCAATCGCCCCCGAGCGGCGCCCGTAGTAGCGTAGCTCGAGTTCACTCAGGACGACAGGCTCCTTTAAGGCGACCCTTATAAGGTGAGCGGGAAAGACCAACAAGCCTGAGGTATGGGGGACCACGTACAACGTGAACAAGGCGGTCCACGCGAACCCCGGACCCAGCTCGGCGAGCACGCGACCTACAGTCGGGTCCGGGCGAGAACCGGATACAGTCGCTTCTAGAACTTCAATGGAGGGAAGATAGAGCCGAGGTACAAGAAGCCGAATGAGATCGCCGTGCCGCGCTGAGCGAGTAGCGGTCATGTCTCGCCAGGGCACCTCCAATTCCACCGGGCCTCCTCCAGTGGTGCCGAAAACGGGATTCCTGACGACAAAAGGAGCTGACGCCGAATCGATCTGGAGCGCGAGCACAGTTGCCGCGCCTTGATAAACGGTGACTGATGTTATTGCTGGAATTGGTCCTTCGAAGTTAGCGGCGGTCATGGCCCACCAATTGGCGAGATCGTCCGGATTCACCCCGACTACCCCTTGCTTCTCATCAACGCCGATGAGCCAGAGTATGTCGTCCCCTCGGGCAGCATTTGCATGACCAGCAATCCGCCTGGCCGCCTTGATCGGGTCAGGCCATTGCGCCTTGAGCTCCACACGACTGTCTTCAATCCGACCACCCGCCGTAACTGTAGCGATTACCCCCAGTGCCCAGAACTCAATCTCTGCTTGTCTCATCGGTGTAGATCTCGTCTAGCGATCCAGGCAGTCTGACGGCGCGAGAGTGGGCGCTCCTGCGCCGCGGCTACCAGAAGATTTCGGCGACGGGAATCTCGAGGCCCGGCAGTAGCGGGGTGGTGAGGACGTCGCCGGATTCGGCAGCGAGCTCCGCGACGCGGCGTAGAGCGCCCTCGATGCGGCGGAAGACTTCGATCGTCTCGAACGAGGGCTCGACCAGCCAATACTCGCGCACGCCCATGCGGTCGTAGAGCTGGCGCTTGATGCCCTCGTCGCGCTTGCGGGTGGAAGGCGAGAGGACCTCGATGACGAGATCGGGCGCTCCTTGAACGTTCTGTTCCGTGAGGAGCCCGAGGCGCTCGCGTGAGACGAAGAGGAGGTCGGGCTCGACGACGTTGCTCGGCGAGAAGACCACGTCACATGGAGCCGTGAACAGGCGTCCCAGGTCGTGGCGCTTCATGAACGGGACGATGGCAGCCGTAAGGTTTGCCACCACTGCCTGGTGCTTGAGATTCGGCGCCGGCGTCACATAGTGCTCCCCGTCGATCAGCTCGTGGCGGAGGCCGTCGTCGGGGAGCGCCAAGAGGTCCTCGTAGGTCAGGCGGCGACTGGCGGTGCGTGCCATAAATACTGTCCTCGTGACCCACGTACTTTAGCAGCCCGCAGGGCCTCCGCTCCTCGCCTGCCAGGACCAGCCTCCGACCCGGCCACCATCCACTGGGTATGACGGAAAACGGGGTGAAATCGTGCGAGCGACCGCCAGGCCGCGCTGGGGCTACTCGAAGATCTTGGGTAGGAGGATCTCAAAACCCGGGAGTAGAGGCGTGGTGAGCACGTCGCCGGCCGCGGCGGAGAGCTCGGCAACCTTGGTGAAGACGAGGTCGTCCCAGCGATAGACCCTAACGGTGTCGAGGATCGGGTCCACGACCCAGTACTCCCGCACGCCGAAGCGCTCGTAGAGGCGCAGCTTGACGATCTCGTCCATTCGTCGAGTCGCGTCCGAAACGATCTCGATCAGCAGGTCGGGCATGCCCTGCACGTTGTCTTCGGTGAAGATGGTCGAGCGTTCGTTGCTGACGTAGAGGAGGTCCGGCTCGACGACATCGATGGGCGAGAGGACGACGTCGAGGCGAGAGGGGAGGAGTCTTCCGAGCCGGTGCTCCTTCAGAAAGGCCCCTACCAGGAACGCGATGTTCCCCAGAACGCCCTGGTGCTTGATGTTGGGCGAGGTCCAGACGTAGTGCTCGCCCTCGATCAGCTCGTGACGCTTGCCGTCGTCCGGTAGTTTCTGGAGATCGGGCCAGCTAACTTGGAGGTGGGCTGGGAGGGCCATGACACGGCGCTAAGCGTCGTTGCGAGACTGAGGCCCATGCTTGCTGATGATGCCGGCGAGGGCCCGCAAGGCGTCGTTCACTTCTCCCGTAGATGGGAAGGCCGCCGCGACATCGGGGTCGAGGACCACGACCTTGCTACCGGCGGCGAAGCGGCTCGCGTACTTGTTGGGGCGAGCGTTGCTGAAGTCGTACTCCGGCAGAATCTCGTCGGCGTCGACTTCGTTTTCAACGGGTGCCTTCTTCATAGCCTTTTCTCTCGCGGCGTGTCGCTCTCCGCGCGCTAATGATGCGGATGGTCTCTTCCTGCTCCGTGAACATCACTGCAAGCAGCTTCTGGCGATCTGACAGGCCAAGGAGTACGTATCGCCGCTCGCCCAACGAGTGCCGGGGATCATCGACGATACGACCCAGTGGATCGCGGAAGACGGTAGAGGCTTCCTCGAAGGATACGCCGTGCTTGGCGGCGTTGGCCTCGGCCTTCCTGGGCTCCCACTCGAACATCTCACGCAGACTAGCCTAACGCAGCCGCGTGGGGTTTCATCCTCCGCCCGCCGCCGCCAGGTGACCCCGCGGCGACGCCGACACTTCACTCCTCCCGAAGAGCGACCGCCGGCTCGACGCGGGTGGCGCGGCGGGCGGGAACCCACGCGGCGACCATCGCCACTGAAGCGAGCACGGTCGTGACCGCGGCGAACACGAGCGGATCGCTCGTGCTCACGCCGAACAGCAGCGTCCGGAGGGCGCGGGTGAGCGTCATCGCGCCGAGCAGGCCGGCCGCGATGCCCGCGGCGACCATCACGGCGCCTCGGCCCAGCAGCAGCTTCAGGATCGCGCGGGAGCTCGCGCCGATCGCCATGCGGATCCCGATCTCGCGCGTGCGCTGGCGCGCGGCGTACGACATGACCCCGTAGGTCCCCACGCCGGCGAGCAGGAGCGCCAGGCCGGCGAACGTGCCCAGGACGATCGCGCGCAGCCGCGGCTGCGCGAGCGACGCCGACACCCTCTCCTCCATCGTCAGGATGCTCGACGCGGGCACGTCGGGATCGACATGGCGAATCCGCTCGCGGATCGCGGCGGAGAGGCTGGCCGGATCCACGGGCGAGCGCACGACGAGGTACATCGTCGTGGTTCCCTCCGAGCCTTGCGCGAAGGGGACGTACACCAGCGGCAGCGGCGCCGCGTCCAGGGAGCCGTAGTGGGCATCCGCGGCGACGCCGACCACGGTGAAGAGAGCGGGCTGGTAGTCGGCGGGGACGGTGCCGCGCGGGACGAGCTGGATGGGAGGGTTGACCGAAATGACCTTGCCGATCGGGTCCTGGCCCGGCCAGTGCCGCCGGACCATCTCGCGATTCACGATCGCCACCTTCGCGCTGTCCGCCGCGTCGGTGTCGGCGAAGGCACGGCCCCTGAGGATCGGCACCGCCAGCGCGCGGAAATAGTCGCCGGCGACGACCCGGTACTGGATCGTGGGCAGCTCGCGGATCGTGGCGGGCAGCGGGCGGTCGTAGAGCGTCACGTTCTTGCCCCACACCTCTCCCAGCAAGGGCAGACCGTCGATCGCGCCCGCGGCGCTGACGCCGGGCAGCGTACGGACCTGCTCGACGAGCCCGGTGAAGAACCGGGCCGACTTCACGTAGGCCTGCGGCGAGAAACGCCGCTCGAGCTCCTCGTCGACGTATTTGCGCCGCGGGATGCCGACCTGGACGGTCAGCACGCCGCGCGGCTCGAAGCCCGCGTCGACGCGGGTGAGGCTGTGCATGCTCCTGACCGTCAGGCCGGCGCCGATCAGCAGGACGAGCGACATGGCGATCTCCGCCGCGACCAGGGCCGACCGGACGCGATGCCCGCGAGCGTCTCCGCCCGTGCGTGCGCCCTGCTGGAGCGCCTCGCCAGGACCGATGTCCACGTTCCGCCAGGCGGGCGCCAGCCCGAAGAGCACGCCCGTGGCCAAGGCGACGAGGGCCGTGTACCCCAGAACCACGCCGTCGATCCGGATGTCTTCGGTGCGCGGCAGCACGGTCTGGCTCAGCGAGTTCAGCGTGCCCACCGACAGCCACGCCAGGATGACGGCGAGAGCGCTGCCGCAGAGGGCGAGCAGCACGCTCTCGGTCAGGAGCTGCCCGAGCACGCGCCGGCGGCTGGCCCCGATCGCGATGCGCAGCGCGATCTCGCGCCGCCGGGCCGCGGCCCGCGCCATCAGGAGGTTGGCCAGGTCGGCGCAGGTGATGAGCAGCACGAAGACGACCGCTCCGAAGAGGACGAGCAGCGCGCGCCGCGCGTCCTCCACGAGCGCCGCGTGGAGCGGGCGCACGTCCATGTGCGTGCCGCGGTTCTCGGGATGCTCGACGATGATCTGCTGGGAGAGGCGGTTGAGGTCGGCGGCGGCGCTCTCCGGCGTCTCGTCCACGCCCAGCCGCGCGACCATCGTCAGGAAGTAGTTGTTGTGCGTGTTCAGGTTGTCGCCGGGCGCGAAGGACATGGGCACCAGCGCCTGCGCCTCCAGGCCGAGGAAGGAGAACCCGGGCGGCAGGACGCCGACGACCGTATACGGCTCGGCCCCGAGCACGATCCGCCGGCCGACGATCGCGGCATCGGCCGCGTATCGACGCCGCCAGAGGCCGTCGGTCAGGATGACGACCCGGTGATCCCCCCACCGCTCGTCGCGCGGCTGGAGATCGCGGCCGATCGCCGGAGGTTTCCGGAGCGTGCCGAGGAAGTCCGACGACACGATCAGGGCGCGGATCCGCTCGGGCTCGTAGTCCCCGGTGACGTCGAACGACCCGAAATAGAAGGACGAGAACGACTGGAAGGCGCGATTGCGGGACCGGTACACGTAGTAGTCCGGCGGCGCCGTTCCCCCCGGCCGATCGTTCTCGTCGACGGTCTGCACGAGCTGCAGGCGGGACGGATCCGGGTAGGGAAGCGGCCGCAGCAGCACGGTGTTGACCACCGTGAACATAACGGTGTTCGCCCCGATGCCCAGGGCGAGGACCACGAGCGCGGCGGCGGTCAGGCCGGGGTTCCTCCGCATCATGCGCAGCGCGAACCGGCCGTCCTGGACGATCAGGTCGATCGCGGGCAGGGCTCGCCGATCGCGGTAGATCTCCTTGGTCGGCTCGATCCCTCCGAGCTTGAGCAGCGCGGACCGGCGCGCCTCCTCGGGCGTCATTCCCGCCCGGATGTTGTCCTCGATGTGCATCCCCAGGTGACTGGCCAGCTCTTCGTCGAGCTCCTTCTCCCAGCGGCCCCGGTGGAGGGTCGCGGTCGCGCGGAGCCAGAACGCCCGCAGGCGTCTCACGACGACGCCTTGGCCGCGAAGAAGCGGGCGAGGATGGCGCTCGTCTGCTGCCAGGCGCGCGTCTCCTTCTCCACCTGCGCCCGGCCGGCCCGCGTGAGCCGGTAGAACTTCGCCCGCCGGTTGTTCTCCGACGTTCCCCATTCCGCAGCGACGTAGCCCTCCTGCTCCAGCTTCAGGAGCGCCGGATAGAGGGTGCCGTAGTTGATGGTCAGGAGGCCCCCGCTCGTCTGCTCGATGCGGCGCGCGATCCCGTAGCCGTGGAGCGGGCCCATCGTCTGGAGCGTCTTCAGGACCATCAGTGCCAGCGTGCCCTGCTGCACCTCGAGCTTGTCGTCCATCGGCCCTCCTATGGCCTTCCCATGGGAGGGTAGATCATCTTCTATGGGAATGCAATAGGTCGCCCGCCGGGTAGTCTCCTCGCCGTATCTACCTGCGTGCCAGGAACTTGAACTTCACGACGAAGGCGCTCTCTGGCTCCGGCGTGATTCCGCCGACACAGAAGCCACAGTTTTGCCCTTCGCACCATAGATCGATGATGTCGTCATTCGGGCCTGTTTGAGTCACCTGAACGCAGACGCCGCCGCCCTCGAGCGCACACTCGCACGGCTCGATCGTCGCGCCTGCACCTCCGCCTCCACGCCTCATCAGGACCGCTCCTCCGGTCCTCTTGTCCAGTTCGATGAAAAAGCCTGGATCCGCTCTGATCTTTCCGTCGACGAACCTTCCCCCGGGGAAAGACACCTCCATGTCTCCCTCGGGCGCGGCTGGGCAGCCTAAGAGGGAGCTCGATAGAAGAATTGACCCGATCAGGCGCTGGATGGTTCTGGATCGTGTCGCCATTCCCGTCTCCTTTCGTGGAAACATCACCCCTCTCCCAGCAGCGGTTCGAAGCGCTGCTTCTGGGTCGCCTTCATGTAGGCGTCGCGGGGGGTGATGCGCTTGGACTCGACGAGGGCCATGAGGGCGTCGTCCATGAGCTGCATGCCGAGCGCCCGGCCGCCCTGGATGATCGACTGCACCATCGGCGTGTTCCCCTCGCGGATCACGTTCGGCAGCCCCTGGGTCTTGAGCAGGACCTCGTGCGCCGCCACCCGGCCGGTGCCGTCGGCGGTCTTGAGGAGGAGCTGCGAGACGACCGCGGCGAGCGACTCCGAGAGCGTCGTGCGGACCTGCGCCTGCTCCTCGGCGGGGAAGGCGTCGATCAGGCGGTCGATGGTATTGGCGGCGCCGTTGGTGTGCAGGGTGCCGAAGACGAGCGCCCCCATCTCCGCCGCGGTGACGGCGAGCGCGATCGTCTCGAGATCGCGCATCTCGCCGACCAGGATCACGTCGGCGTCCTGGCGCATCGCGGCGCGCAGCGCGGCGCCGAAGCTCTCGGTGTCGACTCCGACCTCGCGCTGCGACACCACGCAGCGCTTGTTGGCGTGGACGAACTCGACCGGGTCCTCGATCGTCACCAGGTGCTTGGGGTAGGTCTCGTTGATCCGGTCCAGGATCGCGGCGAGGGTCGTCGACTTCCCGGAGCCGGTCGGACCCGTCACCAGAACCAGCCCCTGCCGCAGGTGGGCGAGCCCCTCGATCGCCCGCGGCAGGCCGAGCTTCTCGAACGGCACGATCGTCTCCGGGATGATGCGGAAGACCGCCGCGGCGCCGTTCTCCTGGCGCAGGAAGTTGGCGCGGAAGCGGGCAACCCCTTCGAGGCCGTAGGCGAAGTCGAGGTCCCCGGTCCGCTCGTACTCGGCCCACTGCTCCGCGCTGACGATCTCGCGCAGCAGGGCACGGAGTGCGGCGTCCGGCAGCGCCTCCCAGCCGGCGACCGGCGCGAGCGAGCCGTGGACCCGCAGCCGCGGCTCGCGCTCGGCGGCGAGGTGGAGGTCCGAGCCCCCCTCCTCCCGGAGGCGCCGGAAGAGCTCGTGCAGGCGCGCCATCAGCCGCTCCCCGCCGTCACGCCGCGAGCCGCTGCGGCTCCTCGGCGTGGAGCAGCGCCTCCTCGCGGGTCACCACGCCGCCGCGCACCAGCTCGGCGAGCGAGGCGTCGAGCAGCGTCATCCCCTGCGCGGCGCCGGTCTGGAGGACGGAGCGGATCTGGAAGGTCTTGCTCTCGCGGATCAGGTTGGCCACCGCCTTGGTGTTGACCAGCACCTCGAGCGCGGGAACCCGCCCGGCGCCGTCGGCGCGCCGCAGGAGGCGCTGCGAGACGACGGCGCGGAGCGACTCCGAGACCATGGTGCGGACCTGCGCCTGCTGCTGCGGCGGGAAGACCCCGACCAGCCGGTTGATCGTGCGGACGGCGTTGTTGGTGTGGAGGGTGGCGAACACCAGGTGCCCGGTCTCGGCGGCGGTGAGCGCCAGCGAGATCGTCTCGAGGTCGCGGAGCTCGCCGATCACCAGGACGTCCGGGTCCTCGCGCAGGGCGGCGCGCAGGGCGCGGGCGAACGAGCCCGTGTCGCGGCCCACCTGGCGCTGGTTGACGAGGCAGCGCAGCGACGCGTGGACGACCTCGATCGGGTCCTCGATGGTGATGATGTGGTCGCGCCGCTCCTCGTTGACGATGTGGACGAGCGCCGCCATCGTCGCCGACTTGCCGCAGCCGGCCGGCCCGGTGAAGAGCACGATCCCCTGGTGGTAGTTGGCGAAGCGGGCGAGGGTGCGCGGCAGGCCGAGCGCGTCGAGGGTCGGCGGAGCGGCCGGGATGGCGCGGAAGACGGCATCGAGGCCGCGCTGCTGGCGGTAGACGTTGCCGCGGAAGCGGCCGACGCCGGCGAGGGTGTAGGCGAGGTCCACCTGGCCGCCCGCGGCGAGCTGCGCGCGCTGCTCGGCGTCGAGGGCGCCGGCGGCCAGCCGCTCGGCCTCGGCCGGCGCCAGCGCCGGCGCGCCGTCCAGGGGCTCGAGCGCGCCGTCGATGCGAAGCTGGATCGGCGCGCCGGCGTGCAGGTGGACGTCGCTCGCGCCGCGCGTCACGGCGTGGGCGAGGAGGGCGTCGAGCGAGAGCGTGCTCAGTGGCGCGGCCGCTGGCACTTCGGCCTCTCTCTGCTGTTGCTTCGCCAGCATCTCGCGCTGGGCGGCGAGGAGGCGCTCGAGATCGCGCTCGGAGAGGCTCCCCTGGGCGACGAGAATCTCGCCCAGCTTGCGCGTGCCGGCCTCCTCGACCTGGAGGCGCGCCGCGCGGTCGAGCTGCTCGCGCGTCACCAGCTTGTAGTGCAGCGCGAGGCGCCCGAGGAGCGGCGTGTCCGACGGCGGCGCCATGCGAGTAGTCTAGCGGGCCGTGCGCAGCCTCCTTGCCGGGCTCTTGGTGCTGGCGCTGGTTCTGGCCGCGGTCGTCGTCCGCACCCGCGAGCCGGCGCCGCGCGGCGCCGATGTCCCGGCCGGGGAGTTCTCGGCGGCGCGCGCCGGCGCCGTCCTCGCCGAGATCCTCGGACCGGGGTTGCCGCATCCCGTCGGCAGCGGCGAGAACGCGCGGGTGCGGGCGCGGATCGCGGCGGTCCTGGCGCGGCTCGGTTACCGGGTCGAGGAGCAGGACGCGGTCGGCTGCCATCCCGCCGGCGCTTGCGGGCGGGTGCGCAACCTGATCGCGCGCCTCCCCGGGCGCGTGCGCGGCGGGGCGCTCCTCGTCGCGACCCACTACGACTCGGTGGCCGCGGGGCCGGGCGCCGGCGACGACCTCGCCGCGGTGGCCGCGACGCTCGAAGTGGCGCGGGCGCTGCGCGCCGGGCCGCCGCCGCGGCGCACCATCGTCTTCCTGATCGACGACGGCGAGGAGGCGGGGCTCCTCGGCGCCCACGCCTTCGTCGACCGCCATCCGCTGGCCGGCCAGGTCGCCGCCGTGCTCAACGCCGAGTCGCGCGGCACCTCGGGGCCGAGCCTGATGT
>DASUNQ010000354.1:0-6601 GCA_036277075.1 Thermoanaerobaculia bacterium
GCAGCTCCGGGAGCAGCTCCCGGAGCTCGCGAAGCCAGCCATCGAGATCGCCGGGAAGCGTCAGTCGCGCTCCACCACCATCGCGAACCCCACCCCGCCGGCGGCGCAGACCGTGGCGAGGCCCAAGTTGCCGCCGCGGCGGCGGAGCTCGTAGAGGAGCTGGGTGACGACGCGGGCGCCGGTGGCGCCGAAAGGGTGGCCGATGGCGATCGAGCCGCCGGTGGTGTTGAGCCGCTCGAGGTCCACGACCCCGAGCGGCTCGCTCCGTCCCAGCTCGCGCTCGGCGAACTTCCGCGAGGCGAAGGCCTTGAGGTTCGAGAGGAGCTGAGCGGCGAAGGCCTCGTGCATCTCGACGAGGTCCATGTCGGCCAGAGTGACGCCGGCGCCGTCGAGCGCCTCGGGCGCGGCGTAGGCCGGGCCCTGGAGGAGCTGCTCGCCGGGGTTGACCGCCGCGTAGGCCCAGGAGCGCACGTAGCCGAGCGGCTCGTAGCCGAGCGCCTTCGCCCGCTCCTCGCTCATCAGCAGCACCGCCGACCCGCCGTCGGTGAGCGGGCTCGAGTTGCCGGCGGTGAGGCTGCCGTAGCGCTTGTCGAAGACCGGCGGCAGCTTGGCGAGCGCCGCGAGCGAGCTGTCGGCGCGGACGCCGTTGTCGCGCGCCACCGCCTTGTCGTAGCGCGGGGGCGGGAAGGTGGGGACGATCTGCGCCGCCAGCCGCCCGTCGGCGGCGGCCGCGGCGGCGCGCTGGTGCGACAGCAGCGCGATCTCGTCCTGGGCGCGGCGCGAGACGTCGTTCTCCTTGGCCATCTTCTCGGCCGACTCCCCCATCGTCAGCCCGGTCGTGTACTCGGAGATCGACGGCGGCACCGGCGCCAGGTCCGCCGGCCGCAGCTTGCCGAGCGCCGCCAGCTTCTGCGGCAGGGACTTCGCCTTCGACAGCTCCATGAAGGCGCGGGCCGCCTTGCGCGAGAACTGGATGGGGACGTTCGAGAGCGACTCGGCGCCGCCCGCCAGCACGACGTCGGCCTCGCCGGCGAGGATCGCCTGCGCGCCGAAGGTCATGGCGCGGCTCGACGAGGCGCAGGCGAGGTTGACGGTGACGCCCGGCACCTTCATCGGCATCGCCGTGCGCAGGACCACCTCGCGGCCGAGGTTGGGGGCGTGGAGGGCCGGCACGACGACGCCGAAGACGGAGAGGTCGACCGCTTCGGGGTCCAGCGCGGCGCGGGTCAGCAGCTCGCTGGCCGCGGCGCTCGCCAGGTCGATCACGTCCATCCCCTGGAAGTCGGTGCCGGCCTTGATGCACGGGGTGCGGCAGCCGTCGACGATCGCCACCCGGCCGCGCGGGCCGCGCAGCGCCCGGCGAGCGACCCCTTCCACCGAGACGCCGGGCACGGCGCCCCCGAAGCCGTCGCCGTGGGTCCAGACGGTGTCGGCCCGTTCCGCCACCTCCTCGACCGCGCTCGCGTCGTTCGGCGCGCGGAACGGCGGCGGGTAGGGGGTTTCCGGCTGCGGCTGCGGCGCGTCGTGGGCCATGGCTCTCCTCCGGTCGAGCAGGCTACATCAGGAGGCCGGCAGGGGGACGACGGCGACGCCGTGCGCGCGCCAGTGGGCGAGGTCCTCCGCCGGCAGCGGCGCCGGGCCGGCGAGGACGAGCGAGTGCAGGCGCCGGAGGGCGGCGCGCGGCGCTCCCGCGGCGCCGCGGCGGAAGGCGGCGAGGCGGTCCGCGTCGCCGTGGAAGAGGGTCGGGCGCGCCCAGAGGGTGGTGGGAACGACGGCCGCGGGCTCCGGTTCCACCACGAGCGCCGCGCCGGTGAGGAGAGACCAGGTGAAGAGGGCTCGATCGCCGGGGTCGCGCAGGCCGGCGCCGGCGACCACCACCTCCCGCCGCGAGCGCCCGAGGGCGCGCCCGCGCGGCAGCGCCGCCTCCAGGGCCTCGGCCGCGGCGAGCAGCACCTCCTGGCCGGGACCGCGGAACAGCTCCCCCAGCCCCGGCGGAAGCCGAGAGGCCTCCTCCCCCGCCCAGTGGTTCCCCTCCTCCCAGCTCACCCAGACCCAGTCCCCGCCCCGCGGCTGGAACAGCCAGGGCTCCGCGGGCGCCGCGGCCGCGCGGCGGGCGAGCGCCGCGAGGAGCGGTGGGGGGGCGTCGGGCCCCGGCATGGCGGTCGCGGGGGTCGCGGGCCGCTACGCCGCGGCGCGTTGCATCGCGCGGGTGATCTTCTGCTCGATGACCGGGCGCATCAGGGTGGCGGGGGCGCCGAGCTCGGCCTGCCCGACGAGCCGGCCGCCTTCGAGGTGGATCGTGCCCTTCGCGCCGGGGCCGGAGAGGTGCATGACGTCGCCGTCCCAGGACCACTTCAGCATCCCGCCCGGGAACTCCTCCTTGATGCGCGCGTCGAGGGCCGGCCGCAGCTCCGCCATCGGGCGGGCGACCCCGTCGACGACGATCCTCAGGGTGCTCATGACGGCGGATGCTACCATCCGGCCATGAGCCGCCGTCCGCTCGCCGCCGCCGTCGCCGCCCTCCTGCTTCGCGCCGGGAGCGCGGCGCCGCTCGCCGCCCAGGCGGTCTCCGACCCGGACCTCTTCGGCAAGAGCTTGAAGGTGGCGCACGAGGCGCTCGTCCACTACGGCGCCTACGACAACGAGAGCGAGCTCGAGCGGGTCAACCGCGTCGGCTACGAGCTGGCCCAGCACGCCACCTCGCAGAAGTTCCCCTTCACCTTCGGCCTCGTCGACGTGCCGGTCCCCAACGCCTTCGCGCTGCCCGGGGGGCAGATCTTCGTCACCCGCGGCATGCTCGACCTCGGGCTCTCGGACGACATGCTGGCGAACCTCCTCGGCCACGAGATCGCCCACGTCACCCTCACCCACTACAAACGGATGCAGCGCAAGGCGGCGCTGATGAACGTGCTCTCGACAATGCTCATCGCCGGCGTCGTGATCGGCTCCGAGGGCCGCCGCGACGACCGCGGGCCGGCGCCCTACGACCCGCGCCGGCCGGAGCCGGACCCGCGCGCCAACCTGGTGCAGGGGGCGGCCGCCGCCAGCCTGATCGTCTCCGAGCTGCTCCTGCGCAGCTACAGCCGCGAGCACGAGACCGAGGCCGACGAGGAGGGGCAGCGGCTGGCCGCGGCCGCCGGCTACGACCCGATCGGCGCCCGGCAGCTCTGGCAGATGATGCTCGACCGCTTCCCGCGCGCCAAGGAGTACGGCTACTGGCAGACCCATCCCTTCCCGGACGAGCGGCTGCGCGCCGCCGACGTCCGGCGGGGCCTGCTGACCGTCGCGGCGCGGCGGGCATCCGACGACTACCGGCTGCGCACGCAGGCGGCCCTGCTCTCCTATCTCGACCGCCACGACCCGGCGCGGGAGGAGACGGAGTTCCTGGAGGCCGCCGCGCTGCTCACCTGGCCGCAGGGCAAGGCGGCGGACGGCCTGCGCCGCGAGGCGCTCGAGGACGAGCGCGACGCGGAGCTGGCGAAGCCGCTCATGTCGCGCGACTACGGGCGCCTGGTCGCCGCTTACAAGAAGGAGATCGAGACGGTCCGCCGGCTGACCCCCGGCAGCCCGCTCGTCGCCGAGCTGCAGCGCGAGGTGGACGGCTTCCGCGAGGCCCTCAACGGGATCTATCCGAAGGCGCAGGAGGTGCTCGCCGGCGGGGTGTACGAGACCTCGTTCCTGACCGGCTTCCTCTCCAACTTCCCCGACGCGCCCGAGGCGCCGAAGGTGGCGCTCGCCCTGGGCGACGCCTACGCCCGCCTCGACAACGCGACCGGCGCCGTCGAGCAGTACCTGCGCGCCTGGGAACGGGACCCGGAGGGCGCCTCCGGCCGCCGCGCCGCCGGCGGGCTGCGCGCCCTGGCTCCCGCGCTCGAGCAGCTCGCGGCCCTGCAGCAGCTCGTCGACCAGGGCCGCGACCCCGAGCTCCAGCGCCTCGCGGCCGAGCGCCTGGCCAAGATCGCGCCGAGCTACGGCGAGCTGGCCAACGGGGCCGAGTACCTGCGCCGCTTCCCCGAGGGGGCGCACGTGCCGGCGGTGCTCGGCCGCCTCGACGCCCTCGCCGACAACCTCTACGGCGAGGTGGTGCTCTACCAGGGCGTCGGCGACAACGTCAAGGCGCTCGAGCGCATGAACTCCATCCTGACGCACGCGCCGCTTTCGCCGGCCGCGGAGCGGCTGCGCGACCGGGCCGTGCTGGACCTGCGTAGTTAAGAGGAACGTCTTGCCGAAGCGCTCGTTCGCCTGGCCCTGAAGTCGGCGGGCTCGCGACCTTACTGCACTGACTTCGATACCCCCTCCCCGGCCCTCCCCCGCTGCCCGCGGGGGAGGGGGGCGCTTCGTTCGTCGTCGCAAATTGGAATCAAGGCACAATGTACCCCTCAAACACCGCGTCCCAGGTCAGGTTCGGGTCCCCCGCCGGGTTCGCCGAGTTGAACGAGAAGGCGTAGACGTGGGTGTCGGTGTTGAAGTTGGGGACGTCCCAGATCGACACCCACCCGGGGTTGGCCGCGGCGACGTCAATGACGTTGACCACGTGGTCGAGCCGGACCGTGGTATCGATCAGGACGTTGCCGTTCTCGTCGTAGCGCTTGTACGGGTAGGTCGCGGGGCAGGTCCCGGCCGCCTCGCACTTGGCCGACGGCCCGCCGCCAGTCGAGAAGGTGTTCCAGGCGAAGATCACCAGCTTGCTGCGGCCGCTGAGCGCCGCCGAGCCGAAGTGGCGCAGGTGGATGCGGTGGATGCGGTGGTCGGCGTCGCCGGTGCAGGCGGCGCCGGTCGCGAGCTGCTGCGCGCAGACCCGTGCGTCGGAGTCGATCTCCTCGCGCGATCCGCCGCCGGCGTAGAAGTCGCGCAGCAGCGAGTTCACCGTGCCGGGCACCGCCTCGAGCGGCACCATCGCGAGACCGTTGGCCGACCCCTGCGACAGGCGCGTGTAGTAGATGAACCCTTCCAGCGCGTTGAGCGAGGCGAAGGGGTACGCGCCCTGGAGGGGGTTGAGGGCGGTCGGCGCGCTGACCACGTCGACGGTCACGAAGCCGCGGTAGAAGGCGCCCTGACTGAGCTGCGTCTTGACCGCCCCCGAAGCGGGGGTGATGAGGTCGCGCAGCGCCGCCGTCCAGGAGTCGAAGGCCAGCAGCGAGACGTTGCCGGAGAGCCCCGTCGCGTTGCCGTCGATGTCCCAGACGTGCCAGTGGATCGTCAGGCTGGCGTCGAGCCAGTTGGTGACCACCAGCAGCGTGTCGTGCGGGTGCGTCGACGAGTTGATGCCGGTCTCGAGGAACGGCACCAGCAGCGAGGCCGCGGGAACGCGGTCGGTGGCGCCGGGGATGGCGGCCGCCGGGACCGCGGCGGAGGCCAGACTCAGGAGGACGAGCAGGGCGAGCGGCAGGGACTTCGAACGCATGGTGATCTCCTCTGTCGGTTCGTCGTGACACGATCCTAGCCTCCAGTCCCGCGGCCGGAAGGCCGCCGCACTCTAGGTACGCATGCTGATCCACTCTCTCGTCGAGGCGCAGGCGCGGCGGACGCCGGACGCTCCCGCCCTCGCCGGCGGCGGCGAGCGCCTCACCTACGCCGAGCTGGACGCGCGCGCCAACCGGCTGGCGCGCGCCCGGCGCCGGCGCGGCGTTCGTCCGGAGGCGCTGGTCGGCGTCGCCGCCGAGCGCTGCGTCGAGACGGTCGTCGCTCTGCTCGCCGTGCTCAAGGCGGGCGGCGCCTACGTGCCGCTCGATCCGGGCTACCCGGCCGAGCGGCTGGCCTACATGTGGGGGGACGCGAGCCGGCCGCGGCCGGGGGGCGCGGCGCCGGTGCTCCTGGCGCAGGAGCGGACGGCGGCCGCGGTCGCCGCGCCGGGCGCCGAGCTGCTACGGCTCGACGCCGACGCCGCGCTCTGGGCGGACGAGAGCCCGGAGCCGCTGCCGGCGGCCGAGGTCGGAGCCCAGCCCGAGAGCCTCGCCTACGTCATCTACACCTCGGGCTCGACCGGCCGCCCCAAGGGGGTGCTGATCGCCCACCGCGGCGTCGTCAACGTGGTCCGCGAAGCGGCGCGGCTGCTCGCGGTCGGGCCGGAGAGCCGCGTCCTCCAGCTCGCCTCCCTCTCCTTCGACGCCTCGGTGCTGGAGATCTTCACCGCGCTGGCGACCGGCGCCTGCCTGGTGCTGACGCCGCGCGAGACGCTGCTCTCCGGCGAGGCGCTGGGGCGCGAGCTCGCGGCCGAGCGCATCACCACGATCGCCATCCCGCCGAGCCTGCTGGACAAGGTGCCGGAAGGGGTCGAGCTGCCGGCGCTGCGCTCGATCGTGGTCGGCGGCGAGACCTGCTCGGCCGCCACGGCGGCGCGCTGGGCGCGCGGCCGGCGCTTCGTCAACGCGTACGCGCCGACGGAGGCGACGATCTTCGCCACCGCCGGCGCCTGCGCCGGCCTCGATCCCGACCCGCCGTCGATCGGCGAGCCGATCGCCGAGACCGCGGTCGAGCTGCTGGGACCGGACGGCGAGCCGGTCGCCCCCGGCGAGCCGGGGGAGATCTGCCTCGGCGGCGTCGGGGTGGCGCGCGGCTACCTCCACCGGCCCGACCTGACGGCGGAGCGCATCATCCCCGC
>DASUNQ010000355.1:0-8535 GCA_036277075.1 Thermoanaerobaculia bacterium
CGCCACCAGCTGAGCCTCGGCTTGACGCCCCCCCACCTCGCGGGCGACAATTCGCCTTTGCCACCGGGCGTGGCCCCCCGGTCCAGATGCCTTCCCAAGGCCCGAGAGAAAAGAGGTGATCAGCGGATGCCGGTAGTGCACGTGCGCGAGGAGGAGAGCTTCGAGAACGCGCTGCGCCGCTTCAAGCGCAAGGTGGAGAAGTCGGGGATCCTGACCGAGCTGCGCAAGCGCCAGCATTTCGAGAAGCCGTCCGTCAAGCGCAAGCGGAAAGCCGTCCAGGCGCGCAAGAAGGCGTTGCGCAAGCTCGCAGAGGAGCGGCGCCAGGGACTGGCCTGAGTCGTACCGTAGACCCGAACACCCACCCAGACGAGCCGCAACACGACGGGAGCGGGGCCATCCCCGCTCCCGTCGCTGTTTCCGCGATGGTCCTCTCCCCCGCCACCGCCCAGGCGCTCGAGCTGCCGGCGCTGCTGGCGGTCGTCTCCCACCTCGCCGCGAGTGACCTCGGGCGCGAGCGCATCCTGGCGCTGGCGCCGCACGCTTCCGAGCCCGCGCTCGCCGCCCACCGCCGCCGCTTCGAAGAAGCCGAGCGGCTGGTCGCGGAGCGGCCGCTCGTCCCCGACTTCGACGCGCCCCTCGGGCCGCTGCTCGACCGGTTGGTCACCGGCCTGCCGCCGGTCACGGGCGGCGACCTCGTCCGCCTCGCCGATCTCCTGCGCGCCGCACGGGCCGCCACGCGGCGGATCGCCGGCACCGATCCTCCCTGCCCCGGGCTCGCCGCGCTCGCCGCGGAGTCCGCCGAGACCGCGGCGCTCCTGGCGCGCATCGAGAAGACCCTCGACCGGCGCGGCGAGGTGCGCGAGGACGCCAGCCCGAGGCTGGCGTCCCTGCGGCGCGAGATCCGCCGCGTTCGCGACCAGCTCTACCGCGATCTCTCGGGCTACGTCGCCGAGCACCGGGAGGAGCTGTCCGAGGAGACGATCCCGATGCGCGGCGGGCGGCTCGTGCTGGTGCTCCAGGCGGGCGCGCGCGGCCGGGTCGGCGGCCTCCTGCACGGCCGCTCGGCGACCGGCAAGAGCCTCTACTTCGAGCCGCTCGAGGTGGTCGACTCCAACAACTCGCTGCAGCAGGCGGTCGAGGACGAGGAGGCGGAGCGCCGGCGGATCGTCAACGAGCTTCTCGCCGAGGCGCGTGCCGCGCTCCCGGCGGTCCAGGGCGAAGCCGACTTCGTCGGCGAGCTGGACCTCCTCCAGGCCGCGGTCCGCTTCGGCCAGCGCTGCGCCGGCGCGCTGGCGGAGAGGGGCGGACGCCACGATCTCCGCCTCCACGCCGCTCGCCACCCGCTGCTCGACCCCTGCCTCGCCGAGCTGCGACAGGAGGCGCTCGGTCAGGCCGGGCACGTCGGGCCGGTGGTGCCGCTCGACCTGGAGCTCGGGGGCGAAGGGCGGGTGCTCGTCGTCACCGGCCCCAACGCCGGGGGCAAGACGGTGGCGCTCAAGACCGCCGGCCTGCTGGCGCTCGCGGCGCAGGCGGGGCTGCCCATCCCGGCCGCGCGCGGCAGCCGCGTCCCCTTCTTCACCCGGGTGGTGGCGACGGTGGGCGACGAGCAGGACCTCCTCGCCGACCGCTCGACCTTCAGCGGCCGGCTCCTCCGCCTGCGCGAGGCCTGGGAGGCGGCGGGGCCGGACAGCCTGGTCCTGCTCGACGAGCTGGGCTCGGGGACCGATCCCGAGGAAGGGGCGGCGCTCGCGGTGTCGCTCCTCGAGGGATTGCTCGAGAAGGGCGCCCTGGGGGTCATCACCACGCACCTGACGCAGCTCGCCGCGGCGGCGCTCGAGCTGCCGGGCGCCACCTGCGCGGCGATGGAGTTCGACCCCGCGACCGGGCGGCCGACCTTTCGGCTGGTGCCGGGACCGCCCGGCGGCAGCGAGGCGCTGGCGCTGGCGCGCCGTCTGGGGCTGCCGCGCGAGTGGCTGGACCGCGCCGAGGCGCGCCTGGGCACCGAGCACCGGCAGCTCCGGGGCCTGCTCGCCGAGGTCGAGCGGGTGCGCCGGGAGCTGGTCGCGGCGTCCGACCGGATGGAGACCGAGGCGGCGGACGCCGAGAAGCTCCGCCGGCGGCTGGCCGGCGAGCGCGAGGCCCTCGAGACGGAGCGGCAGGGGCTGGCCAAGCGCCTCCGGGGCGAGCTCGAGACGTTCCGGCGCGAGACGGCGGGACGGCTGCGCGAGGAGGTGGAGCGGCTGCGGCACGAGCTCGAGACGGGGCGGCGGCGCGGGCTGGAGGAGGCGGCGGTCGAGCGGCTCTTCGCGGCGGCGCCGGCGCTGCCGGAGCCGGAGTCCGAGGAGGGGGGGCCGCTGGTCCTCGGCGGCACGGTGCGGCACCGGCGGCTCGGCTGGCAGGGGGTGCTGAAGAAGCTTGCGAGGGACCGGGCGGAGGTGGTGGTCAAGGGGAAGCGGCTGGCCTGTGCGCCGGAGGAGCTGGTCGGGACCGGCGGCGCTCCCGCGGCCAGGCCCTCGCGCGCGAAGATGGCGCCCGAATCGGGGCGCGACGAAACGCCCGCGGAGATCAAGCTGATCGGGCAGCGCGTGGAGCCGGCTCTCGAGGAGCTGGACGCCTACCTGGACCGCGCGCTCCTCGGCACCCGCAAGGAGGTCCGCGTCGTCCACGGCCACGGCTCCGGCCGCCTGCGCGAAGCCGTCCGCCGCCATCTCCGCACCCATCCCGGCGTTGCCGACCTCCGCCCCGGCGCCCCCAACGAAGGCGGCGACGGCGCCACCGTCGTGACCCTCCGCGGGGCGTAGCCCTCAGCCGTTTCCGGGCGGGACGATCTTCATCTCGTGCCATGATCCGCGCCGCGGCTCCGTCTAGCTGAACGTGAAGCGATGCCCGGGCTCGGCAACGTCCAGATCACCCCGCAGCTCGTCCAGGCCGTGCGCGACGCCGTCGACGTCGTGGCCGTCGCCTCCGAGCACACCCGCCTGCGCAAGGCCGGCCGCCGCTACCAGGGTCTCTGCCCGCTGCACAAGGAGAAGACCCCGTCCTTCAGCGTCGACCCGGTCCAGGGCCTCTTCTATTGCTTCGGCTGCGGCCAGGGCGGCGACGCCATCAAGCTCCACATGCTCCTCGCCGGCGACGACTTCCCCGCCGCCATCGAGAGTCTCGCCACCCGCTACGGCATCCCGCTGCCGGCGCGTGCCGAGCGCCGCCGATCCGGCCGCCCGGAGCGCGACGTCGAGGGCGCCCTGCAGGCCGCCGCCGAGTTCTTCGCCGTGCAGCTCGACCGCGATCCCCTTCCCCGGCGCTACCTCGAGAAGCGCAAGATTCCGCGCGATCTGGCTTCCCGCTTCGGGGTCGGCTATGCCCCCGACTCCTGGCACGCCCTCCAGCAGGACCTCGAGCGCCGCGTCGCGCTCGCCGACCTCGAAGCCGCAGGTCTGGTGGGCAGGAACGAGCGCGGCGATCTCTACGACCGCTTCCGCCACCGCCTCGTCTTCCCGATCCACAACGCCTCCGGCCGCCTCGTCGGCTTCGGCGGCCGCACCCTGGGCGACGACAAGGCCAAATACCTGAACACCGCCGAGACCGAGAGCTTCCACAAGGGGACGCTCCTCTATGGCCTCCATCACGCCAAGCGGGCGGTCCGCGAGAGCGGCCGCGCCTACCTCGTCGAGGGGTACTTCGACGTCCTGGGGACGGTCGCCTCGGGCGTCGAGGGGGCCGTGGCCGGCATGGGCACGGCCCTCACCCCCGAGCAGGCCCGCCTCCTCGCCCGCTACGCCGAAGAGGTGGTCGTCGGCTACGACGGCGACCGCGCCGGCGAGACGGCCCATCTCCGCGCCCTGCCGCTCCTGCTGGCGGAGGGGCTGGGCGTCCGCCGTGCACGCTTCCCCGCCGGCCACGACCCGGACTCCCTCCGCCTCGCCGAAGGGGAGGAGGCGGTCCGCTCCGCCTTCGACAAGGCGCCGGACGCCGTCACCCTCGAGCTCGAGCGCCTGGTCCCCGCCGGCGCCGCCCGCGAGCCGCGCCTCCAGGCCAAGGCGGCGCGCGACGCGACCGAGCTCCTCCGCCCTATTCCCGACGCCATCCTGCGCTTCGGGTACGCCCGGCTGGCGGCCGACCGGCTCCGCGTCCCGCCCGAGATGCTCGCCCGGCGCCTGGAGGGGCAGGGCGACCGTCCCGGCGGCCCCCGCGCCGGGACCGCCGCCCCCAACCCGTCCCCTCCGGCGGCGCGCCTGGTCCGCACCCTGGAGGAGGAGGTCCTGCGGCGGCTCCTCTCGGGCGGCCCGGACGAACCGCTCCCGCCCCCGGGGGAAATGCCCCCTGCCGAGGTGTTCTTCGACGCAGATTGCAGGAATATTTACCGTGCCTTCCGCGCTCTATACGGGGAAGGCGAGGGCTCCCCCCCGGGGGCGCGGGCGGTCCTGGCGGCGCTGGGATCGGAGGGACGCGCGATTGACCGGATGGCGCAGGTTCTGTTAGAAGGGGAGTTTAACCCCGGCCAGCCCGGCCTGGGCGAGTCCCTCGACAAACTGGAGCGCCGCTGGCGGCGGCAAAGACTGCGGGAACTGGCGACCGAGATCGGTGAGGCGCAGCGCCTGGGGGATGGAGCGCGCCTCGAAAACCTTTTGCGCGAGAAGACCAGCCTGAGCCGCGCCCACCACACGGGCTCTACCAGGAGGACCATTTGAGCATTTCCAGCCTCGCGCCGGTGGAAGAGAAGTACGCGTCGGTCAAGCAGCTCATCGAGCTCGGCAAGGAGAAGGGCTACCTGCTCTACGACGAGATCTACGAGATGCTGCCGGAGGAGGTGGTCAGCCTCCCGGACGAGCTCGACGAGATCTACATCCGCTTCTCGGATCTCGGCATCGACGTCATCGACCGCCCCGAGCGCTACCAGAACCGCGACGACTTCGAGTCCGCTCCTCCGGAGTTCGACAAGAAGGAGGACGAGACCACCGACTTCTCGCTCACCGTCCACGAGAAGACCAACGACCCCGTGCGCATGTACCTGCGCGAGATGGGGACGGTTCCGCTGCTCGACCGCGAGGGAGAGGTGGAGATCGCCCAGCGCATCGAGCAGGGCGAGTGGCTGATGTACGAGGCGCTGTGCGGCAACCCGGTCGTGCTGCGCGAGCTCCTGCGTCTCAACGAGCTGGCGCAGAAGGACAAGCGCCTGATGCGCGAGCTCATCTCCTCCGATCCCGACGAGCCGCTCGACCCCAAGGCCGCGGACCGGATCAAGGGGAACCTCAAGATCTTCGACCAGATCGCGGCCAACAACCGCGAGATCGACGCCCTGCGCGTGCGCCAGAAGCGCTGCAAGACTGGCGGCGACAAGTACCAGGAGTTCGAGCGCGAGGTCGACCGGGTGGTGGCGAAGATCGCCAAGGACATCCGCACCATCGACTTCTCGGTGCAGACGCGCAACCGGCTGGTCGACTTCCTCAAGGACATCGACCGCCAGTTCAGCCGCTTCGAGCAGGACATCAAGCGGGCGCAGACGGCGCTCAAGCGCGAGACCAACGACGAGCTCAAGTCGCTACATCGCCGGCGCATCGAGAAGTACCGCGCCAAGCTGCGCGAGCTCGACGACCGCTACGGCACCACCCACGCCGAGATCGCCGCCACGATCGAGAAGATTCGCGAGGGGGAGGCGATCTGCGAGCAGGCCAAGGAGGAGCTGATCGTCGCCAACCTGCGCCTGGTGGTCTCGATCGCCAAGAAGTACACCAACCGCGGCCTGCAGTTCCTCGACCTCATCCAGGAGGGGAACATCGGCCTGATGAAGGCGGTCGAGAAGTTCGAGTACCGGCGCGGCTACAAGTTCTCGACCTATGCCACGTGGTGGATCCGGCAGGCGATCACCCGCGCCATCGCGGACCAGGCGCGGACGATCCGCATCCCCGTGCACATGATCGAGACGATCAACAAGCTCACCCGCACCTCGCGCTCGCTGGTGCAGGAGCTGGGCCGCGAGCCGACCGCCGAGGAGATCGGCGAGCGCATGGACCTGCCGGCCTCCAAGGTGCGGAAGATCATGAAGATCGCCCAGGAGCCGATCTCGCTCGAGACGCCGATCGGGGAGGAGGAGGACTCGCACCTCGGCGACTTCATCGAGGACAAGAACGTGACCTCGCCGATCGAGTCGGTGATCTCGGCGAACCTGAAGGACCAGACCCGCAAGGTGCTCAAGACCCTGACCCCGCGCGAGGAGCTGGTGCTCAAGATGCGCTTCGGGGTGGGCGACGGCTCCGAGCACACGCTCGAGGAGGTGGGGCGCTCGTTCAACGTCACGCGCGAGCGCATCCGCCAGATCGAGTCCAAGGCGCTGCGCAAGCTCCGCCACCCGACCCGGGCGCAGAAGCTCAAGCCTTTCCTCGACACCAGCGGGATCTGACCGCGCGCTCGGGCCGTCCTGCTACAATTCTCCGCCCGGCTCCCGCGCCTGCCGCGGGGCCGGGCCTCACCCACTCCTGGGTAGCTCAGTGGTAGAGCGATCGGCTGTTAACCGATTGGTCGGGGGTTCGAGTCCCTCCCCAGGAGCCATCTCCATGCTCCGCGCGCTCCTGACCCTCGTGCTGGTCCTGGCCGCCGCTGCGGCGGCGGACGCCAACGGCCCGCCGGCCGGCGACGCCGCGGCGGCCGCCGACGTCGCCGCGGCGCGCGCGCTCTTCGAGCGCAACCTCGACGCGATCCGCCGCCGCGACCGCGACGCCTACCTCGCCTGTTACCTCCCGTCGCCCGATCTCGCGCGCACGGGCCAGGGCGGCTTGACGCTCGGCTACGAAGGGCTCGCCGCCTCCACCGGCGAGGGCTGGCCCGACGCCTTCGACGCGCAGGACCTGCGGCTCGTGCGGGTGCAGCCCGGCGTCGTCTACGGCACCTATCGCTACCGCGTCCGCTACGGCGCCGACGAGCAGACCGGCCTCTCGGAGCGGTTGTTCGTCCGCTCGACTCCGGAGGACTGGAAGATCGCGGTGACCACCGCCTTCGGCGCGCCGCCGGGCACGGCGCCGCCGCCGCGGGCTCTCGTCGGCGGCACGCTCGTCGACGGCAGCGGCGCTCCGCCGGTGCGCGAAGCGGTCGTCCTGCTGCGCGACGGCAAGATCGAGTGCGCCGGAGCGCGCGCCGCCTGTCCGGTGCCGGCGGACGTCGGGGCGACGGACGTCAGCGGACACTGGATCACCCCCGGGCTGATCGACACCCACGTCCACCTGTCGCAGACCGGCTGGGCCGACGGCCGCCCCGACGCGCTCGACGTCCGCGACCGCCACCCCTACGAGCGGGTGCAGGCGGAGCTGCGCGCCCACCCCGAGCGGCTGCTCCGCTCGCAGCTCTGCTCCGGGGTGACGGCGGTCTTCGACGTCGGCGGCTACCCCTGGACGCTGGGACTCCGCGAGAGGGTCGAGGCACGGACCGACCTGCCGCGCCTCGCCGCCGCCGGCCCGCTGCTTTCGACCATCGACCACTGGCTCAACCTCCCGGGGGAGCGGCAGTTCACGCCGATCCCGGACGCCGAGACGGCGCGCGCCGCGGTGCGCGACCTCGCAGCCCGCGGCGCCGACGCGGTCAAGGTCTGGTACATCGTCGGCGCGCCCGCGGACGTCGCCAAGTTCGAGCCGATCGTCGCCGCGGCCGGCGCCGAAGCGCGGGCGCGCGACCTGCCGCTCATCGTCCACGCTACCGGCCTCGCCGAGGCGAAAGCCGCCTTGCGCGCCGGCGCCAAGCTCCTGGTGCACAGCGTCTGGGAGCCGATCGACGACGAATTCGTCCAGCTCGCCAAGTCGAGCGGCGCGATCTACTCCCCCACTCTGACCGTCCCCGCGGGTTACACCCGCCTCTTCGCCGCCGCCGCCCGTGGCGAGGCTCCGGCCGTCGACGACCCGAACGGCTGCGTCGACCCGGCGACGCGCGCGAAGCTCGCCGAGACCGCGAGCTACCGCGCCGCGGCCCCCGACGCCGCGGCCCTGGAGGCCCGTGCGCGCCGCACCGCCCAGGAAGATCAAGTCGCCCGCGCCAACCTCGAGCGCCTGGCCGCCGCGGGCGTCCCCATCGCCCTCGGCACCGACGCCGGCAACCCTCTGACCCTCCACGGCCCCGCCATCCACGCCGAGCTCGCAGCGATGGAGGCCGCCGGCCTCACCCCCATGCAAGTCCTCGTCGCCGCCACCCGCACCGCCGCCGCCGCCCTGGGCCGCGAAGACCTCGGCACCCTCGCCCCCGGCAAGGCCGCCGACCTCCTCGTCCTCGCCGCCGACCCCACCGCCTCCACCACCGCCTACCGCCAGCTCCGCTGGGTCGCCCGAGGAGGAGAGCTCCGCTCCCTGGCCGACCTCCAGGCCCTCGCCACCACGCCGCCTGCGGAAGGCGCAGATTGATTTCAGGTAGGGCAACAACGGTCCCGGCCGTTCGGGGGTGCTCCGCCGGGGAGCTCTGAGCGAGCGCCTGGCAAAGCCGGCGCAAATCACAAGCGTTCTGGCGCGAAGCGAAGCGCAGCCGCGCGCCTCGGATCCTGAAGTCCACCAACGCGCGCGG
>DASUNQ010000356.1:0-3433 GCA_036277075.1 Thermoanaerobaculia bacterium
CGGTCGAGAGAGCGAGCGCGGCGGCGCCGCGCCGCCGGCGGGTCACGCCGGCAGGGCCTCCGGCGTGGCCTCGGCGGCGTGGCGGAGCTGCTCGAGCACCAGCCGCCACTCGGCCAGGGCCTGGTCGACCGCGCGGTGGCAGGCGCCGAGCACCTCGTCGGCCTCTCGCGCCAGCGCCCCCCGCTGGCGCCGCTGCAGCGCCAGCAGCTCCTGGAGGCGGGCCTGGACGGCGGCATGGGCGTCGTGCAGCCGGCGCTCCTGCGCGTCGCGGAACTCCCCCACCAGCCGCAACAGACCCTCGCGCCCGTGCTCGAACTGCACCGCCACCCGCGCCCGCAGCACGAGGGCGTCGGGGGCGCGGCGGAGCTCGCGCGCCAGGCCCAGCTTCGAGAGACCGAAGATGACCCACTTCGCGGGGTCGAAGTGCCACGGCTTGAAGCCGTTGCGGTAGTCGAAGGGGAAGCTGTGGTGGAAGTTGTGGTAGCCCTCGCCGAGCGCCAGGAAGGCCATCATCGCGCTGTCGCGGGCGCTGTGGTCGCGGCTGTAGGGCTGGCGCCCGATCATGTGGCAGAGGCTGTTGATGAAGAAGGTGACGTGGTGGCTCAGCACCACCCGCAGGATGCCGCCGATCAGCAGGCAGCCGAGGACGCGCCCCGTCGCCAGCCCCACCGCCAGCGGGATGCCGAACGCAACGGTCAGCCCGATCACGGGGTACCAGCGCGCCTGCCAGCGCACCAGCGGGTCGTCCTGCAGGTCGCGGACGACGTTGAGGCTCGGCGGGTCGTGGTGGAAGAGGATCCACCCCATGTGCGCCCACCAGAAGCCCTTCTGGATGTTGTAGGGGTCGCGCTCGTGGTCGGTGTGCGAGTGGTGGACCCGGTGGTCCGCCGCCCAGTAGAGCACCGCGTTCTCGAGCGCCGCCGAGCCGAGGATCAGGAAGAAGAGCCGCACCGGCCAGGCCGCCTGGTAGGTGCGGTGGGCGAAGAGGCGGTGGTAGCCGGCGGTGACGGCGATGCCGACCGACAGCCAGAGGACGATACAGGTGATCGTCTCCGGCCAGCCGAGGCCCACCCGGAGGACGTACCAGGGGGTGCCGACGAGCGCGATGAGCAGCGTGCCGACGAGGAAGGTGGTGTTGAGAGGGTCGAGACGGTGCGCTGCGTGTGGATCCACTCTGGAAAGGTCCTCGCTCAGGGTTTTGGGCTTGGGGCGGCCGCCGCGGCCGAACCACCTCGATCTGCCATGCAATCCCGGAGCCGCCCTTCCCGGGATTCGATGCATTGTAGCGGAATGCTTCCCCCCGGCGCACGGTTGAGAGAGACTTGAGGCTTCGCAACGAACCCATGAGGAGAGATCGCATGAGCCGCTCGTACCGCGCCCGCCTCCAGCAGATCGCCGCAGCCGCCACCTGCGTCGCCGCCTTCGTCGTCGGCGGGCTCGCCGCGGGGGTCGCCCTGGCCGGCGAGGCAAAGCCCGCGAAGCAGGCCGAGAAGAAGACCGCCGCGAAGCTCGTCCGCGCCGAGACCAAGAAGGTCTGCATGGTCAACGACCAGGTCTTCGAGCGCGACCAGATCCCGGTGCCCGTCGAGGGCAAGACCTATTACGGCTGCTGCGCGATGTGCAAGGAGCGGCTGGCCAAGGACGCCGGGGCCCGCACCGCGGTCGATCCGCTGAGCGGCAAGAAGGTGGACAAGGCCACCGCCGTGATCGCCTCGCGCGAGGACGGCAGCGTCCTCTACTTCGAGAGCGAGAAGAGCTTCGAGAAGTACCTGGCGGCGCTCGAAAAGAAGGAGTAGCCGGCCGCCTGGCCCCCGTCTTGCACAACTGTATCTCCTCGGCGCCAGCGCGCGCACCGGCTCGCGCCCAAAAGCGTTGACTCCCAAGGAGATGCAGCCATGAGAACGAAAAGCCACCGCCTCTCCGCCGCGTTCCTGGCCCTCGCCCTCGTGGGCGTCGGCGGGGCCGCCTCGGCGGAGCAGAAGAGCGCCAAGATCACGCCCAAGAACGCCGTCGACGGCGCCAAGGTCATCGCCCTCCAGACCTGGGTCGAGAACCTGACCGCCGCCAACGAGGCCCGCTTCGGCCTCGCCCCGAACTCCGAGACGATCCCGGTCAACGTCGGCGACCGTGTCCGTGTGCGGCTCGTCGGGACCATGATCGAGGCCGACGGCGACGGCGTCGAGGTGCCGGTCGCGGCCCGCTTCTCGGAGGCCCCGGGCACCAGCCAGCTCGACATCCTCGAGCGCGGCAGCAACTGGGTCGTGGTGCGCATCGCCGACCGCGACCGCCAGCGCAACGACGGCCGCGCCCAGCTCGCCTACGAGGTCACCGGCCGCTACGACCTGAAACAGAACATGCAGTCCGGTCGGATCACCTTCGACCTCGGCGGCCGCGGCAGCTCGGCCGTCGGGACCGACCTGGGAGTGACCGACCGCGAGCGCTGGCGCCACGCCGAGCGGGTGGCGGCGGTTCTCTACGACGGCATCCTCAACATGGACGCCTCCGCGCTGCGCCTCGCCTCCGGCTACCAGGAGGACGTCGAGCAGATCTACCGCGAGGGCTACCAGGGAGTCGTCCAGGTGGCGATGGACCTGGCCCGCGACTCGCGTGAGCGGGACGTCTTCCGCAGCCTTTCGGCGAACGACGTGGCGGCCCACCTCTACCGCGTGCTGCTCGGCCGCAGCGGCAGCGCCAGCCAGCTCCGTGGCGACGCCGGGTTCGTCTCGAACGTGCGGCTCCTCGAGCGCGAGGGGTTGGAGGACCTCGTCGAGACGATCGTGCGCTCGGAGGAGTTCCACCAGGTCCACGAGATGACGCGCCTCGCCTCGGCGCGCTAAAGGACCTCGGCGCGGGAGGGGTGCTACCAGCCGCTGGACGCCCCTCCCCCGCCGAACCCGCCGCCGCCCCCCGAGAAGCCGCCGAAGCCCCCTCCCCCTCCGCCCCAGCGCCAACCGCCGCCGCCCGCGCCGGGCCCGCCGAGCGCGAACCAGCGCCCGGGACGCCCCTGCGGTCCCATGCTGTCCGTCCAGAACCGCTTGCCTCGCGGCGTCCTGCCCAGGGCGCGCAGCAGCGGGAAGCCGATCGTCCAGCCCAACCAGGCGGCGAGACCGGCGATCGGCGTGTCGAAGATCCCCGTCGGGAAGGCGAAGTAGAACGGCATGAGGAAGGCGTAGAGCCCCCAGGCGCCGCATCCGTCCGCGGCCAGCGCGCTGAGCGAGAAGACGCCGACGACCAGGCAGAAGACGAAGGCGATCAGGACGCGCGCGTACCAGGGGGCCCCCTCGAGCCCCTCCGCCGTCTCGACCTTCGGCTCGGGCAGCGGCTCGCCGCGCACCGCGGCGGCGATCGCCCCGACCCCGGCCTCGATGCCGCCCGCGTAGTCCCCGCGGCGAAAGGCGGGGCGGACGATCTCGTCGAGGATGCGGCGGCTCTC
>DASUNQ010000357.1:0-2291 GCA_036277075.1 Thermoanaerobaculia bacterium
ACCGACGTCGACCTCGCCGTCGCCGGTGACCCCGCCCGCGCCGCCCGCGCCCTCGGCGCCGCGCTCGGTGAGCCTGCCTTCGAGCTCTCGGCCGAGTTCGCGACCTGGCGGGTAATGCCCTCCGACCGCGCCTGGCAGATCGACCTGACCGCGCTGCGGGGCGGCGCGATCGAGGCCGACCTCGCCGAGCGCGACTTCACGATCGGG
This sequence comes from Thermoanaerobaculia bacterium, assembly GCA_036277075.1. Taxonomy (GTDB): domain Bacteria; phylum Acidobacteriota; class Thermoanaerobaculia; order Multivoradales; family UBA5704; genus DASUNQ01. The sequence continues at coordinate 208 of DASUNQ010000357.1, forward strand.
GCCGTCGCCGTCGCCCTCTCCGGCGGCGAAGCGCTCGACCCCTTCGGCGGCCTCGCCGACCTCGAGCGGCGTGTGCTGCGGGCGGTCGGCGAGGGCAGCTTCGACGCCGACCCGCTGCGCCTCCTGCGCGCCGCCCGTCTCGCCGCCGAGCTCGACCTGGAGATCGACCCCGGCACCGCCCGCCTCGCCCGCGCCGCCGCCCCCCGCGCCGCCGAGCCGGCCGGCGAGCGCCAGCTCGCCGAGCTGCGCCAGCTGCTCGGTGGGCCCGACCCGTTGCGCGGCCTCGCCCTGCTCGGCGAGCTTGAGCTGACCGCCGTCGTCCTGCCCGAGGTCGAGCGCCTGCGCGACGTGGAGCAGGGGCCGAACCACCACCTCGACGTCCACGGCCACACCCTCGCCGTGCTCGAGCACACGCTCGAGGTCGAAGCCGACCTCGAGCGCTTCGCCGGCGAGTGCGCCGGCGAGGTCGCCGAGCTTCTGGCCGAGCCGCTCGCCGACGAGATGAGCCGCGCCACCGCCCTGCGCTTCGGCGCGCTCTTCCACGACATCGGCAAGCCGGACACCCGCGCCGAGGTCGGCGGCTTCGTCGGCTTCCGCGGCCACGACGAGGTCGGCGCCGAGATCGTCGGCGGGATCTGCCGCCGCCTCCGCGCCAGCCGTCGTCTCACCCAGCACCTGCGGGCCCTGACCCTGCACCACCTGCGGCTTGGCTTCCTCGTGCCGCAGGCGCCGCTGCCGCCGCGGCTGGTTCACGCCTACCTGCGCGAGACCGGGCCGGTGGCGGTAGACGTCACCCTGCTCACCGTGGCCGACCGGCTCTCCGCCCGCGGCCACGGGCCGATCGCCAGCCCGGAGATGGTCGAGGCGCACCTCACCCTGGCCCGGGAGATGATTTCCGCGGCGCTCGAGTGGCGCCGCCAGGGCCCGCCGCCGCCGTTGCTGCGCGGCGACGAGCTGGCGGCGGAGCTGGGGATCGAGGAGGGCCCGCGCCTCGGCGAGCTGCTGGCCGAGTTGGAGGCGGCCCAGTACGCCGGCGAGGTCGGCGACCGGGCGGCCGCGGTCGAGCACGCCCGCAACTGGCTGGTTTGGTCCGCCGATCAGTCCTGAACCGGCTTCCCGCGGCGTCTGAGATACGCTCCCCGCCGCATGGCAAAAGAGGAAAAGATCGAAATGGAGGGGGAGATCACCGAGGCCCTCCCCAACACCATGTTCCGGGTCAAACTGGACAACGGCCACGACGTCCTCGGCCACATCTCGGGCAAGATGCGCCGCCACTACATCCGCATCCTCCCCGGGGACCGGGTGAAGATCGAGCTTTCTCCCTACGACCTCGACAGAGGTCGCATCACCTACAGATACAAATAGTCCTCCCTGGGATCCGCTAACTCCGCCACCAGCGCGGACCAGGCGAAATCACGAGCGCCGAGGCCCTTGCCGGTGCGCGGGTCGTAGTACTCGCGCAGGCCTTCGCGGGCGACGGCGCCGATCACGCCGTCGGCGAGGCGCCGGGCCTCCTCCTCATAGCCGAGCCGGCGCAGGCCGAGCCAGACCATCCAGGCCGAGTTGACCCAGGTCGGGCCGCGCCAGTAGCGCCGGATCGGACCATTCCCCCCGCCGGGCTCGTAGCTCGGCTCGCTCACCGCGACCGAGGGCGGCGCCACCGGGGTGAGGAACTCGCGCTCATTCAGCAGGTGCTCCTCGACCAGCCGCCGCCCGATCGCCTCCGGGAGGTCCGGCAGCGCCAGCGGGGCGAGGGCGGCCCAGGTCAGCACCCGCGGCCGCGCACCTCCGGGCTGCGCCTGATCGAGGAAGAGGCCGAGGCGCTCGTCCCAGAGCCGCTCGACCAGCGCCGGCGTCGCCGAGGGCCGGCCGGCAGCCTGCAGCGAGAGCGACCACATCGTGTTGACGAGCACCTCGCAGAGCACCGGCCCGCCGCGCTCGCGGACCCGGCGGGCGTCGAACCCGAGCCCGCGGTTGCGCCGGACCAGCAGCGGGAACCCGATCTGGCCGTTGGCCCGCCGCTCCCAGACCGGGTCGAACTTGGGCGAGGCGTCGAGCCCGGACTCGTCGGGCTGCAGGATCCA
>DASUNQ010000358.1:0-32637 GCA_036277075.1 Thermoanaerobaculia bacterium
GAGCGGGCGCTCCGGCTGCGCGACGGCGAGGCGACGCTGGTCGCCAGCGGCGCCTTCCGCGAGCTGCTGCCCGCGGACGGCCAGGTCAACTTCTCGGCCCTGGTCTTCCACAACCTCGGTCCGGCGCTCGGCCCGGTGGCCGAGCGGCTGCCGGCACCCGGCGGCCCCGGCGGCGGCCCGCCGCTGGCGGCCTTCGTCGGCCACCTGCGGCCGACCCTGGCCTACGCCTACGCCGAGGCGGACCGCATCCTCTTCACCAGCGCCAGCCGCCCCTCGCCCCTCGGGCTCAACTTGAAGGCGCTCGCCGGCTTCGGCGGCCTCTTCGGGATGATGAACGGCGCCGCCGACCGCGCCGCGCAGGGCGAGGCGGTCCGGTGATCGCGGAGCCCTCGCCCGGCGCCGCGCCGGCGCCGCCCCTCCCCGCCCCCGGGGCCGCCCCTCCCGTCCTCGAGCTCGACGGGCTGGAGGTGGCCCTCGGGGGCCGCCCCGTCCTGCTCGGCCTCTCCGGCGCCTTCGCCGGCCGCTGCATCGGGCTGCTGGGGCCGAACGGCGCCGGCAAGACGACGCTCCTCCACACCCTGCTCGGCTTCCACAAGCCGGGCCGCGGCACCGCCCGCATCTTCGGCCGCGACATCCAGACCGAGGGGCGGGAGATCCGGCGCCTGATCGGCTACATGCCGGAGAACGACTCGTTCATCGCCGGCCTCTCCGGCGTCCGCTTCGTGCGCCTGATGGCCGAGCTCTCCGGCCTGCCGCCGTCGCAGGCCCTCGAGCGCGCGCACGAGGCGCTCTTCTACGTCGGCCTGGGCGAGGCCCGCTACCGCAAGACCGAGAGCTACTCGCAGGGCATGCGCCAGCTCGCCAAGCTCGCGCAGGCCCTCGTCCACGGGCCGCGCCTGCTCCTCCTCGACGAGCCGACGAACGCCCTCGACCCGCCGGCGCGCGACCGCATGCTGAAGCTGGTCAAGGAGATCCGCGACCAGGGGCGGATCCAGATCGTCCTCTCGTCGCACCTGCTGCGCGACGTCGAGGACTGCTGCGACGAGGTGCTGGTGCTCAAGGCGGGCCGGGTCGCCGTCTCCTGCGACCTCGAGGCCGAGCGGCGGGCCAACCGCCGCTTCCTCGAGCTCGAGCTGCGCGGCGACGACGCCGGCTTCGCGGCGGCGGCGGCGGCGCTCGGCTGCGAGGCGGCGGCGACCGGCGCCCTCGGCCGCCAGCGCCTGAAGCTCGTCCTCCCCGACGGGGTCGAGGTCGCCGACCTCTACCGCCTGGCCGACGCGCGCGGCGTCCAGATCCGCCGCCTCGCGCACCGCCGCGACTCGCTCGAGGACATCTTCCTCAAGGCGATGGAGACCGAGGCGGAGACGGAGAACTGAGATGGCCGTCTACGAGCGCACCTACCGCCCCTACACCGGCGGCTTCACCGCCGAGCGGCGCCGCTTCCTGGTGCTGCCGCGCTACGCCTACGAGGAGGTCTTCCGCTCGAAGCTCTTCCTCGCCTTCTTCGTCGTCTGCTTCATCCCGCACCTCGCCGGCGCGGTGCTCATCTACCTCCGCCACAACGTCTCGGCGCTCGACTACCTCGACCTCCAGGCGGCGCAGGTGCTGCCGATCGACGGCTCGTTCTTCTTCAACATGATGGGCGCCGAGGCGATGTTCTGCTTCCTCCTGGCGCTCTTCGTCGGGCCGGCGCTGATCGCCCCCGACCTGCGCAACGGCGCCCTGCCGCTCTACCTCTCGCGCCCCTTCACCCGGCGCGAGTACGTCGTCGGCAAGCTCGCGGTGCTGGCGCTGCTGCTCTCGGCGATCACCTGGGTGCCGCTGCTCCTGCTCTTCAGCCTCCAGGCCTCGCTCGAGGACGGCTGGCTGGCGGCGAACGCGCGCATCGGCTGGGGGATCGTCGCCGGCTCCTGGGCCTGGATCCTGGTGCTGTCGCTGATCGCGCTGGCGGTCTCGGCGTGGGTCAAGTGGAAGCCGGTGGCGCGGATCACGCTGCTCGTCCTCTTCTTCGTCCTCGCCGCCTTCGGCACCATGCTCAACGAGACCCTCGACACCACCTGGGGGAGCCTGCTCAACCTCGGCGAGCTGATCCGCGCGATCTGGGCGGGCCTCCTCGGTATCGACCTCCGCGGCGCCCTGGCGCCGGGCGCCGCCTGGGCGGGATGGGCCGCCGCCTGCGCCGCGGCGCTGGCGCTCCTGGCGCGGCGGATCAAGGCCTACGAGGTGGTACGGTGAGCGTCGCCGACGTGACGACCGCCCTCCCCGACACCCCGCGCGCCGCCGCGCCCGCGGGCACCGCGGCCGCGGCTCCGACCGCTGAAGCCGCGCGCCGCATCCTCTTCGAGGACGTCTCCAAGTTCTACGGCGAGGTGCTGGGGATCAACCGCGTCAACCTCGCGGTGCCGCCGGGGATCACCAGCCTGGTCGGCCCCAACGGCTCGGGCAAGACGACGCTGATGAACCTGATCGCCGGGCTCCTGCGCCCGACGCGGGGCCGGGTCAGCGTCCTCGGGCTCAGCCCCGAGCGGCCGGAGGAGATGTTCCGCACCATCGGCTACGCCACTCAGCACGACGCCTTCCCGCCGGGCCTGACCGGCTTCGGGCTCCTCGCCTCCTACCTGCGCGTCCACGGCTACCCGCGCGCGGACGCCGAGTCGCTGGCCTGGGCGGCGCTCGAGCGGGTAGGGCTGGTCGACGCCGCCGGCCGCAAGGTGGCGGCCTACAGCAAGGGGATGCGCCAGCGGGTCAAGCTGGCGCAGGCGATGGCCCACCGCCCGTCGGTGCTGATTCTCGACGAGCCGCTCAACGGCCTCGACCCGATGGCGCGCGCCGAGGTCACCGCCCTCTTCCGCGAGCTGGCCGCGGCGGGCCTCCACGTCGTCGTCTCGACCCACATCCTCCACGAGGTCGACCGCATCTCCGACCAGGTCGTGCTCCTGAACGGCGGCTACGTCGTCGCCGAAGGGGAGATCGAGGGCGTGCGCGACGAGATGGAGGAGCACCCGGTGCAGGTCGCGGTGCGCTGCGACCGGCCGCAGCTCCTCGCCTCGCGGCTCTTCCTGGCCGACCACGTCGTCGAGGCCAAGCTGGAGCGCGACGTCCTCTTCGTCCGCACCCGCGACGCCGACCGCTTCTACCTGCTCCTGAACCGCGTCGTGCTCGAGGAGGGGGTACGGATCGAGTCGGTCGCGCCGGCCGACAGCGACGTGCTGGCCGTCTACCACTACCTGATCGAAGGGGGACAGAGATGACCGGAGCAGGGCCGGCCCGAGCACGATGGACCGCACGACGTGCGCCGATGCGAAACGCGGTCCTGTGGACCCTCGCCCCCCGCGAGGGGGGAGAGGGCATGGGTGAGGAGGGCGATGGGATCAATGCGTTTCTCGCATCACCCCCGCAACCCCTCGATCCCCTTCCCACCCTCGAGGGGGGAAGGGGACGCCCCCACACGACCCTCGCTCCGGCTGCCGCAGGCTCTTCCCTCGAGCGGGCGCAGCGATGAGCGTGCTCGAACAGACCTCGGTCCCGGCGACGGTGCCGCCGCTTCCCGCTCCCTCCTGGGCGCTCTGGCGGCGCCAGCTCGCGGCCGCCGTGCGGCTCGAGCTGCGCAAGGGGTTCCGCGGCCGCCGCGCGCTGGGCGTCGTCCTCCTCGCCGCGATGCCGGTCGTCATCTTCGCGCTGCACTCGATCTTCCAACCGCCCGACGACTCGGCGAACGTGGGCGAGGTGGCGTGGCACTTCGCCGGCATCTACCAGGGGTTCGTGCTGCGGCTCGTCACCTTCTTCGGCTGCGTGCTGGTCTTCGGCAACCTGATCCGGCGCGAGCTCCTCGACCGCAGCCTGCACTTCTACTTCCTCTCGCCGGTGCGGCGCGAGCTCCTCGCCGGCGCCAAGTACCTCACCGGCCTGCTCGTCACCCTCACCGTCTTCGGCGCCGCGACCGCCGCCTCTTTCCTCCTCGCCTACGCGCCCTACGACGGCACGGCGGTGCGGCGCTTCCTCTTCGACGGCCCCGGCCTCGGCCAGCTCGGCGCCTACCTCGGCGTCACCGCCCTCGCCTGCGTCGGCTACGGCGCCGTCTTCCTCGCCGCCGGCTTCTTCACCAAGAGCCCGGCGCTGCCGGCGGTGACGGTCTTCGGCTGGGAGAACCTGCACTTCCTGCTGCCCCCGGCGCTCAAGAAGATCTCCGTCATCCACTACCTCCAGGGCCTCTGCCCGGTGCCCATCTCCCAGGGCCCGCTGGCGATCCTCGCCGACGCCCCGTCTACCTGGGTCGCCGTCCCCGGCCTCCTCGGGCTGACGCTGGTGCTGCTCTTCCTGTCCGCGTGGAAGATCCGGCGGATGGAGATCCTGTACACCGAAGATTGACGTAGCGCCCGGCCTACGTGCCGGGCGTTTTACGAAAACAGCTCGGCGGAAAGTCGTCCCAACGCCTTGGAAAAGCTCCCCGCGAGCCGGGGAACGCTCCCCGCGGCAGAGGGAACGCTTCCCGCGGGGTGGGGAGTGCTTCCCGTGACGTGGGGAGTGCTCCCCGGCGGCGGGGGAGTGCATCCCAGCTCGCGGGGAACGTTCCCCGCCGGGGCGCTCCCTGCGAGCCGAGGCGGTTTCCCCGCGCGCGGGGGAGCGGTCCCGGCCTCTGCGGGAACCTTCCCCGCCGTCTTCTCCGCGCTCCCGGCGCGCCGGGGAGTCTTCCCGCCCGCCGTCCTCTCACATCCCAGCGGGTGGGGAAGCTTCCGCGGCGAACTGCGCGTAGCCGATGACCGCGAGGGCGTCGGCCTCGCGCCGGATGCCGCGCGTCGTCGGCGGCGCGGAAATCTGCCAGCGCGAGGCGGACGAGATTCCGGGAAATCGCGGTGAAGGTCGTCGAGGCGCTCGGCGCGCATCCCCTACATCCGTTCCGGGACCGGGATCCCCATGACCTCGACGAGCGCTTCGAGCCCGCGGCGGAAGACCTGGACGGCGGCAAGGCGCGTGGCGCGCAGGGTCGCGTCCTGCTCCTGGAGGATCGGGTGCTTGTGGTAGACGGCGTTGAAGCGCTGCGCCAGCTCGAGGGCGTGGCGGGCGAGGAGCGAGAGCTCGAGCGACTCGACCCCCTTCTCCGCGATCTCTCCCGACTGCGCCACCGCCAGCACCAGGTCCCAGAGGTCGTCGCTCCAGGTCTCCTCGGGCAGCGCCGCCACCTCTGCGCGCCCGACCTCGTCGGCCAGCCCCTCCTCGCGCAGCCGCCGGCGGATGTTGCCGGCGCGCACCAGCGAGTACTGGAGGTACGGCCCGCTCTCCCCCTCGAACGAGAGCGCCTCCTCGAAGTCGAAGGCGATGATCCGGTGGGTCGTCGCCTTGACCATGAAGAAGCGCAGAGCGGCGGTCGCGATCCGCCGCGCCAGCGGGTCCAGCTCCGCCGCCGGCAGCTCGCGGTTGCGCGCCGCGATCTCCTCGCGGCTCTTGGCCTCGAGCGCGTCGAGGAGGTCGTCGGCCTTGACGCCGATCCCCTTGCGCCCCGACATCTCGAGCGACTTCGTCTCGCTCCCCGCCTCGCCTTCGGCGGCGAGATAGCCGAGCTGCCGCGCCGTGGCCGGCGAGAGCGCCACCATCTCGTAGGCGAAGTGGACCGAGCGCTCGGCCTCGGCGCGGTGGCCGAGCGCCTCGAGGCCGGCGCGGACGACCTTCTGGAGGTAGCTCTGCCGCGCGTCGATGACGTTGATCACCCGCTCGGCGCGGCCGAAGGCGGGGTGCTCGCCGCCGTCCTCCGGCGCCGTCTCCCACACCCCCGGCTCGTCCCAGAAGCGGTAGTGGAAGTCGCGCCCGAGGAGCCCGAACTTCCAGAGCTGGTAGGCGATGTCCTTGCCGACGTAGGTCACCGTCCCGTCCGAGCGCACGATCACCTTGTCGGGGTCCTCGAGCCCGGCGAACTCGGGCGTGTCGGCGAGCGGCATCACCCAGCAGCCGTCGTTCTTCCCCGCGGTCTCGAGGCGCACCGCCCCGCTCTCCTTGAGCTTGCCGAAGGCGGTCTCGAAGAAGCGCAGGGCGAGGATGTCGCTCTCGCGCGTCAGCAGGTCGTAGCCGACGTCCAGCCGCCGCATCGTCCCGAGGTGGCGCGCCACGACGCGCCGCGCCACTAGCCGTCCCATCGCGGCGCGCGGCCCGGTGCCGATCTCGAGCTCGTGGAGCGTCTTCCGGCGCAGCGCCTGCCGCTCCGGGTCCTCCCCGTACCAGCGCCCGACCTCGGCGTAGAGGTCCCAGCAGTGGAAGTCGAAGGGCTCGGGCAGGGCCGCCACCTCGTCGTAGCCGGCGCCGCGCAGGTCGAGGAAGCCGACGACGACGTCGGCGAGCTGCACACCGGTGTCGTCGATGTAGTTCTGCACCTCGACCGGCCGGCCGAGGGCGCGCAGGGCGCGGGCGAGGACGTCGCCGAGCACGGCGTTGCGCAGATGCCCGATGTGCGCCGCCTTGTTGGGGTTGATGTTGGTGTGCTCGACGATCACCTTGCCGCCGCTCGGCGCGCCGCCGGGCCGACCGCCCGGCAGGAGGTCCGCCTCGAGCAGCGCGGCGGCGAAGGCGCTGCGCGCGAGGCGCAGGTTGAGGTAGCCGGCGCCTTCGACGCTCACCGCCGCGACCGTCTCGGGCGGCCGGAGCTCCGCCGCCAGCTCCTGGGCGATCTGCCGCGGCGGGCGCTTCAAGACGCGGGCGAGCTGGAGAGCGGCGGGGAAGGCGAGGTCGCCCAGCTCGCGGCGCGGCGGCACCTCGAGGAGGGGCTCGTGCTCGACGCCGTAGAGCGTGCGCACCGCCCGCGCCATCTCCCCCGCCAGCTCCCGTTTGAGCGCCGCCCACATGGGGGCGGCAGTGTAGCGCAGCGCCGCGCCCGGGGCCGGGCACCGCCGGACCGAGCCAAGTGCTTGATATCATTCCGCCGACGGGAGGGGCGAGAGCGAGCGATGGCGGAGAAGAGCGAGAAGAAGCTGACCGTGCCCTTGGAGGGGACCCAGCTCGAGCTGATCGAGGGGGACATCACCGACCTCCAGGTCGACGCCATCGTCAACGCCGCCAACGAGAAGCTCCAGCTCGGCAGCGGCGTGGCCGGGTCGATCAAGCGCAAGGGGGGACCCTCGATCCAGGAGGAGTGCAACCGGATCGGCGGCGCCGCGGTGGGGACGGCGGTGATGACCGGCGCCGGCCACCTCAAGGCCAAGCAGATCATCCACGCCGTCGGCCCGCGGATGGGGGACGGCGACGAGGACCGCAAGCTCGCCAACGCGGTGCGCTCCTCGCTCGCCCTCGCCGACCGCTACGGCCTGCGCTCGATCGCCCTGCCCGCGCTGTCGACCGGCAACTTCGGCTTCCCCGTCGAGCGCGCGGCGCGCATCATCCTGACCGAGATCCACCGCTACCTGCAGGGGGGGACGAAGATCGAGCGCGTCGCCGTGGTCCTGCGCGGCGACGACGTCTTCGAGACCTTCAAGCGCGAGCTGCGCCGCGGCTTCCGCTAAGAGCAGCTTTCGCGCCTAGCCGTAGAGCAGCGCGAGGCCGCGCTCCAGCTCCTGCGGCGTGACCACGGCCTCCGCCACCCGCAGCCCGGTCCGCTCCTCGAGCTCGGCCGCCACCGACGGCGCCGCCGGGTCCTCGACCGCCACCCGCAGCAGCTCCCCCTCGCGGGCGAGCGGCAGGGCGCGCAGGCGCAGCGCGACCTCGGCGGGGACCAGGGCCCGCAGCGCCGGGTCGAGCCGGCGGCCGGAGAGCGAGAGGAACGGCACCCCGTACTGCAGGGCGAGCGCCACCGCCACCATCTTCGAGCTGGCGTAGCCCATCTCGACGATCAGCTCGCCCACCTTGCGCCCCGGCTGCCGGTGCTGCGCGGCGAGCGCGGCCGCGAGCTCGGCGCGGCTGATGCTCCCCTGGCCGACCAGGATCTCGCCGAGCGGCGAGGGGTGGGCGCGCTGGCGGCGCGACCCGAGCCGGCGCAGCCGGTCGGCCGCCGCCGGCTGGCCCGGCGCGTGCCGCCGCCGGGCGAGCGCTCGCTCGACCATGTCGCGCGTCGTCGCCCCGGCGCTCGCCACGACCTCCTCCAGCCGCTCCACCGACACCACCTCGCGCACCGCCGTGATCGGAACGAAGAGCCGCTCGACGTCCGGCTGCCCGGCGGGGACGACGAAGAGCCCGCGCCGCGGCCCGCCGAAGCTGTGGGTGATCCCGGAGAGGAGCTCGCCGTCGACGAGCCGCAGCGTCACCAGGCGCGCGCTGCCGTGGAAGGTCACGGTGTCGGCCACCGCCGCGCCGGCGCGCAGCGGGCGCAAAAAGGCGACCGAGCGGACGCTCTCGAAGGTGATCAGGCGGTCGACCGCCTCGGCGCCCGCGGCGTGGAGGAGGAAGTCGTGCGCCGTGGCGCTGAAGAGCTGGACCCGGCCCTGGAGCTCCTCGCCGTCGAGCAGCGCGACGCGCACGGCCTGGCCGCGGTCGGAGACCGCCGGCCGCGGCCGGGAGTGGGCGAGGAGAGACGGAGCGGCGATGGCGGTCACCATGAGAAGCGCACCTCCCGTTGGACGCTGGTCCGCTGCCCGGCCGAGTCGGTCACCGTCAGGGTGACGACGTAGGCCGGCGCGGCGCCGAATTTCTTTCTCGCGGTCGCGCCCGACGCGGTGGTGCCGTCGCCGAAGCTCCAGGCGTGGGCGGCGACCGCGCGGTCGTCGGCCGAGCCGGCGCCGTCGAAGCTGCAGCGCCGGCCCGAACAGGTGTAGGTGAAGGCGGCGACCGGCGGGTAGTCCGTCCCGTCGCCGGCGAAGGCGGAGTAGAGGAGCCGGTTCGGCGAGCCGATGCCGGCGCCGGCCAGGGCGCCGGCGGTGGCGGAGGAGACGACCGCGGCCTGGACGTTGGCCGGCTTGGCCCCCGGCGTGACGGACAGGAAGAGCGCCGCCGCCCCGGCGACGTGCGGCGCGGCCGTCGAGGTGCCGGTCATCGCCAGCGAGTCGGTGTCGCTGCGGTGGAAGGCGGAGACGATCTCGAAGCCGGGCGCGAAGAGGTCGACGCAGGAGCTGTAGTTCGACCACGACCAGCGCTCGTCGCTCGCGCGCGTGGCCCCGACCGTGATCGCCGCCGGCAGCCGCGCCGGCGAGTAGAGGCAGGCGTCGGCGCCGTCGTTGCCCGCCGCCACCACCCAGGTCACGCCGGCGTCGATCGAGCGCTGCACGGCGTCGTCGAGCGCCTGCGAGGCGCCGGCGACGAGGCTGAGGTTGCCGACCGCCGGCCGGCGCACGGTCTTGTCGCCCTTGCGCAGCGCCGGATAGCGGGCGGTCACCCAGTCGACGCCGGCGATGACGTCCGAGATCGCGCCGCCGCCGCTGCAGTCGAGGACGCGCACCGGGTGGAGGACGATGCCGGGCGCGACCCCGAAGCCGTAGCCGCCGAGCGTGCCGGCCACGTGCGTGCCGTGCCCGTGGCAGTCCTCGCTGCCGAGGCCGTCCGCCACCGTGGTGAAGGAATCGGCGCTCACCCGGCCCGCCAGCTCGACGTGGCTGCTGCGGATCCCGGTGTCGACGACGTAGACGTCGACGCCGGAGCCGTCGGCATTGGCGGAGTAGAGGCCGTCGAGCGGCAGCGCCCGCTGGTCGCCGCGGTCGAGCCCCCAGGAGGGCGCCGCGGCGACCGAGCCGGCGATCCACGCCACACCGTCCTCGGCGACGTAGGCCACCCGCGGGTCGGCCGCCAGCTCCAGCGCCTCGGCGCGCTCCATCCGGGCGACGAACCCGGGCAGGGCGTGCGCGAAGCTCCGCCGCATCTCGCCGCCGCGCGCGGCGAGCAGCTCGCCGGCGAGCTCCCGCACCTGCGGCCGCTCGGCCCGCGCCGCGCCGGCCGCGCCCTCGCGCAGGACGACGATGTACTGCCCGGGGATCGGATGGCGGTTGCGTTGCAGCGGCGCCTGCGCGAACGCGGTCACGCCGCTCAGGACGGCCAACAGGGTGATGACGATCGCTCGCATGGCTGCTCTCCTCGCGTCGGTGTGATGGAGAGAGCCTAGGGATGGCGCGGATCCCCTCCGATCGGCGGAAGCCGGAAGCTGGCGTAGGAACGCGGGAGGAAGAAGGGCGGGGAGTTCGTCCTACAGGCCGCCGCCGGGCTACAGCGGAGCCTCGGCCGGCCGCATCGTCTGCTCGAGCTCCGCGAGCATCCCGTCGGCCTCGTCGGAGGTGAAGATCCCCTTCTCCTTGAGCTTCGAGATCGTCCGGCGCAGCAGCGAGCGGTGCACGACGCCCACCGTCGTGCGGAGGCCCTGGTCCTCGGGCGGCTCGCGGGCGTAGAGCGGCGCGCGGGGGGCGCCGTAGACCTCGACGTAGAACTCGATCGGCGGGATGTCGAGGGCGGAAAGGACCGCCGCCACGTGCTCGACTCGGAGCTTGAGGGTGCCGCGGAGGACCTGCCGGAGGTAGTCGCGGCCCATGCCTGCCCGCTCCTCGACCTGCTGGTAGGTCAACGCCTTCTCGCGGATTTTCCGCTTCAGCGCCTGCGCGACCTTTCGAGCGTCCTCCTGCCCGCGGGGATCGGGCGGCATGCGGGCAGTGTACCGCATGGGAGCGATCTATCTTTCGGTTTCGAGATCTCTAGAATAAAGGCACCGTTCCTGCAGACACTCCGGCGACTTCCGCATGGTGCAGAGCTCGGAATCCGGAGGTGCGTGTTGAGAATTCGGAGTTGATCGGCCGGTGATCGCCGTCGTGCGCGAGGCGGCGCAGGCGCGAAGGGTCGGATCGCGGTGGCCGCTGGAGGTCCTCGGCGTCGCCGTCCTCGCCTTCCTCCTCTACGGGGGGCTGCGGTCTGAGCTGCCGGTGGACGACGTGCTGCGGTTCACGGACAACATCGCCGCCGGGACCTACGAGTGGGACTCGGCACATTTGCTGATGCAGCCGGCGGCGGTGCTCTGGCACCGCTACCTGGGGCTCGGCGCGCCGGCGCGGGCGAGCCAGGAACGGTTCAACGCCTCCTGCGCCGCGCTGTCGGTGGGCCTCCTCTACCTCCTGCTGCTGCGCCTGGAGGTGGGCCTGGCGCGGCGCCTCCTGCTCACCGCCCTGGGGGCGCTGGCGTTCAACCAGGTCCTGCTGGCGACGTCGGGCCACTTCAAGCTGGCGGTCCTGCCGTTCCTCACCATCTCTCTCTACCAGGGCGTGCTCTGGGAGCGGGGCCTGCGGCAGGCGAGGGAGGAGGGGCGGAGCGGGGGAGACGGGCGGCTGGCGGCGTCGGCGGTCTTCCTGGGCATCGCGGTGGCCTTCCTCGTCAACAGCCTCTTGGCGGCGCCCTTCCTGGGACTCGCGGCCACGGTCGTCACGTGGCGCGCCGGCGGCGGCTGGCGCCCGGCCCTGCGCCGCGTCCTGCTGGTGGGCAGCCTCGCCGGCGGCGTCGCCTTCGCGATCCTGGCGAGCGGCTACTGGCTGAGCGCGTCCGGCCCCCCCGACGCCGCCGGCTTCTCCGGTTTCCTGCTCGCCAAGTCGGAGCTCTACGCCGGAAACGGCGGGCTTCCGGTGACACTCTCGCGCGCCGTCTTCGGCATCCTCCAGAACTTCGTTTACCTGGGGGACTTCGGCGCCATGGTGCGGACCTGGATGATCGGCGACGGCGCCCTGCTCGCGCCAGAACGCGGGACGCTGATCGGCCTCTTAGCGGTGTTCGCCGCGGCGCTGGCCCTCCTGGGGTGGGCCTACCTCGGAGGAGTGCTCCGCCTGCTACGCGGAGACGGTCTCGTCGTCCCCTGGGCGTTCCTGCTCGGCGCGCTGGCCTTCGCCATCCCCTGGAACCTCAACGAAGCCGACTTCTACTTCCCGATCACCTTCCCCACGGTGGCGATCCTGGCGGCGGCCCCGGTCTCGCGCCGCCGGCAGCTCCTCGAGACGGCGCTCGTCGTCCTCGTCGCCTCGACCGTGCTCCTCGGCTGGGCCCTCCCGCGCCGGACCTACCCGCTGCAGCGCTATAACGCCGAGCTAAGCAGCCGGCTCACGGAGCGCGACCTGGTCGTGACCTGGAGCCATTGGGCGGGAGGCCCGTCGCTGCTCTTCATGGACCTGCCCGAGGTGTGGAAGCTCTACCCCGACAAGCTCTTCTACGACCGCGACGATGCCGAAGCGGTCTTCCCCCCGCTCGCCCGCGTCCTGGACCGCCGGCTGGCCGGCGGCGGGCGGGTCTACCTCTTCCAGGTCCTCGACGGCGAGGCCTGGAACGCGCCCTGGCCGCGCATGCGACCGAGCGGGCTCACCCCCGAGCGCTGGGAGCGCTTCTTCCGCGACCGGTACACGGTCGTCGACCGCGGCGAGGTCGCCGAGATCCCCTGCTGGGAGCTGCTGCCCAAGCGCCGCGGCTGATGGTCGGCGAGCCGCCGCCGCGCCCTCGCTTCCATCGCCGGTTTCTGCGACGATGGGGCGTGGTGCGGTCGGTCCTCCTCCTCGCCGCCGGGTTGGGTCTCGCGCCGGCACCGCCCGCGGCGGCCGCCGCGGACCTCGCCCAGGTCGTGGCCCCGCTCCCCGGCGAGGCGCTGGTCGCCGGCGAGACGGCGTGGATCGAGTGGCGGCCCGGTCCCGGGCTCTCCGGCTTTGCGCAGGCGCGGGAGTGGGAGGCCTTCCTCTCTTTCGACGGCGGCGAGAGCTTCCCCGTCCGCCTCACCCCGCACCTCGACCTCGACCGCTCGCGCGTGGCCTTCCGCGTGCCCCCCTTCGCCTCCGCCGACTGCCGGCTGCTGCTCCGCTTCGGCGACGAGCGGGAGGAGCGGGAGCAGCCGGTCCCGGGGCGCTTCCGGATCGTCCCCTCGCCCATACCCCGCCTCGTCCTGCGCCACCGCGCGCCGGCCCGCGGCGAGGCGGCGCGGCCGGGAGAACCGGGGGTCGTCGTCTGGGCCGAGGGCGCGCGCGACGGCACCGGCTGGCGGGAGGTGGAGGCCTGGGACCCCGGGTCCACCCTCGCGCCCGCCGTCCGGCCCGTCCTCGCCTTCGCCCTCGCCGCGCTGGCGCCGGCGCCGGACCGCCCGGCCGCGGCCTCCCGCGACGCGCGCGTCTCCCGGCTCGCTCCGCCGCCGAGCCTCCTGCGCGGGCCGCCGCGCCCCTCCCTCTCGGCCCCGCCGCTCCTCCTGCTGCTCCATCGCCTGAACTGTTGAGGTGGCTGCGCACCCCGGCGTGCGCAGCCCGGCGAAGCCTTGCCGCCCGGCCGCCTCGGCGCGCCGGCGGCGGACCCGCGAACCCTCGACTACAGGGAGGAGCCCGCAATGGACTCGCTGCCCCCGCGTCTTTGTCGTCTCGTGCTGGCGTTGCTTCTCGCGCCTCTGCCGGCGCTCGCCGCGCCCTTCGCAGCGCGGCTGCTCTTGCCCGACGGCACCCCCGCCGCCGGCTACACCGTCACGGTCGTCGGCCACCCGCTCAGCGCGGTCTGCGACGCGGAGGGCCGGTTCGTCCTCAGCCCCGCGCCGCCGGCGCCGTTCTCCCTCGTCGCCAGCAGTCCGGAAGGGGAGGTCTCGGCGCCCCTCGAAGTCGCGGCGCTGCCCGTGGGCCTTCTCGACCTCAGCATCCCCGCGGCGCTGCGCGACAGCATCACCGTCGTCTCGGGCGCCGCGCCCTCGCTCGACCTCCTGCCCGGCAACGCGGCGACGGTCCTGACCCACGAGGCGCTCGAGCAGCGGGCGCCGCAGCGCCTCTACCAGGTGCTGGAGGCGGTGGCCGGCGCCTCGAAGCTCGGCGACGGTGCGGACAGCGTGCCGGCGCTGCGCGGCCTCGGCCGCGGGCGCACGCTGATCCTGCTCGACGGCGCCCGGGTGACGGCGGAGCGGCGGGCCGGACCCTCGGCCACCTTCGTCGAGCCGGCGAGCCTCGCCTCGGTCGAGGTGCTGCGCGGGCCGGGGTCGGTGGTCTACGGCTCGGACGCCCTGGGCGGCGTTCTCAACGCGATCTCGCGCGACCCCGACCCCGGTCGCTTCGGGCTGCGCTTCAGCCTCGAAGGCGCGGCCGGCGCGCTCGACCAGCGCGCGGGCTACCTCGCGGCCTCGGCCGACGTCGGCCGAGGCGGGCTGCTCGTCGAGGGGCACGCCCGGCAGGCCGAGGACGCCGAGGCCGGCGGTGGCGAGGAGATCTTCAACTCCTCCTTCGAGGGCTGGGGGGCCGGCGTCCGCTACGTCCGCGACACCGGGCCGGGACGGCTGCGCCTGGGCTTCGCCCGCAGCACCACGGAGGACCTCGGCAAGGCGGCGATCGACTCGCGGCAGATCCGCGCCTTCTACCCCGAGGAGACCTCGGAGCGGCTCACGGCCTCCTGGATCGGCGTGCCCGGCGGCGGCTGGGACTCGCTCGAGGCGGCGCTCTTCGCCGGCCGCTATCACATCATCCTCGACCGCGATCGAGCGCCCACCGCGACCTCCGACCGGCGCATCGACCGCAGCGACACCGACGCAGACGACGCGGCCCTGCGCACGGTCGCCGGCCGCGAGGTCGGGGGCGGCTTCCTGCAGCTCGGCGTGGACGCCCACTCCCGCTTCGGCCTCGAGGCGATCACCGGCCGCACCGACTTCGCCGCCGACGCGGCGACCGTGGTGCGCGAGCAGCGGACGCCGTCGATCGCCGACGCCCGCCAGCTCACCAGCGGCCTCTTCGCCACCTGGAGCCGGCCGCTCGGCGCCTCCCTCTCGCTGGGCAGCGGGGTGCGCGGCGACTACGTCGACACCGAGAACCGTGGCGGCTTCTTCGGCGACCGGGCGGAGAGCGACTCCGCCGTGACCGGCCACCTGGCGCTCACCGCCGGGCCGTTCGCGCACTGGACGACGACGCTGCAGGCGGCGCGCGGCTTCCGCTCGCCGACGCTCTCGGACCGCTACTTCCGCGGACCTGCGGGCCGCGGCTTCGTCACCGGCAATCCCGGCCTGGCGCCCGAGACCAGCCTGCAGCTCGACCTCGCCACCCGCTACGCCCGCGGCCGCCACGCCCTCGGCCTCTACGCCTACCGCTACCGGATCGACGACCTCATCGAGCGCTTCGCCGAGGGCGACAGCTTCTTCTTCCGCAACCGCGGCGAGGCGACGATCGAAGGGCTCGAGATCGAGGCGCAGGCGGCGCTCGGCGCGCGCTGGAGCGGCGACCTGGGCTTCGCCTGGGCGCGGGGCGAGGCCGACGGCGGCGACTTCATCGACGACATCGCGGCGCCGAACGGCTGGCTGACGGTGCGGCACTCGCTGCCCCGCGGCTACGTCTACGCGCGTTCCGCGACCTTCCTCGAGCACGACGAGCCCGGCCCCACGGAGCTGGCGCGGCCGGGCTTCACGATCTTCGACCTCGGGGCGGGCTTCTCCCTCTCCGACGAGATCGAGCTGCGCGTCACCGCCCGCAACCTGGGCGACCGGCGCTACTTCGCCTCGCCGGACGAGACCGCCGACCGGGCGGTCGGCAGGAGCTACACGGTGGGGCTCTCGGGTCGGCTGTGAGAGGCCGCCGCCGCCCCGGAAATCGTGCTACCCTGAGGCAGCACGCAGCGCACAAAGAGGGGGCGGAGAGGTGTCCAGGCTGGGCGTTTGCTACTGCTTCACCCTCCCGCCCGCCGCGGCGGGCGAGGAGACGAGGATCGCCAGCATGCTCCTGGACCTCTCGCGCTCCCGCCAAGGCGCCGACGGGATGGCGATGCTCGTCTCGCGGCTCTCGCGCAACCCGCGGCAGGTCTACCTCTTCCCCGGCTCGCAGCCCCACGTCCGGGGGGCGCTGAAGGGCCTTCTCGAGCAGTACGAGGCGCGCGTCTGCGAGCCGCCGCGCTCCGACGAGGTCGTCTTCCTGGTCGGCTCCCCCGAGGTCTGGAAGCGTCTCGCCGCCGGGAGGGACGGCAGCTCGAGCTGAGCGGCGGCGCGGCGGGAAGGGCGGGGGGCCGGCGGATGTTTTCTCCAGCCATGAGACGCCCCCCCGCGCTCGCCCTCCTCGTCCTGCTCGTCGCGGCGCCCGGCGTCGCGGGCGCGACCCCGTCCATCCTCCAGGATCCGTTCTTCCGCGAGGAGGCGCGGCTCGGCCTGGAGCAGATGTACGGCATGGACTTCGGGCTCGCCGACGAGACCTTCGCGCGGCTGACGGCGCGCTACCCGGACCACCCCGTCGGGCCGTACCTCCAGGCGCTGCTCCCCTGGTGGGGGATTCAGCTCGAGCCGGACGACCCGTCGCAGGACGAGGTCGTGCTCGACGGCATGGAGCGGGTGATCGACCTCTGCACCGAGCGGCTGGAGAGCGACCCCGACGACGTCGACGCGCTCTTCTTCAAGTCCGGCGCGCACGCGCTGCGCGGGCGGCTCCACGCCGACCGCCGGCGCTACCTCAAGGCGGCGCGCGACGGCCAGCACGCGCTGCGCCTGCTGCGCGAGGTGGTGCGGCTCGAGCCCGAAAACCAAGACCTCGCCTTCGGGCTGGGCCTCTTCGAGTACCTCTCGGACGTGGTGCCGAAGCACCACCGCGTGCTCCGCCCGTTCGCGCGGCTGTTCCCGAAGGGGGACAAGGAGCGCGGCATCGCCGAGCTCGAGCGCGCCATGAACACCGGCCAGTTCGTCGCCGCCGAGGCGGCCTTCTCGCTGCTCCAGGTGCACTACGTCCTCGAGAAGGATTACGAGGCGAGCCTGCGCTACTGCGCCTGGCTGCGCGCGCGCCACCCGGACAACTCGATCTTCCACCTCTTCGAGGGGCGCATCTACGAGCGGCTGGGGCGCCTGCCCGAGGCCGACCGGGTGCTGCGCGAAGTGCTCGACCGCCACGCCAAGGGGCAGAGCGGCTACACCGACGCGATGGCCGAGCGGGCCCTCTACCTGCTGGCGCGGACCGAGATGCGGCAGCGGCGCCACGACGAGGCGCTCGCCGCGCTCGAGCAGCTCGAGCGGCTGACGGCCTCGCGCCCGGTCCTCACCGAGTACAAGGCGCTCGCCCGCCTGCGCAAGGGCATGCTCTTCGACACCCTGGGCCGCCGCGACGAGGCGGTGCGCTGCTACCGCGACGTCCTTGCCATCCGCGGCAACTACGACGGCGAGGAGGACGTGCGCATCCGCGCCAAGGGCTACCTCCGCAAGCCGTTCGCGAGCACCGCGAGCACGGCGAGCAGCGCCGGCAGCGCCGGCTAGGCGGGGGCGAGCGAGCGCGCCGCTTCGCCGAGCGCGGCGACGGCGGCTTCCAGTTGGGAATCCGCGAGGTAAGGGGCCGGGCCGAGGCGGAGGCGGTCGTCGCGGAAATCGGTGGCGACGCCGCGGGCGGCGAGGGCGGCGGAGAGCTCGGCGGCGCGCGGGGTGCGCAGGGCGAGGAAGCCGCCGGTCTTCGCGAGCGGCACGTCGCGGTCGCGGTCGACGATCTCGGGCGGCAGGTCGAGGGCGTCGAAGAGGGCGGCGAGGAGGCCCACCTGGCGCTGCGAGATCTCGCGCAGGGCGGCGGGGTCGAGCCCCTGCTCGGCGAAGAAGGCGAAGACCTCGGCGGCGCGGTAGTGGCTCGTCGGGTCATAAGTGGCGCCGGCGAAGCGGGCCCCTCCCTCGCCGTAGGCGACGCGGCCGCCGGCCTTCTCGGCCAGCGCCTCGAACTCGGCGAACCACCCCGTCACCACCGGCCGCGGCGCGGCGCCGGCCGGCACCCGCAGGAAGCAGTTCCCCTCCCCGAGCTGGCAGTACTTGTAGCCGCCGCCCACGACGTAGGCGCCGTCGAGCCCGAGCGCGCGCAGCGGGAAGGGCAGGACGTTTAGCGCGTGGTAGGCGTCGAGGAGGAGCGCGGCGCCGTGCCGCGCGCAGGCCTCCGCCACCCGCTCCAGCCCCTCGACGATCCAGCCGGTCGCGAAGAGGACGGAGGAGACGAGCGCCGCCGCGGTGCGGCCGTCCACCGCCGCGGCGACGCGCGCGGCGACTTCGTCGGGCCGCGCCGCCGGCACCTTGACGACCTCGACCCCCTCCTCGGCGAGGCGGTCGAGCTGGCGGCGGAGGGTATGGAACTCGCCGTCGGTCGTGACCAGGCGGGGGCGGGCGGCGAGGGGCAGGGCGGAGAGGAAGCGGACGACGAGGTCGTGGGTGCTCGGGGCGAGGGCGTAGGCGCGCTCGTTGCCAGGCTCCGCGAGCAGGCGGGCGAAGCCGGTGCGCACGCTCTCCGCCATCGCGAAGGCACGCTCCCACTTGCCGTCGACCCGGTCGGCCGCGTCCGCGAAGGCGCGCACCTGCCCGGCGAAGGCGCGGTCCGGCCAGGCCTGGTGCGAGTGGCCGGTCAGCAGCAGGCGCTCGGCGACGCGGAAGCGGGTGTAATGCGCCGCGAGGGCGTTCACAGCCGCGGGCGGATGGCCCAGAGGTCGGGGAAGAGCGGCTGGAAGAGAGTCGTCTTGAGGTACTCGGCGCCGGCCGAGCCGCCGGTGCCGATGCGAGTGCCGATCGTGCGCTCGACCATCTTGACGTGGCGGTAGCGCCACTCCTGGAGCCCCTCGTCGAGGTCGACCATTCGCTCGCAGACCTCGCGCGTCGCCGGGTCCTGGTGGTAGATGCCGACCAGTACCTCCTGCACCTCGGCGTCTTCCCGCGGCGGCTGCGTCCGGTCGCGCCCCAGCGCCGCCTCGGGGATCGGGTAGCCCTTGTGCGCGAGGTAGAGGAGGAAGGAGTCGTAGAGGCTGTTGCCCTGGAGCATCTGCTCGAGCTCCGGCGCCGCCTCGGGGTAGTGGCGCAGCATGCTCCCCTGGCGCGCCCCGAGCCGCAGCTCCAGGCGCCGGAACTGCACCGACTGGAAGCCGCTCGCGGTGTCCAGCCGGTGGCGGAAGGAGAGGAAGGAGACCGGCGTCATCGTCTCGAGGATGTCTACCTGCCCGACCAGGGTCTTGAAGGTCGTCAGGATGCGCTTGAAGCCGGCCATGGCGAGCGCCCCCTGCCCGGCTTCGAGGGCGCGCTGGAGGTGCTCGAGCTCGTGCAGCACGAGCTTGAACCAGAGCTCGTAGACCTGGTGGATGACGATGAAGAGCATCTCGTCGTGCTCCGGCCCCTCGGACTGGGGGACCTGGAGCTCGAGGAGGCCCTCGAGCTTCAAGTAGTCGCCGTAGGTCAAGGCCACGCGCGGATCATACCCGTGCGCGCGGCGGCGATCCGATGTAGAATGCCTGCCTTCCGAGAGCCCGAAGTCGCAAACCACAGAGGGTCGGGAACGGCCCCAAGTGTCAGGAGGTCAAGGCAGATGAAGCGTTTCTCGTCCCTCTTCGTGGTCGCCGCCCTGATCGTGGCGGCCGCCGCCCTGCCGGCGCTCGCCGCCGACAACACCAAGCCCCGCATCGCGGTCCTCGAGTTCAAGAGCAAGGCCGAGAACCAGTGGTGGTACCACAACGGCTCCGCCGCGGCCCAGGACGTGTTCGTCACCGAGCTGGTCAAGAGCGGCAAGTTCCGCGTCGTCGAGCGCGAGCAGCTCGCCGCGCTGATGCAGGAGAAGAACCTGACGCTCTCGGGCGATCTCGACCCGGCCACCGCCGTGCGCGTCGGCAAGCTCCTCGGCGTCAACTACCTGCTCACCGGCGCGGTGACCGAGTACGGCGTCACCGACATGGGGGGCCACGCTCCGGGCATCCGCCGCCTCCCCGGCTTCTCGGCCGGCAAGCGCAACTTCGTGGCGGCCATGAACGCCCGCCTCATCGACACCTCGACCGGCGAGATCCTCTGGGCCGACGAGGCGCGGGGCGAGGAGAGCAGCGTCAAGGTGAACGTCGGCGGCTTCGGCGGCGGCGTGGACGATGACCGGATGTTCGACAAGGTGATGAAGCCGGTCATCCAACAGCTCGTCGCCAGCATCAAGTCGGCCGACCTGTAGCCCGAGACAGATTCCGGCAGACGCGAGAGAGAGGCCCGGCGCCACGCCGGGCCTTTCGCTTCCAGGGCTAGACTTCGCCGCCATGAGCGCGCGCCGGCCCATCCCTCCGCTCCTCTTCGCCCTCCTCTACGCCGCCGCGCCGCTCGCCGCGGCCTACCCGCCGGCGGTCCGCGGCATGGGCGGGGCGGTCGCCGCCGAGGAGCCGCTGGCCACCGCCGCCGGGCTCGAGGCGTTGCGCGCCGGGGGCAACGCGGTGGACGCGGCCGTGGCGACGGCGCTGGCGCTGGCGGTGGTCTTTCCGGAGGCCGGCAACCTCGGCGGCGGCGGGTTCGCGGTGGTGAAGATGGGCCAGGAGCTGGCGACCCTCGACTTCCGCGAGACGGCGCCGGCCGCCGCGCACCGCACGATGTTCCTCGACGACCGCGGCGAGCCGATCCCCCACGCCTCGCGCTACGGCGGGCTCGCCGCCGGCGTCCCCGGCTCGCCCGCTGGGTACTACGAGCTGCACCGGCGGTTCGGGCGTCTGCCCTGGCAGCGGGTCGTCGCGCCCGCGCTGCGCCTGGCGGGCGAAGAGCTCGTCGTCGGCGAGCACTTGCACCGGGTGCTGGGTGACCACGAGGAAGGTCTCTCGCGCTTTCCCGAGACCGCCGCCCTCTGGCTCCGCGACGGAGAGCCGCTGCCGGTCGGCGCCCGCGTGCGGCTCTCCGACCTCGCCGCCACCCTGGCGCTCTACGCCGAGCGCGGGCCGGCCGGGGTCACCGAGGGGCGGGTGGCCGCCGCCGTCGAGGCCGTAGCGCGCGCCCACGGCGGCGTCCTCCGCGCCGCCGACCTCGCCGCCTACCGGCCCGCCTGGCGCGAGCCGCTTCGCTTCCGCGCCTGGGGCTGGGATTTCGCCGCCATGCCCCTCCCCTCCGCCGGCGGCACGATCGTCGGCCAGACCCTGGGCGTTCTCGAGCGCCTGCGCTGGGACGAGCTACCGCGCTTCGGCGCCGACCGCTGGCACCTCTTGGCCGAGACCTTCCGCCGCGCCTTCGCCGATCGCACTCTCCTCTCCGACCCGGCGACCGCCCGCGCCACGCCGGCCGAGCTCCTCGCGCCGCGGCGGCTCGAAGCCTTCCTCGGCGGTCTCGACCGCCGCCGCGCCACCCCGTCGGTGGCGGTGCGGGCCTGGGAGCCTGGCGCGCCCCCGGCCGGCGGCGGCGACACCACGCACCTCTCGGTCGTCGACGGCGACGGCAACCTGGTGGCCCTCACCACGACGCTCAACGACCTCTTCGGCGGCGGCCTCTACGTGCCGGGGGCGGGGTTCTTCTTGAACGACGAGATGGACGACTTCACGACCGTCCCCGGCCGCGCCGCGGCGGTGGGGCAGGGAGAGGCCAACGCCGTCGCGCCGGGCAAGCGGATGCTCTCGTCGATGGCGCCGACGCTGGCCTGGCGTGGCGGCGAGGGGCTGGTCGTCGGCGGCCGCGGTGGCCGGCGCATCCCGACCGGCACCGCACAGGCGCTGCTCAACCTCCTCGTCGACGGCGACGAGCTGGGGGCCGCGCTCGCCCGCCCGCGCGTCCACCATCAGTGGCTCCCCGACCGTCTCGAAGCCGAGGCCGACGCGCTCGCCCCCGAGACCCGCGCCGAGCTCGAGCGCCGCGGCCATGCGATCCTCGTCCCCAAGCCCAAGGACATCCCGAAGCTGACCGCCGTGCGTCGGCTCGCCGGCGGCCGCGTCGAGGCCGCCACCGATCCGCGCGGCGCCGCCCCGCGCGACGGCGCGGGGGTCGCGGCGCCCGACCTCTAGCGCGCACTGGCGCGCCGCTGCGTTTGCCTTCGGCCTTCGCGACTCAGGCGCCGAACTTGGCGAGCCGGCCGGCGTTGGCCAGCAGCAGCCCCATCAGCTCGTGCGCGGGGAAGGTCCCGAGGTGGCCGCGGGCGGCCGCTATCTCGCTGAAGTCGGTCGAGCCGTCGACGAAGCAGTGCGGGCCGTGGAGCAGCAGCGGCACCGGGTGCCAGGAGTGGGCCTTCAGCGGCGCCGGCGTCGAGTGGTCGCCGGTCACCGCCACGACCTCCGGCCGCCGCTCGAGGAGGTGCGGCAGCCCCGCGTCCACCTCCTCGAGCACCCGCACCTTCGCGGCCAGGTCGCCGTCCTCGCCGGCGGCGTCGGTCTGCTTGACGTGGAGGAAGAAGAGGTCGAAGTCGCCCCAGTGGGCGAGGGCGGTGGCGACCGTCTCCGCGAACTCTTTGCCGCAGGGGACGACCCCCATGCCGCAGGCGGCGGCGACGCCGCGGTAGAGCGGGTAGCCGGCGAAGGCGCCGCAGCGCAGGCCGTGGAGGTCGCCCAGCTGCGGCAGGTGGGGTAGCCGCGAGAAACCGCGCAGCAGCACCCGGTTGGCCCGCGGCTCGCGCGCGACCGCCCGCTCCATGGCCGCGATCGCTCGGCACAGCCGCTCGGCCGTGGGGCCGGCCTCCGGGGACTCGGCCTCGGGCTGCAGCGGCGGCACGCCGAGCCGCTGCGGGTCGGTGGCGGAGACCGCGGGCGAGAGCCCCTCTCCGCGCAGAATGGCCACGAAGCGGTGCCCCTCGCCGGGCTCGAGCTGGACCTCGAGGCCGGGAACCGGCTCCCGCGCCAGCGCCGCGCGCAGCAGGCCGACCAGGCGCCGGCACTCCTCGGTCGGGATGCGCCCGGCGCGGCGGTCGGTCAGGTTCCCGGCGGCGTCGGCGGTGGCGAAGTTGCCGCGCGCCGCGACGTCGCCAGACCCGAGCGCGAGCCCCGCTCCCATCGCCTCGAGGACGCCGCGGCCGATGTCCACCTCCGGCTCCCGCGGGTCGTAGCCGAAGAGGGCGAGATGGCCGGGGCCGCTTCCGGGGGTGACGCCGGTCGCGACCGGCACGGTGCGCCCGAGCGCGGAGCGGGCGGCGAGGGCGTCGAGATGGGGGAGCCGGGCGCGCTCGAGCGCGGTCTCGGGCTGGTCGGCGGTGCGGATGTCGCCCAGCCCGTCGATCACCAGCAGCACGATGCGCGTCGCCGCCGGCTGGGCGAGACGGGCGAGGATCTCCTGGTGGCGCACGCGGGGATGGCGGCTCTACGGGACGAAATACGCGCTGGCGCGGACCTGGAGGCGAGCGCGCGACTCGAAGCCGCTCCCCACCAGGTTGAAGGCGGAGACGGCGCCGAGGATCGGCAGCACGATCCAGCCGTCGAAGCTCTCGCCGCCGGCGTAGGGGGGGACGACCGGCTCGATCTCGGCGATCTTCGTCCAGTGCTCGTCGTCGGGGTCGAAGGAGGCGCGCAGCTCGACATAGGCGCGGTCGAGGTCGATCGTCCGCTGGCCGGAGGGGTGCCAGACGGAGAAGACGAAGCGCACCTCGTCGTAGGCGCTGGTCGGGAGGTACGACTTGCCGGCCACCACCAGAGGGAAGGAGAAGGCCCCGGCGGTGTCGGTCGCGAAGATCTCGGGGGTGGCGTCGAAGACCACCTGGCGCGGCGGGGTGGCGGTCGTCATGCCCCCTCCGCGCCGGGGCCTCCCCCGCGGGCGAGCTCGATCGCCAGCGCCACGCGGCGGCGGGTCTCCTCGGGGTCGTCACCGAGGAGCGGCGGTCCCAGCCCGAAGGCGACCGCGCCGGCGGCGCGGTAGGCGGGGATCTCCTCGACGCCGAAGCCGCCGGCGGCGAGCATCGGCAGGTCCCCGAGCGGCTGGCGGACGGTGGCGAGATAGGCCGGCCCTCCGACCGGCGGCAGCGGGTAGATCTTGACCAGGTCGGCCCCGAGCTGGTGCGCCTCGACGATCTCGGTCGGAGTCAGGGCGCCGAGAACGAAAAAAAGATCGGCACCGCGCGCCTCCTCGGCCACCTCGCGGCTGACATTGGGCGTGACCAGGAACTCGGCCCCGGCGGCCACCGCCTCGCGCGCCCGGGCGGCCGTCGTGACCGTCCCGGCGCCGAACCAGGGGGGCCCGTCGCCGCCGCGGGCGGCGATCAGCTCGCGGATCAGGCGCGGCGCTCCGGGGACGGTGAAGGTGACCTCGACGAGCTCGGCGCCGGCGGCGGCGAAGGCGCGCGCCTGGCGGGCCGCCTCCTCGGTGGAGGGGGTACGCACCACGGCGATCACCGGCGTCCGCCGCACGCTCCTCCCCACGTCCGTTCGCGTGCCGAGGGTTGTCGCCATGCGGCCGGGAAGTCTATCATTGGCCCCCGTTTCTTCACCGGAGGCCCAAGGCTCACGGATGGCCATCCCGGAGCAACCACTCGCACGCGAAACACTGGAGGAGCTCCTCCCTCGCGTGCGCCCGCGGCTCAAGCGGATCCTCGCCCGCTACCGCGTGCCGCCGCACGATGCCGAGGATCTGCTGCAGGAAGCGTTCATCGCCACCTTCCAGAAGTGGAACCAGATCCAGGACCCCGAGGCCTGGCTGCTGATCACTCTGCGCAACCGCTGCGTCATCTACTGGCGCAAGCGCCGCGCCAGCCTCTACAACGCGGTCGACATGGCGATCCTCGAGCTGCTCTCCGAGCCGCAGGTGGCGCCGCAGGAGCGCGACGAGCTGCGGCTCGACCTCGACCACCTGCTCGAGGGACTCTCGGCGCGCTGCCGCCGGCTCCTCCACCTGCGCTATCAGTTGGGCTACGACTCGGACGAGGTGGCGGCGGCGATGGGCTACCACCCCTCGAGCGTGCGCAAGGTGAGCCGCCGCTGCGTCTCGGCGCTGACCTTCGCGCTGCTCACCCGCGGCCCCACGAAGCCCAACTGACCTGGGGAGATCCACCCCCGCCCCGGCGTAGAAGGGGTCGCGTGACTCGCAGTTTCCGCGGACCTAGCGGCCCGCTTGCTCCAGCGCCCGCTGCACGCGGCGGCAGACGCCGCGCAGGATGCGCACCTCGCGCTCGGTGGGGGCGGCGCGGGCGGCGAGCTGCCGCAGGTCGCGCAGGACGCCGGCGAAGCTGTCGTCGCGCGCGAAGCCGGCGGTGAGCAGGACCTCCGTCGCCTGGCCGAAGAGCCCCTCGAGGTCGCCGGCCGCAGCCGGAGGCTCGGGATCCGCGACTCCGGCGGCGGGCGCCGCCGGCCGCGCCCCGTACAGCTCGTAAGCCAGCAGCAGGACCGCCTGGGCGAGGTTGAGGGTCGGCTGCTCGGGGGCGCAGGCGACGTGGACGATCGCGCCGGCGAGCGCCAGCTCGTCGTTGGTGAGCCCGCCGACCTCCGGCCCGAAGACGAGGGCTGCGGGAGTGCCGGGGGGGTCCAGCGCCAGGAGCGCCGGCAGCTCGCGCGGGGCGACGAGCGGCAGCGAGAGCCGGCGGTCGCGGGTCGAGGTCGTGGCGACGACGCGGCGGAACGGGGCGAGCGCGGCGGCCAGGGTCGGGTGCCGCTCGGCGCCGTCGAGCAGGTGCCGGGCGCCGACCGCGAAGGCCCGCGCCGTGTCCCCGCAGGGCGCCGCCGGCTCGACGAGCAGGAGCCGGGACAGGCCCATGTTCGCCATCGCGCGCGCGGCCGCCCCGACGTTCCCCTCCTCCCGCGGCCGCACCAGGACGACGGCCGGCGGCATCGACTCCACGCTCATGCCGGGACTCTAGCGGCTTCTTCCTTGACAGCCGCCGGGGTGCGGGCTAGCGTCGCCGCCGCCTCATGACCGCCACCGAGACGCGGGCGTACCTGATCTTCACCGGGACCGGGCCGATCCTGGTCCTCTCGACCTACCCGCAGATCACCGACCCGCGGCTGGTGCAGAAGCTGCGCTACAAGGGGATCGACAAGTTCATCGCCTACGAGGTGGACCTCGGCGCGGTCCAGGACCGCTACCGCCACTCCTACGAGACGATCTCGAAAGATCTGCAGGACGGCGAAGAGGATCTCCGCGTCCTCGACTTCAACGGGCACCAGATCATGGCGAATTTTTCGTTGGAGGCGTTGAGAGAACCGGTGAAGTTCGAGAGTTGACCCGCTGCGCGGGGAGGGAAGTCCGCTCTCAGCTCAGCGTAGGAAGCTCCTGAGGTCGTAGTCCAGCTCGGCGAAGAGGCGGCGCACGGCCGGCAGCGGCAGACCGACCACGTTCGTGTAGTTGCCGTCCACCGCCTCGACGAACAGCGCCCCCAGCCCCTGAACCGCGTAGGACCCGGCCTTGTCGAGCGGCTCGCCGGTGGCCACGTACCAGGCTGCCTCCTCCTCGCTGAGCGGCGCCATCTGGACGCGCGAGGCGGCGAGCGCCACCGCCTGCCGTGCCGCCTGCTCGCCGCGCTCGGGCTGGTAGAGCGCGACGCCGGTCAGCACCAGGTGCTCGCGGCCGGCGATCGACGCCAGCATCCGCCGCGCCTCCTCGTCGTCGCGCGGCTTGCCGAGCAGGGAGTCGTCGAGCACCACCAGGGTGTCGGCGCCGAGCACCAGCTCGCCGGGGCGCGCGTCCGCGGCCGCCTTGGCCGCCGCCAGCCTCACGACCGTCGCCGACGGCTGCTCGCCGGGGAGCGGCGACTCGTCGAGCTCCACCGCCCGCACCGTGAAGCGGAGCCCGAGGCCGGCCAGCAGCTCCCGCCGGCGCGGCGAGGCGGAGGCGAGGACGAGGTGGGGGAGATCGTTCAGGGGTCGATGGCCCGGGCGAGGTGCCGGGCGCTTCAGGGATAGTAGCCGCGCAGCGTCTTGGCTTCCAGCCCCGGACGCTTCACCTTGACCTCCACGCTCCGGTACTTGTTCCCGGTCCCCTCGCTCGCCGACTGGTAGGCGAGCAAGTACTGGGTCCGCAGCTCGGCCTCGACCTGGTCGTAGACGCGCTTCAGGTCCGAGCCGCGGTCGATGAAGAAGTGGCGGCCGCCGGTCTCGGACCCCAGCCGCTCGAGCTTCATCCGCGCGTCGGCGTCCTTGGTGCCGAGGCCGATCCCCACGGGGTAGATCGCGACGCCGCTGCGCCGCGCGTACTCGAGGGCGTCGGTGAAGTCGTAGCGGCTCCCCTCGTCGACGCCGTCGGTCAGCACGATGAGCGCCCGCTTGCCCTTGAGCCCGCCGAAATAGTGGAGGGTGAAGATCAGGCTGTCGTAGAAGGCGGTGTTGCCCTCGGCGGCGACCCCAGCGAGGCCGGCCGCGAGCACCTGCGGATCGCTGGTGAAGCGGACCGCGAGCCGCGGATCGTCGTTGAAGGTCACCACCGCCGCGCGGTCCTTGGGCTGGATGACCGTCTGGAAGAAGGCGAGCGCTCCCTTGACCGCGTCGTCCAGCTCCTCGACCATCGAGGCCGAGGTGTCGAGCAGGACGCCGGCGTAGATGGGCAGATCGGTCACCTTCTCGAAGCGGTGGAGGCTCTGGAGCGCGCCGTCCTCGAAGACCGCGAACTCCTCGCGCGCCAAGCCGTCCACCGGCCGGCCGCGCCGGTCCACCACCGTGGTGTAGAGCTCCACCATGTCGACCCGGATCGCGCTGCCGTACTGCGGCGCGTTGACCAGCACCAGGTCCTCGGTGGCGTTGCCGTCGGCGAGGTAGGCGACCGCGCGCACGTAGGTGAGGGCGCGGCCGGGGGGCAGGACGAGCGGCTGCGCGAAGGGGGCCTGGTAGAGGGTCGCCACCCGGTCGTCGTTCAAGAAGAACTCGACACGGTCCAGCTTCTCCCCCTCGGGTACCTCGACCTGGGCCTGGGCGCGCAGGCTCTCGCGGTAGGTCTGCCCCGGCTCCGGCTCGACGAGGCGCAGCGCGAAGCGGTGCGGGCCGGCGTTGAGCTGCAACTCGTCGAACGCCAGCTCCTCGCCGGCGGGCCCGAGGGCCACGGCGGCGAGGCGGCGCAGGCGCGGGTCGGGCCCGAGGTCGAGCTCGACGCTGTACGGGGGCCGGCTCTTCGACAGCACCGGCTTGCCGTCGAGGTCCCAGCGCACCCGTGCGACGCCGTCGCCGGCGACGATCGCCTCGACCCGCGCCCGGCCGGTCAGGAGCCCGGGCGGCGGCGGCAGGATGCGGACCGATTGCTCCTTCTCCGCGGCGGCGGCGGCAGGAGCGCGCTCCAGGGCGGCGTTCGCCTCGACGAGGAGCGGGTGGGCGTTGGGGAGAGCCGGGGCCGGCACCCCCGCGGGCGGGGGCGCGGCCTGCGCGGCCGCGGGCGCCGGCACGTCCGGCACCTCGAGGTCCCGCTCGTCGCGGAAGAAGCGGCTCGAGGCGGTCTCCTCGACCCGCAGCACCAGCCGGTAGGGGCCGGGGCGGAGCGGGCGCTCGAAGACCAGGGGGATTGCCTCGCCGGCGGCGGCCTCGGGGAGACTGAACTTGACGCGGAAACGGTCGAACAGCTCCCCCTTGCGCACCACCTCGCCGTCGAGGACGAAGGTGTAGACCGCCGCCTCGCCCAACCTCTCGGGGCGCGCCTCGGCGCGCGGCACCGTCACCACCCCCTGGACGATCGTGCGGCTCTGCCGCCGGGCCGGGAAGGCCAGCTCGAGCCGCGCCGGCAGCGGCGCGGCGCCGGCCGGCAGGTCGGTCGAGCGCGCGAGGAACGTCTGCACCCACTCGCCGCCCGGGTCGGGCACCAGCCGGGCCTCGAGCTCGCGCCAGTCGACGGCGTGGAGCAGGTGGCCGGCGACCTCGTCGCCGCGCGGGCACTCCCGCGCGATCGTCTCGAGCGCCTCGCGGTCCCCGGCCTGGCCGAGGCGGAAGTCGGAGACGAGCAGCGGGCGGAGGCCGTCGCCCGGGACCCAGATCCGGAACCTGCCGCCGCCGCCGTAGGGGCGGACGAAGACCAGGTTGAAGGTCCCCGCCACCCGCTCCGCCCCCGAGTAGCGCCAGACCTCGAGCGGCAGGAGGACCTCCGAGCAGCGCACCTCGAACCGGCCGCCCGGCTCGCCGAGGAAGAGCAGGACGCGC
Source organism: Thermoanaerobaculia bacterium (assembly GCA_036277075.1). Lineage (GTDB taxonomy): Bacteria > Acidobacteriota > Thermoanaerobaculia > Multivoradales > UBA5704 > DASUNQ01. Next base: position 28,585 of record DASUNQ010000358.1, read on the forward strand.
GCGCGCTCGTCGTCGAGGCTCTCGAAGCGGTCGCGCGCCAACTGCGCCCGCTCCTTCCAGTCCTCTGCCAGCTCGTTGCGCGCGGTCTCGGGGTGCGGGTCGCGCACTTGCCAGAACTGGCGGATGAAGGCGTCGCGCCGGTAGTCCTGGGCGAGGCCGAGGAAGGCGGCGCGCTCCTTCTCGTCGAGCAGCGGCGCCACCTCGGCGAGCCACTGCTGGTAGCGCGCGGGGAGGTCGGCGAGGGGGGCGGAGGCGGCGGGCTCGGCGGCGGAAGCGCCGGTGGAGCAGAGGGTCAGGACGACGACTAGGCGCTGGACCTTCCGGGACGACATCCGGCTACGGATAGTACCCCCGCATCGTCTTGGCTTCGAGGCCGCTGCGGGCGACCTTAACCTCGACGGTGCGGAATCCCTCGCCGGTCGTGTTCGCCGACTGATAGGCGACGAGGTACTGCGAGCGGAGCTCGCGCTGGATGATGGTGTAGATGCCGTCGAGCTCGGCGGCGCTCTGGAGGAAGAAGGCGCGGCCGCCGGTCTCCTCCGCCAGCCGGGCGAGCTTCTTCCGGTCCACGTCCTCGCCCAGGCCGACGACGTAGACCGTGACGCCGGCCCGCCGCGCGTACTCCAGCGCGCCGTCGAAGCCGAAGCGGCTCGACTCGTCCTTGCCGTCGGAGAGCACGACCGCCGCCTTCTGCCCGCGCACGCCGTTGAAGTAGTAGAGGGCGAAGATCAGGCTGTCGTAGAGCGAGGTGCCGCGCTCGGCCTTGAGGCCGGCAAGGGCCGCCGCCAGCGACTTCTGCTCGTTGGTGAACTTGGCGGCGAGGGTCGGGCGGTCGTTGAAGGTCACCAGCGCCGCCCGGTCCTTGGGCCGCACCGTCTGCTCGAAGAAGCGCAGCGCCGCGCCCTGGGCGCGCTCGATCTCCGGCTCCATCGAGGCCGAGACGTCGAGCAGCACGGCGGCGTGGATCGGGCGGTCGGCGACCTTCTCGAAGCGCACGATCTCCTGCTTGACCCCGTCCTCGACGACGCTGAAGTCCTTCTGCGTCAGCCCCTCGACCGGGCGGCCCTGGCGGTCCACCACGGTGGTGTAGAGCTCCACGAACTCGATGTCCAGCTCGTCGAGGTAGTCGGGGGCGTTGACGAAGACGGTGTCCTCGGTGGCGGCGCCGTCGGCGAGGTGGGCGACGGCGCGGACGTAGGAGAGGGCGTTGCCCTCCGGCAGCAGGATCGGCTGCGCGAAGGGCGGCTGGTAGAGGGTCGCGACGAGCGTCTCGTTCAGGTAGAACTCGACCCGCTCGACCGCGGACCCCTCCGGCACTTGCACCTGGGCCTCGGCGCGCAGGCTGGACTCGTAACGCTTGCCGCCGCGCGGCTCGACGAGCTCGACCGCGAAGCGGTGGTCGCCGGCGTTGAGCGTCATCTCGTCGCGCGCCACCTCCTGGCCTCCGGCGTCGAAGGCCACGGCGGAGAGCTGGTGGGTGCGCGGCAGGGAGCCGAGGTCCAGCTCGACGCTGTAGGGGGGCTTCCTCTTGGTCAGCACCGGCTTGCCGTCGAGCTCGAACGTGACCTTGGCGATGCCCGGGCCGGTGGTCAGGGTCTCGAAGCGCAGCATGCCGGTGTGGAGGTCGCCGTGCGGCTCGACGAGCTGGATCGTCCGCTCGCCGGTGCCGATCGCGGCGTTGGCCTCGGCGAGCAGGCGCGCGCTCTCGGCGTCGGCCGGCGGCGGCGGCGCGGCGTCCCGGGTCACTTGCGGCACGGCGAGCGCCCGCTCCTCGCGGTAGAAGCGCTTGCCGTTGAGGTCCTCGAGCTTGAGAGCGAGGGTGTAATCGCCCGGGCGGAGGGTGCGCTCGAAGACCATCGCCAACGACTCTCCGCTCACCTCCTCGACCGGGAAGTCGAACTTGTAGCGGAAGCTCTCGAAGAGCGCGCCCTCCTGGAGCACCTCGCCAGTGAGCGCGAAGTTGTAGGAGCGGTGCTCGCCGAGCTGCACGGCGGCGGCGTCGGCGACGGGGACGGTGATCATCCCCTGGACGACGGTGCGTGCCTGGTGGCGCCCGGGGAAGTCGACCGCGATCTTGGCGGGGAACGTCGGCGTCCCCTGGGCCAGGTCGGTCGAGTAGGACTTGAAGGTCGCCACCCACTCCCCCTTCGGCGGCTCGGGCTGCTTCTCCACCTTCTGGAGGATCGTGGCGTAGCCGAACATCCCCTGTTGGGCGACCCAGCCGATGCCGGCGGCGAGCTTGTCGCCGTCGATGCAACCGTCGGCGATCGCCCGCAGGTTCGCCTCCTCGCCGTGCTGGAAGAGGGCGTCGAGCCCCTCCGACGGCTCCCAGAGGCGGAACTTCCCCGCCCCCCAGCGTTTGTAGAAGACAAGGAAGAACTCGAACTTGGCGAGCTCGCTGCCGCGGTAGAACCACACCTCCAGCGGCTGCAGGATCGAAGTGCAGCGCGAGACGATGCGGACCGTGGGGGGGCCGTTGCTGAGGAAGATCCGCGAGCGCTGGTCGTCGAGCACGTCGAAGCTGGCGCGCGCCTCGAGCATCCGCTCCTCCCAGCGGTCCTTGAGCTCGTTGCGGGCGGTGTCGGGGTAGGGGTCGCGGGCGGCCCAGAACTCCTTGATGAAGGCGTCGCGCTGGTAGTCCTTCTCGAGGGCGAGGAAAGTGGCGCGCTCCTCGTCGGAGAGCAGGACCGCCACCTGCTCGAGCCAGGCGCGGTACTTCTCCGGCAGCTTCTGGATCGCCTCCTCCTGCGCCTTGCGCTCCTTGCGGGTCGGCTTCTCGTCGTCGGCGAGGGCGGGCGCGGCCGCCGCCGCCGCGAGGGCGAGGAGGCCGGTCAGGAGGAAGGCGGTGGGTCGTCCCATGCGTCGGGGGAGCTGCGGAAGCGCGCGCTACACTATCGCGGCCATGCAACCGGTGTACCTCGACCACAACGCCACGACGCCGCTCCATCCCTGGGCGCGGGCGGCGATGCTCCCGTGGCTCGCGGAGCGGTGGGGGAACCCCTCCTCGCGGCACGCCTTCGGGCAGGCGGCGCGGGGGGCGGTCGAGGAGGCGCGCGAGGAGGTGGCCGCCCTCCTGGGCGCCCGGTCGCCCGAGGTCGTCTTCACCGCTAGCGGCACCGAGGCGAACAACGCCGTCTTCGAGCACGTCGGCGCGCGCGCCGGCTACCGCGGCCAGGTCGTGGTCTCGGCGCTCGAGCACCCGTCGGTCCGCGAGGGGGCGGCGCGGCTCGCCCGACGCGGCATGCGGGTCGCGGTCGTGTCCCCGGGAGGCGACGGCATCGTCCCCGCCGCGGCGGTCGTCGAGGCACTGGCGGAGGACACCCGCCTCGTCTGCCTCATGCTCGCCCATAACGAGCTCGGGACGCTCCAGCCGGTGGCGGAGTTGGCGCGGGCCTGCCGCGAGCGCGGCGTGCCGGTGCTCTGCGACGCCGTGCAGGCGGCCGGCAAGGTGCCGGTCGACGTCGGGGAGCTGGAGATCGATTACCTGACGCTGGGGGCTCACAAGCTCTACGGGCCGCTCGGCGCGGCCGCCCTCTGGGTGCGCAAGGGGGCCGAGCTCGACGGCCTCCTCCTCGGCGGCGGCCAGGAGCGGCGGCGGCGGGCCGGGACCGAGAACGTGCCGGCGCTCGTCGGCCTCGGCGCGGCGGCCGCGGCGGCGCGCGCGGAGGGCGAGGCGCGGGGGGCGCGCCTGGCTGCCTTGCGCGACCGCTTCGAATGCGGTCTGGGACGCATCCCGGGGGCCGAGGTCCACTGCGCCGGCGCACCGCGGCTGCCGAACACCTCTCACGTCGGCTTCCCGGGCGCCGACGGCGAGGCGCTCTTCATCCGCCTCGACCTCTCCGGCTTCGCCGTCTCGACCGGCGCCGCCTGCGCCTCGGGGGCGGTCGAGCCCTCGCACACGCTGCTCGCGGCCGGGTTCTCGCGCGAGGTGGCACTGTCGTCGCTGCGGGTCAGCTTCGGGATCACGAATACCGAAGAAGAGGTGGATGCGTTTCTGGATGTCTTGGCACGGGAGGTCGAGGAGGTACGCGGGTTGATCGGGATGATCGACCA
>DASUNQ010000359.1:0-19678 GCA_036277075.1 Thermoanaerobaculia bacterium
CCAGCACCGAGGCCGACGTCACCGCCGCCTCGCGCAGCAGCATCATCGAGAGGATGAAGGCCGCGAAATAGGCGCCGCTGCCGAGCGCCTCGCGCAGGTCCGCCACGCCGCCGCCGTGCTCGGCGGAGACGAGGAGCAGGCGGTCGATGCCCAGACGGTAGAACTCGGCGAAGCGCTCGCGCGCCTCGCGCGTGTCCCCCTTGTTGACCACCAGGAGGGCCGGCTTGCCGTAGGGGCGGAGGTGGTGCCAGACCTCCTCGTCCGCGGCGACCAGCCCGTCGCGGCCGTCGACGACGAGGAGCAGGAGATCGCTCTCCTCCACCGCCAAGAGGACCTGCCGGTTGAGGCCGAGGGGGTCGTCGCCGCCGGGGACGAGCCCGCCGGTGTCGACGATCTGCATTTCCCGTTCGCCGCCGAGCTGCGCGAGGCCGACGATGCGGTCGCGCGTCACGCCGGGGAGGTCGTGGACGATCGCCTGCCGGCGGCCGACGAGGCGGTTGAAGAGGGTGGACTTGCCGACGTTCGGCCGGCCCACGATGGCGACCGTCGGAGTCAGCGTCACCGCGCGAGCATATGCGCTCCGCGCCTGGCGTCCCGCGGTCCTGGATCTACTGGCTTCTGTCCTGGATCTACTCGCCGCGCCGGCGGTTGCGAGGGCGCGCGTCCTCCAGCTACGAGCTTCGGCGGGCGATCGGGCTCCGTCGGTGGTGAATCGAGACGATTTGGTCCGGAAACTCCGCGCTCCGGCCGCCGGATGACGTCCTAATGTCCTGTAGCTACTCGCGGCGGTCTTGGAGCTACTCGCATCTGTCCTGGATCTACTCGCTCCTGTCCTGGGTCTACTCGCATCGCGCGCGGCGGCGCCTGCGGCGGTCCGGGACCTACTCGCTCCGCGACCGAATCGGCCCCCATCCGTGCAGCGCGGAGCCCTTTCCGTCCGGGAGTTACTCGCAGCGCCGGTTCGATCAGCCGCTGAACGGGTTCAGGAGCGCCACGCCGGTCCGTTCGACGTGCCGGACGTTGCGGGTGACGAGCGTCAAACCGTGGACGCTCGCCGTGGCGGCGAGGAGGCCGTCTATGGGCGGGAGCGCGTCCGGAACGTTGAGGCGCCCCCAACGATCGGCGACCTCTTCATCCACCGGCAGGATGCGGTCCGCGTAGGTCGTCATCAGCTCCTCGAGCCAGCGCTCTAGGGCTCGGGCCGCCAGCTCGTCGCGCCGCCTGCGGGCCTCGACACCCTTCCGGATCTCTCCCGCCGTGAGGGCGCTGACATAGATCTCCGTGGCGGGAACCGCAGAGAACCAGGAGGCCACGCCCGGGTCGCAGCGTCGGCTTTTCCGGGCCTCGGAGAGGACGTTCGTGTCGACGAGGTAGCTCAAAGGTCCACGTCGCGCATGCCGCCTTCGATCCGTTCGAAGTCGGCGTCCTCGCCGACGTCGGGCATGGAGAGAAGGAACTCCTTGAAGTCTTTCCGTGCCCCTGCCGGCAGCAGCGCTTGCCGGAGGATCTCCCGGTGCTCCGCCTCGGCCGAGCGGCCGTGCCGCGCCGCCCGCAGCTTGAGCTCCCGGACGACCTCCTCGTCGAGGTTCCGTACGATCAGCTGGTTTCCCGACCCTCTGCTCATGCTATCAATGCTAGCATGCCACTGAGGAGCGAACAACGGCCGGTTGGCCCCGCGGGAAGAGTCGTTGACGGGTCCTAGTTGTCCCTCTAGAATCCGCTGCCTGCCGCCGGTCAGGCGGCCTCCGTGCGAAAGTGGCGGAATTGGTAGACGCGCAAGATTCAGGATCTTGTGGTCGCAAGGCCGTGGGGGTTCGAGTCCCCCCTTTCGCACCAACCCCCCTTCCCTGACTCCCTTAGCCCGCGCTCCTGAGGCACGCCCCGTCGCGCCGCGGCGTGCCCGCCGGACTGCCGTAGCTTGGGCGGCGGCGACAACGACGCCGCGAAGGCATGGCGGCGGGCTGCCGCACATGGTAGGCCCACCCCCTTCGCGGCGCGATAGGTAGTGGTGATCGGCCGTCGAAGCGCCTCCTCCTTCGTTCGCGAGCCAGCCATCAACCTGCTCGCCGCTCACCAGGAGCCAAAAGCCAACCGCGCGGCGAAGGCTCACGCGGCGCTCAAATGCCGCATTCATCGCCCCGATCCCATCCTGCTATGATGCTGTAAGTTGCAAAGAAAACACGGCACCACAGTAAAGCACCAACTCAGGGAGCGGGAAGCATATGCAAATATTCCGACGACACCTGCGCGCCGCACCCGCGAGCTATTCCCATATAGACTACAAGTTTGCCGGTTACCGATAGCCGATCTGCTGGCTAGGTAACGACGGCGGCAACAAAGTATGAATAAAAACGCGAACCTCTGGCAGAGACTCAGCGACTTTGCTAGCGGCATCAGACTCGACTCCATCAGCGTCGGCCCGTTCGGTCTCTCTTTTGGTTCGGTTCGACCTTCAACGCCCGCCTTCACCGAGATCCTCCAGCATGTAAACCCACTAGAAGGCTGCCCAGCCGTTCTGGTTGTATCAGCACAGAATGTCGATGAAGTGACCGTCGTTGATCGAATCGATCCAAATCACGAATGCGAGGCACTTAGATCGTCAATTAAGGTCTGCGGAGGCTCAGGCGCAAACACGGCTTTCGCACTATCCAGGCTCGGCCTTGGTACCACAATCGCTGGAATCGTCGGTGATGACGCAGATGGTCGAATGCTTGCGCGGGAGCTCGTCGCCAGCGGAGTCAACACAAGTCTCCTACTCACCGGTACGGAACTTCCAACTGGACGCACCACAACACTGGTTGAAGAAGGCGGACAGCGCCTTATTGTGGTGCACCCCGGCATCAATGATCGCTATGCAGCACGCGTGGATTCCAGTCGGCTTATCGAGGTTGGCCATGCGTCTAAGATCGTTCATGTGTCATCGTTCGTAGGGCAGGCTGAGCTTGCTTTGCAGCAGAAGCTAGTTTCAGCGGTTGGATCACATTCGGTGGTGTCCCTAACGCCAGGCGCTATATATGCCCGGCAAGGCCTTGACCGGCTAAGAGAGCTCCTGCGACATGTGGATGTGATCTTTCTATATCGCGAACAACTAGTTACGCTCATCGAGAATTCGTCGGCGAGCGGCGTTAAGGCAGGCGATCGGCCGATCGATTATTTAAATGCATTCTTCGAGTGGCGTCGCCGAAGTGGTTTGACGAGCCCTATAGTGGTTGTCGTGAAGGATCCGCTTGAGGTTGGAGCTGGCAAAATGCATCAGAAATTCCTCTCCGTAGCTGTGGGCCGTGACCAGGTCGACTATTACATAGCGCCACAGGAGTTACCAAAAGGACTGCAACTCCGCGTTGTTGATACTACCGGCGCGGGCGACGCGGTTGCGGCGGGTTTTCTCTTTGGCATATTCCGACAGGCCCCGCTTGAGGCGTGCCTCGACTTCGCGTTTCTTCTCGCAGCTTATTCATCGACCGAGCTTGGCGCTCGAACCGCGTTCATGGGTTACGCAACAGATCTACGCGGGCGATCGCGCCAAATTGAGGCGGGCGAGCACCGCTCTCTCGGACCTCAACTGTTAGAAGGAGAGCTGCATGAGGAGTAGTGCCGGATGGCGGCGCCAGCGGCTGGGGGATCGATTCGAGCCGGCGGGGAACGCGCTGGAGCCACGCCGGCGCCTTCAGCGCCGGTGCCCGCACAGTCGTCGATCTCCTGCCCGCGGAGCAGCTCGGCATCGTCGTCCTGTGCAACGCCTTCCCGAGCGGCGTGCCGGAAGGGATCGCCGCCTCCTTCTTCGACCTCGTGTTCGAGGGCAAGGTCTCGCAGGACTGGGGCGGGAAGTGGAACGAGCTGTTCAGCAATGCTTTCGGCGTCGGGGTGGTCGAAGCCGCGGCCGCGCCCTTCGCCAAGCCGCCGGCCTCACCGTCACCGGCCCTGCCGCTCGCGTCGTACGTCGGGACCTACGAGAACGCCTACGTCGGCCCGGCCGTCGTGTCGTAGCGCGGCGACGCGCTCCACCTCACGCTCGGGCCGGCGAGGGGATCACGTTCCCGTTGCAGCACTACGACCGCGACCTGTTCCTCTTCTTCCCGGCCGAGGAAACCCCGACCCTCCCTTTCGCCGTTCGGTTCGCGATCGGCCCCGATCAGGCGGCGAGCTCGGTGACGATCGACGCCCACGAGAACGGCCAGGGCGTGCTGCTGCGAACCGCCGAGCGATGAGTCCCTCTAGCCCGCGATCCTGAAGGCGCCGTCGACGACGGGCTGGGCGCCCGTGCGCCAGGTGCCGACGTCGAGCCGCGACGCGCTCTGGATCGAGCCCCAGCCGCAGCCGGCGAGGAGCTGGCGGAAGCGGCCGTCGTAGCCGTCGCGGCCGGTCTCGTGGACGAACCAGGCGAGACCGGTCAGGCGCCCGGGGGTCGGGCGACCCGAGACCTCCCACGGATGCACCACGGCCACCGGTAAACCGCCGCCCGCGCCGTGCTCGCGCACCGCCTTGACCAGCGTCCCGGGGCTGGCGAGGCGGCCGGTCCAGCTCCCGGCGGGCAGGCGGAAGAAGCCGCCCCAGGTGAGCGGCGGGAACTCGAGGAGGCGCGCGCCGCCGCGCCAGGTGAGCAGCGAGGCGAAGCGCGGGTTGTCGAAGCTGCCGGCGGGCGGGGACGGCGCCAGCGAGCTGTCGTAGAGATAGCCCGCCGCCGCGACCAGCGGCAGCCGCTGGTTGCTCAGCCGCCGCAGCGACCACTCCGGCGCGCGGAACCCCCAGATCGGCCCCCCCACCAGGTCCTCGAGCAGCTTGCGCGAGCGCTCGAGGTCGCGGCCGAAGGCGCCGGGCGTGCGGTCGGCGGCGCGCAGGTGGAGGTAGCCGTGGCTCGCCACCTCGTGGCCGGCCGCCGCGATCTCCCGCACCCGATGCGGCAGCCGCTCGGCGACCTCGCCCAGGACGAAGAACGTGCCGCTGCAGCGCGCCTCGGCGAAGCGCAGCAGCAGCTCCGGCAGCAGGCGGTCGAGCTCCTCGGCCAGCGCCGGCCGCCGCTCCGGCCGCACGTACCGCGGCGCGAGGCAGGTGTGGTACCACTCCTCGACGTCCACCGTCATGGCGCAGCCGAAGCGGCCGCGCAGCAGCTCCACACGCGGCGGTGGCTCGACCCGCATGACCCCCCCTCGCGGCTTGTCTCCGACCATTAGCTTGTGACAGTCTTCACGAGCCCGGCGAGGCGGCTGCCGGGCGTCCGATTCTACGTCGCTCTGCCTGGAGGAACGGCCTTGCCGCAGCAGTACCTCCCCGTGCTCCTGGCCCTGGGCTTCGCGGTGGTCCTCGGGGTCGGCATCCTCACCGTCTCCTACGTCCTCGGCCGCCAGGTCGGGGGCCGGGTCAAGGGCACCACCGTCGAATCGGGCATGCCGCTGCTCGACGGCTCCCGCAAGCGGATCTCGGTCGCCTTCTTCCTGATCGCCCTCGACTTTATCGTGTTCGACCTCGAAGCGGCATTCCTCTTCCCCTGGGCGCTGGTGCTGCGCGAGGGGGGATGGCCGCTCTTCCGCGCCGTCATGGCGTTCATCGCGCTCATCCTCGTCGGCTACGTCTACGTCTGGAAGAAGGGCGGGCTGGAGATCCGGCCGCGCGGCAGCAAGGCCGCGGCGCTCGGGAGCGCGCCGTGAGCGAGCCGCAGGCCCGGCCCGCGCCGCCGCGCCTCTCCGCCGCCGCCCGCGCCGAGCTCGACGCCATCCGCCGCCGCTTCCCGACGACCGAGGCGGCGCTCATCCCCGCCCTCCACATCGCGCAGCGCGAATGGGGCGGCTGGCTGCCCGAGGAGGCGATCGAGGCCGTGGCCGTCGAGCTCGAGCTGCCGGCGGCCACCGTCTACGGCGTCGTCAGCTTCTACGACCTGTTCCACCAGCGCCCGGTCGGCCGCCACCGCATCCGCGTCTGCACCAACCTCTCCTGCCAGCTCCGCGGCGCCGACGAGGTGCTGGAGCTGCTGCGCCAGGAGCTGGGCGTCGGCGAGGACGAGGTGACCCCCGACGGCCGCTGCTCCTACGTCCACTTCGAGTGCCTCGGCTCCTGCGACACGGCGCCGATGATGATGGTCGACGACCAGTACCACGAGAACCTGACGCCGCTGCGCGTGCGGCGCATCGTCAAGGACCTGGCCTAGGAGCTCTGACAAGAGCTCCGTATGAGATCAACCATGGCGGCGTTCGAGCCGGTCCTCACCCGCAACGTCGGCCACCCCGAGGCGCTGACGCTCCAGGGCTACAAGCGCGGCGGCGGCTACGAGGGGCTGCGCCAGGCGCTCGCCATGCAGGCGGACGAGATTATCGAGGCGGTCAAGGCCTCGGGGCTGCGCGGCCGCGGCGGCGCCGGGTTCTCGGCCGGGCTCAAGTGGAGCTTCATCCCCAAGGGGGGCGACAAGCCGAAGTACCTGGTCTGCAACGCCGACGAGTCCGAGCCCGGGACCTTCAAGGACCGGCTGCTCATGGAGCACGACCCGCACCAGCTCATCGAAGGGTGCGCCATCTGCTGCTGGGCGGTCGGCGCCGCGACCTGCTACATCTACATCCGCGGCGAGTACACCAAGGCGGCCGAGATCCTGGAGCGGGCGCTCGAGGAGGCCTATCGCGGCGGCATCCTCGGCGGCTCCGTCCTGGGCTCGAAGTTCAAGCTCGACATGTGGGTCCACCGCGGCGCCGGCGCCTACATCTGCGGCGAGGAGACCGGCATGCTCGAGTCGCTCGAGGGCAAGCGCGGCCAGCCGCGGGTCAAGCCCCCGTTCCCGGCGCTCGTCGGCGCCTTCGGCGCGCCCACCGTGATCAACAACGTCGAGACGCTGTGCAACGTGCCGCACATCGTCACCCGCGGCGCCGACTGGTTCAAGTCGATCGGCACCAACGAGAAGAACACCGGCCCGAAGCTCTACGCCGTCTCCGGGCACGTCGAGCGGCCGGGGACCTACGAGCTGCCGATCGGCATCCCCTTCCGCGAGCTCCTCGACGTGGCCGGCGGCATGCACCGCGGCGGCCGGCTCAAGGCCTACATCCCGGGCGGCGCCTCGGCGCCGATCCTGACCGCCGAGCACATCGACCTGCCGATGGACTTCGACTCGCTGGCTAAGGCCGGCAGCATGCTCGGCTCGGCCGCGGTCATCGTGCTCGACGACGAGACCTGCATGGTGCGGTCGGTGGCGCGCCTGGCCAAGTTCTTCAACCACGAGTCCTGCGGCCAGTGCACGCCCTGCCGCGAGGGGACGAACTGGATGGAGCTCCTCCTCGACCGGCTGGAGCACGGCGACGGGCGCGAGCAGGACGCGGCGCTGCTGCTCTCGATCTGCAAGAACGTCGCGGGCAACTCGCTCTGCGCGCTCGGCGACGCGGCGGTCGGCCCGGTCAAGTCGCTGGTCGAGCGCTTCCCCGACGAGATCGAGCAACACGTGCGCGACCGCGGCTGCCCCTTCCCGCGCCGCCGCTGGTTCCAGGACGCGGCCTGAGCGGCATGCCCAAGGTCACGATCAACGACCGCACCGTCGAGGTGGAGCCCGGCACCAACCTGGTGCAGGCGGCGCTCAAGACCGGCATCCAGATCCCCCACTACTGCTACCACCCGCGGCTCTCGATCGTCGGCCAGTGCCGCATGTGCCTGGTCAAGGTCGAGGGGATGCCGAAGCTCCAGGCCGGCTGCTCGACGCTGGTCATGAAGGACGGCATGGTGGTGCGCAGCGACGTCCCCGAGGTGCGCGAGGCGCAGGCGGGGATGATGGAGTTCCTGCTCATCAACCACCCGCTCGACTGCCCGATCTGCGACCAGGCGGGCGAGTGCGGCCTGCAGGACTACGCCTTCAAGCACGGCGTCGCCTACTCGCGCTTCCAGTTCGAGGACAAGCGGACCTACCCCGGGCGCGAGCGCATCCCGCTGGGGCCGAACGTCGTCCTCAACATGAACCGCTGCATCCAGTGCACGCGCTGCGTCCGCTTCACCCAGGAGGTATCGAAGACCGGCGCGCTCGGCTTCTTCAACCGCGGCGCCCGCACCGAGATCGGCACCTTCCCCGGCAAGCCGCTCGACGACGACCTGGCGACCTGCGTCGTCGACATCTGCCCGGTCGGGGCGCTGACCTCGACCCGCTTCCGCTTCGCCGAGCGCGTCTTCTACCTCGACAAGAAGCCCTCGCTCTGCACCGGCTGCGAGGTGGGGTGCAACGTCACGATCGAGCACCGGCGCGGCCACATCAAGCGCTACAAGCCGCGCTTCAACCCCGACGTCAACGACTACTGGATGTGCGATTACGGCCGCTCGACCTTCGAGCGCTACCAGCGCCTGCCGCGGCTGGCGGCGCCGCGGGCGCGCTCGGGGCACGAGGGAAACGGCGCGCAGCCCACCGGCTGGCGCGAGGCGCTCGACGCCCTGGCGCGCGGCCTGCGCCAGCGCAGCGGCGAGGGCGCGGTGGCGGTCCTCGGCTCGGGCTTCCTGACCAACGAGGAGGCCTACCTCTTCGCCGCCCTCGCCGACCTCTTCGCCACGCCGCATCGCGCGGTGCCGGTCGACGTCGGCCGCCCGCGCACGATCCCCAACCTGAAGGGCGGGATCACCGGCCGCGAGTACGCCCCGAACCGCCGCGGCGCCGAGCTCGCGGGCCTGGCGACCGGCGAGGGGGGGCTCGGCGCCGAGGACTTCCTCGCAGGCGACGGCGCCGCCCGCTGCGCCGCGCTGGTGGTCTGCGACAGCGACTTCGGCGAGGCGGCGCACCGGCCCGAGGTCGTCGAGCGGCTGCGGCGGGCTCCGTTCCTCGCCGTCTTCGGCTGGGCCGACACGCCGCTGGCGCGCGCCGCCGACGTCGCGCTGCCGCTGGCGCACCACGCCGAGAAGGAGGGGACCTTCGTCAACGTCGAGTGGCGGGTGCAGCGCTTCGACCGCGCCTTCCCGCCGCCGGCGCAGGCGCGGCCGGGGGTCGAGGCGCTCTCCGACCTCCTCGCCCGCTTCGACGCCCGCTGGGCCGGGCAGGACGCGGCGCGCGTCTTCGACCGGCTGGCGCGCGAGAACCCCGCCTTCGCGGCGCTCTCCTGGGCCGAGCTGCCGGCGACCGGCGCGCCGCTCAACGTGCCCGAGGCCGCCGCGCCGCCGGTCGTCGGCGCCGCCGCGGAGGAGACCTTCTGAGCGAGGACTTCGCGATCACCGCCGCCAAGATGGCGGTCATGCTCGGGGTCATGTTCAACGTCGCCCCGATCATGAACTGGGTGGAGCGGCGCGCGGCGGGGCTGATCCAGGACCGCCCCGGGCCCAACCGGGTCGGCCCGCTCGGCCTCTTCCAGCCCCTCGCCGACGCCGTGAAGTTCCTCTTCAAGGAGGACGTCACGCCGGCCGCCGCCGACCGGCCGCTCTACCTGATGGCGCCGGCCCTGGCGCTGCTCCCCGCCTTCTCGACCTACACCGTGATCCCCTTCGGGCCGGACCTGCTGATCGACGGGCGCACGGTCCGGCTGGTCGTCGCCGACGTCGAGGCCGGGGTCCTCCTCTTCCTCGCGCTCTCCAGCCTCGGCGTCTACTCGATGGTGATCGCCGGCTACGCCTCGAACAACAAGTTCTCGCTGCTCGCCGGCCTCCGCGCCTCGGCGCAGATGGTGAGCTACGAGCTGGCGCTGACCATCGCGGTGGTGGCGGCGCTGATGCCGGTCGGCTCGTTCCACTTGGGCGACGTCGTCGAATACCAGCGCCAGCACCTCTGGAACGGCCTGACGCAGCCGATCGGCTTCCTCGTCTTCGTGGTCTGCGCCTTCGCCGAGACCAACCGCCTCCCCTTCGACATGGCGGAGGCCGAGTCCGAGCTCATCGCCGGGTTCCACACCGAGTACAGCTCGATGCGCTTCGCCGCCTTCTTCATGGCCGAGTACACGTCGATGGCGGCGCTCTCGGCGCTCGGCGTCACCCTCTACCTCGGCGGCTGGAGCCTGCCGGGAGTGGACCTCGGCGGGTGGGCCGGCGCGGCGCTCGGGCTCGCCGTGCTGCTGGCCAAGGTCGCGCTCTGCATGGGGGTCTACGTCTGGGTGCGCTGGAGCGTGCCGCGCTTCCGCTACGACCAGCTCATGCGGTTGGGATGGAAGGTCCTCCTGCCGCTGGCTCTCGTCAACCTCGTCCTGGTCGCCGCGATGACCCTCGCGGGGTGGCTCTAGGAGCGGGGCGATGGAGACCGCGGTCTTCCTCCTCTTCGCCCTCCTGGCGCTCGCCTCGGCGCTCGTCGTCGTGGCGCACCGCAACCCGATCTACTCGCTGATGAGCATGGTGCTGACCCTCTTCTCGGTGGCCGTGCTCTTCGTCCTCCTCGGCGCGCCGTTCATCGCCGCGCTGCAGGTGCTGATCTACGCCGGCGCCATCCTGGTCCTCTTCCTCTTCGTCGTCATGCTGCTCAACCTGCAGCGCGAGGAGAGCCCCGGCGGGCAGCCGGCGCAGCGCTGGGCCGCGGTGCTCGGCGCCGGCCTCTTCGGCGGCATGCTCGCCACCCTCTTCTGGCGCACCTACCGCGAGACCCCGGCGGCGCCGCTCTCGGAGCGCCTGGTCTCGCTGCACGCGCTGGCGCGGGCGCTCTTCGAAGAGCTCCTGCTGCCGTTCGAGATCGTGGGGCTGCTGCTGCTCGTGGCGGTCGTCGCGGCGACGATCCTGGCGCGCCGGCCGCACGTCCCGCCGGAGACGGAGGCGGAGCCGTGACGGCGGTTCCGGTCTCCTGGTACCTGCTCCTCGCCGGCGTCCTCTTCGCGATCGGCACCGCCGGGGCGCTGACCCGGCGCAACGGCATCGCCATCTTCCTCTCGATCGAGCTGATGCTCAACGCCGGCAACCTCGCGCTGGTCGCCTACTCGCGCCTCTGGGACGACCACACCGGCCAGCTCGTGGTCTTCTTCGTCATGGCCGTCGCCGCCGCCGAGGCGGCGGTCGGGCTGGCGCTCTTTATCGCCATCTACCGCCAGCGGCGGACGATCGACATCAACCGCATCAACCTGATGCGCTGGTAGCCGCCCTCCCCGATGAGCGCCCTCGACCTCCTGTGGCTGATCCCGCTGCTGCCCTTCGCCGGCGCGGCGGTCAACGGCCTCGCGGCGCGCGCCCCGCAGCGGGCGGTGACGCTGGTCGGCGTCGGCTTCCCGCTGGCGACGCTGGCGCTCGCGCTGGCCTGCCTCGTGGAGTACGCGGCGGTCTGGCCGCGGGCGGTCGAGAACGTCCTCTATCGATGGACGGCGGGCGAGGCGGCGATCGACGTCGCCTTCCTGCTCGATCCGCTCTCGGCGGTGATGCTCTTCGTCGTCACCTTCGTCGGCTTCTGGATCCACGTCTACTCGGTCGGCTACATGGGGCGCGAGGCCGGCTACCGCCGCTACTTCGCCTACCTGAACCTGTTCCTGGGGGCGATGCTGCTGCTCGTCCTGGGCAACAACTTCCTGGTGCTCTTCGTCGGCTGGGAAGGGGTCGGGCTCTGCTCCTACCTGCTGATCGGCTTCTACTACGACCAGCCGTTCCCGCCCTACGCCGGGATGAAGGCGTTCATCGTCAACCGCATCGGCGACTTCGCCTTCCTCGTCGGCCTCTTCGCGCTGCTCGCCCGTTTCGGCACGCTGCGCTTCGGCGAGCTCTTCCCGCGGATCGCCGCGGCCGGCGAGGCGGCGACGGCCCCGTACGCGCTGGGTCTTTCGTTCGCCGGCTTCGTCGCCCTCTGCCTCTTCGTCGGCGCGATGGGCAAGAGCGCGCAGATCCCGCTCTACGTCTGGCTGCCCGACGCGATGGCGGGGCCGACGCCGGTCTCGGCGCTGATTCACGCCGCGACCATGGTCACCGCCGGCGTCTACGTCGTGGCGCGCGCCAACGTGCTCTACCAGCTCGCTCCGGGGGTCTCCCTCTTCGTGGCGGCGATCGGCGCCGCGACCGCGCTCCTCGCCGCCACGATCGGCCTGGCGCAGACCGACATCAAGAAGGTCCTCGCCTACTCGACGGTCTCGCAGCTCGGCTACATGTTCCTGGCGCTCGGCGTCGGGGCCTACACGGCGGCGATCTTCCACCTGATGACGCACGCCTTCTTCAAGGCCCTCCTCTTCCTGGGCTCGGGCTCGGTCATCCACGCCATGGGCGGCGAGCAGGACATGCGGCGCATGGGCGGCCTCAAGAGGCACCTGCCGGTGACCTACTGGACCTTCGTCGTCGGCGCGCTGGCGATCGCCGGCGTGCCGGGTTTCGCCGGCTTCTTCTCGAAGGACGAGATCCTCCACGCCGCCGCCGCCGAGGGGCAGTGGCTGCTCTGGGTCGTGGGGCTCTTGACCGCCCTGCTGACCGCCTTCTACATGTTCCGCGCCGTGCACCTGACCTTCCACGGAGAGTTCCGGGGCAGCGAGGAGCAGGCGCACCACCTCCACGAGTCGCCGCCGGTGATGACGGTGCCGCTCGTCGTGCTGGCGGTCGGGGCGGTCGTTTCGGGCTTCGTCGGTCTGCCGGCGCTCTTCACCGGCGGCCGCGACTGGAACCTCTTCCACCGCTTCCTCCACCCGGTCGTCGCGGAGCTCCCCGGCGGCTCCCACGAGGCCCACGAGCTGGGGGCGCCGGTCGAGTGGGCGCTGGTGCTCGTCGCCGTCGCGGCGGCGCTCGGCGGGATCTTCTACGCCCGGCGCGTCTACGGCCTCGGCCGCGGCCTCGAGGGCGGGCGCGTCTGGGCGGCGCGCTCGCCGTTCCTCCACCACCTGCTGGTCGACAAGTACCGCGTCGACGAGGCCTACGACCGGGTGATCGTGCGTCCCCTGCACCGGCTCGCGCGCATCCTCTGGAAGGGGGTCGACGCGCTGGTCATCGACGGCGCCGTGAACCTCGGCGCGGCGGCGACCGAGCTGACCGGCGATCTCGTCCGCTTCACCACCACCGGCAACGTCCGCAACTACGCGCTCTACTTCTTCCTCGGCGTCCTGGCGCTCTTCTGGTGGGTGCTGCTGTGATCGAGCTGCTCCTGGGCGGCACCCTCACCCGCCTGGTCTTCTTCCCGGCCGCCGCCTGCCTGCCGCTCCTCTTCCTGCGGCGGAGCGGCGACCGCGCGGTCAAGTGGTACACGCTCGCCGTCTCGCTCGTCGAGCTGG
Organism: Thermoanaerobaculia bacterium; assembly: GCA_036277075.1. Lineage (GTDB taxonomy): Bacteria > Acidobacteriota > Thermoanaerobaculia > Multivoradales > UBA5704 > DASUNQ01. The sequence goes on from DASUNQ010000359.1 coordinate 13,083, forward strand.
CCTTCGCCGTGGACCTCGCGGCGCGCGCCGACTGGGGGGCGCGGGTGCTGCGCGACCTCGGCGCCGGCGGCGAGCCGATCGCCTGGATCCCGCGCTTCGGCATCGCCTACGACCTGCGGATGGACGGCATCTCGGCGCCGCTGGCGCTGCTCGCCGCCGGGCTCCTGCCGGTGGTGGTGCTCGGCTCCTGGCGCGGCATCGAGCGGCACTGGCCGCTCTTCTCGGCCGCGCTCCTCCTGCTCACGACCGGCGTCCTCGGCACCCTGCTGGCCTGGGACCTCTTCCTCTTCTACGTCTTCTGGGAGGTCGTGCTGGTGCCGATGTATCTGCTGATCGGCATCTGGGGGGGCGAGCGGCGGATCTACGCCGCGGTCAAGTTCTTCCTCTTCACCATCGCCGGCAGCCTGCTGATGCTGGTCGCCATCCTCTGGCTGGCCTGGACCTACCACGGCCTCACCGGCACCTGGAGCTTCGCCTACACCGACTGGCTGCGCCTCGAGCTGCCGCTGGCGACGCAGCTCTGGCTCTTCGCCGCCTTCGCCCTGACCTTCGCGATCAAGGTGCCGATGTTCCCGCTCCACACCTGGCTGCCCGACGCGCACGTCGAGGCGCCGACCGGCGGCTCGGTGCTGCTCGCCGGCATCCTCCTCAAGCTCGGCACCTACGGCTTCCTGCGCTTCGCGCTCCCGCTCTTCCCGGCGGCGAGCCGCGAGGCGCAGCCGCTGCTCGTCGCGCTGGCGCTGGTCGGCATCCTCTACGGAGCGCTCGTCGCCTGGGTGCAGGTCGACATGAAGAAGCTCGTCGCCTACTCCTCGATCGCCCACCTCGGCTTCGTCATGCTCGGGCTCGCCGCGGCCGACATCATGGCGTGGCAGGGGGCGCTGCTGCAGATGGTCAACCACGGCCTCTCGACCGGCGCGCTGTTCCTGCTCGTCGGCATGCTCTACGACCGGCGGCACACCAAGCAGTTCGACGAGTTCGGCGGCCTGGCGAAGGTGATGCCGCTCTTCGCCTTCTTCCTCGTCTTCTCGACCCTCGCCTCGGTCGGCCTGCCGGCGCTCAACGGCTTCGTCGGCGAGTTCCTGATCCTCGCCGGCAGCTACCGCGCGCTCGGCTGGCCGGCGATTGCGGCGGCGTTCGGCGTGGTGCTGGCGGCTGTCTATCTCTTCAAGATGCTCGACCGCACGCTCTGGGGGCCGCTGACGCGCGAGGAGAACCGCGGCCTCTCCGATCTCTCGCCGCGGGAGGTGGCGGCCGTGCTGCCGCTCTGCGCGATGATGCTCTGGATCGGCGTCGCGCCGCGGCTGTTCCTCGAGCCGAGCCGGCCGGCGCTGGCGGAGACGCTCGCGGCCTTCCGCGCCCGCGCCGCCGCCGAGGCTCCCGCCGTGGCGACGCTGCGCGACCCGGTGCGGGAGGCCGCGCGGTGAGCGCGCTCGAAATCGCCGCGCTCGCCCCGGAGCTGGTCCTCCTCGCCGGCGGCGTCCTCATCCTGCTGCTCGACGCCTTCGCGCCCGGCCTGCGCCGCGCCTGGACGCCGCTGGCGCTCGCGGCCACGGCCGTTGCGGCGTGGGCGGCGTGGCGGCGCGTTCCCTTCGGCCCCAGCTTCGACGGCCTCCTCGAGGCCAGCCCGGTGACGCTCGGCTTCTCGCTCGTCGTGCTCGTGGCGACCGCCCTCGGCCTGCTCGCCTCGGACGGCTATCTGCGTCGCGAGCGTATCCTCGCCGGCGAGTACCACGCCCTCCTCCTCTGGTGCGCCGTCGGGCTCCTGCTGATGCTGCGCGCGACCGAGCTGCTCACCCTGTTCCTGGCCCTCGAGACCCTCTCGCTCTGCCTCTACACCCTGGCCGCCTTCCACCGCCGCGTCGAGGTCGGCACCGAGGCGGCGCTCAAGTACTTCCTGATGGGGGCCTTCGTCAGCGCCTTCGTGGTCTTCGGCATCGCCCTGCTCTACGGCGAGACCGGGAGCACGCGCCTCGAGGCCATCGCCTCGGCGGTGCAGGCGGCGCAGGGGCCGTCGCTCGTCGCCAGCCTCGGCTTCCTGCTGCTCGTCGCCGGCTTCGGCTTCAAGATGAGCGTCGTCCCCTTCCACGCCTGGGCGCCGGACACCTACCAGGGGGCGCCGTCGCCGTTCGTCGGGTTCCTGTCGGTGGCGCCCAAGGTGGCGAGCGCGCTCGTCCTCTTCCGCATCCTGGAGGCGGCGCTGGCCGGCGGAGCGGCCGGCAAGTGGTCGCAGCTGGTGGCGATCCTGGCGGTCGCCTCGATGGTCGTCGGCAACCTGCTCGCCCTGGTGCAGCGCGACATCAAGCGGATGCTCGCCTACTCCGGCGTCGCGCACATGGGCTACCTGCTGCTGGCGCTGGTGGTGGTCGACGGCGCCTCGCTGGCGCCGCTCCTGGTCTACCTGCTGGCCTACACGCTGATGAACGCCGGCGCCTTCACCGTCGTCGCCCTGCTCTACTCCCGGGTCGGCGAGCAGCACCTCGTCTCCGAGCTCTCCGGCTGGGGCTACCGCTTCCCGCTCCTCGGCGCCTGCCTGACGGTGTCGATGCTCTCGCTCGCCGGGCTGCCGCCGACCGCCGGCTTCCTCGGCAAGTACCTGGTCTTCCTCAACGCCGTGGGCGACGGGCTGGTGGGGCTCGCGGTGGTCGGCGTGCTGGCGAGCCTGGTCGGCGTCGTCTACTACCTGCGCGTCGTCTACGTCCTCTACATGAAGCCCGAGACGGGGCAGCCGCAGGGGCTGCTGCTGGACGGCTGGGGGCGGGCGGCGGCGGTGCTCGCCGCGCTCGCGACGCTGGCGCTCGGGCTCTGGCCCTCGGGGCTCCTCGAATGGACGCTCGAGGCCACGCTCCCCCGCTGAGGAAGTCGGAGTCGATGGCAGGCCCGGAAGACGTCTCCCCGCTCACCCTCAACCGGCTGTCGGTCTACCTCCGCTGCCTCCACCACCTCCAGGAGCTGGGGATGCGCCGCATCTCCTCGCAGGAGCTGGCGCGCCGCTACCACCTCTCGGCGGCGCAGATCCGCAAGGACCTGGCGCAGTTCGGCGAGTTCGGCATCCGCGGCGTCGGCTACGAGGTGGGCGAGCTGGCGGCGCACCTCAACTCGCTCCTCGGGCTCGACCGCCGCCACCCGCTGGTGATCGTCGGCATGGGCAACCTCGGCAGCGCGCTGGCCCGCTACCTCGGGTTCAACTCCGGGGCGTTCGAGGTGGTGGCCGGCGTGGACACCGACCCCAAGGTCGTCGGCCGCCGGATCTGCGGCTTCACCGTGCGCCACGCCCGCGAGCTCCGCGACGTGGTGCGCGAGGCGGAGGCCGAGATCGGAGTCCTCGCGATCCCAGCCGGCGCCGCGCAGGAGAACTACGACGCGCTCGCCGACGCCGGGGTCCGCGCGGTCCTCAACTTCGCCCCCGAGCGGGTGAAGCCGCGCGAGGGCGTGCCGCTCAAGGACGTGGACCTGCGGATCGATCTCGAAGAGCTGGCGTTCTTCCTGCGGGAATAAATTCTGCATTGCTGCAACTTCGTTCTGCGAGCGGCAATCTGCCGCGCGGAGGCGAACCATGCAGCGCCAGCCGGTCGAATCGTCCAGCCTCGCGAGCGTCGGACACGAGGAGCGCGTCCTCGAGGTCGAATTCCACAACGGCGGCGTCTACCAATACCTCGGGGTGCCCGCCTCCGTCCACCGCGAGCTGCTGAGCGCGGAGTCGCTCGGCGCCTTTCTGAATACCCAGATCAAGCCCCGCTTCCCCTACGTGCGGGTGGATGCGGACGCGCGCGGCGCTCGCCGGCGCTGAGGACGAACGGTCCCACCTGGAGCCTGCCGCGGAAGGGGACTTCGGCGATCCAGAACGAGTCGCCGCCCATTGCGACGAAGCCGGGGCCGAGGCGGAGGCGGTTCCGGGGGGGCTCTGAGAGGACGAAGAGGAGGCGGCGTGTTTCGGGCGGGAGGGCGAGCTGGGCGAGCGCCTTCTGGAAGGGCTCGTGGCCGCGGGCGGTGAGGGCGAAGTCGTCCGCCGGCACGATGAGCACAACCTGGTACTCCGGCAGATACCACTGCAGGTGGCGGTGCCAGGGGTAGAGGAAGCCCTCGGCGCCCGCGGCGCCGCGGCCGGGGAGCTCGACGCTGGCGAGCACCGTCGTCTCCGGCGGGTAGCCGCGCGCCACCTCCAGGACCCGGTCCAGCTCGCGCTCGAAGCGGTCGATGGCGCCCCGATTGAGCTCGTGGCGCACCAGCGCCCAGGCGCGCGGCTGGTCGGGGCGGCGGTCGGATCCGAAAAGGAAGAGGGCGAGGCCGACCGCCGCGGCCGCCGCCGTGCCGGCGAAGGCGCGGGCGCGGGACGCGGCCAGCGCCGGCGCGGCGGCGAGCGCGAGCGCCACGAGCAGCGCCGGCAGGTGGACCAGCGTGTAGCCGGCCTTGGTGACATGGAAGAGGGCGAAGAAGGCGAGCGGGGGCAGCGCCCAGGCGAGGAGCCAGTCGAGGCGCCGGGCGAGGAGACGCAACCCGCCCGCGACGGCGCGCGGCGTGGCCGCCCAGAGCGCGACGAGGGCCACGGCGCCCGGGACCACGCCCTGCAGCGCCCACTTGAGCAGCACCTCCAGGTTGTGGGCGAGCGCCGGCCAGCCGGCGCCGTAGAGGACGGAGGTCTGCGGCAGGAGGGTCGCGAAGTGCTCGCCGGCGATGCGGCGGTAGGCGGCCGGGCCGCCGGCCAGGGCCCAGAGCGGCAGGAGCCAGGCGAGGATCAGGGCGGCGGCGAGCGCGGCGCCGCCGCCGATCGCCTTCCAGGAGAGGCGCCCGGCGCGCCAGCCGCGGAACGCGCCGTAGGCCACGAGCGGCGCGAGCAGGACCATCGTCGACTGCCGGAGGCCGCCGGCGAGGGCGAGCAGAGCGCAGGTGAGGAAGAGGGCGCGGCGGCTCTCGGCGCTTTGCACGGCGCCGTAGGCGATCGCCACCGCCAGCCCGCCTTCCACGGCATAGACCAACGGCAGCTCGCCATAGAACCAGAGGAGGGGGTTGGTGGCGTAGAGGAGGCCGGCGAAGAGGGCGGCGGCGGGGCTCCGCGCCAAGCGCGCGGCGAGGAGCACCATGAGGCCCGCTCCCAGGGCGCCGGCGAGGACCGAAAGGGCGACCATCCCGTCGAGCGCCTCGATCCCCACCCAGGCCAACGCCTTGAGCAGGCCGATGTAGAGCGGATACCCGGGCGGGTGCGGGTGGTGGGCGGCGAGGTCGAAGCGCTCGACGCCGAGGGCGAACTGGACCGAGTCGTGGTCCCACAGGCGGCGGGCGGCGAACGGGAGCCGGAACAGGAGCGCCAGGGCGGCGACGGCCCAAGCCGCACGCCGGACGCTTCCTCGATCCCGATCGTTCCCTGCGCTCAGGATGGCGGTTCCCGACGGCGGTAGAAGCTCAGCGCCGTCTCGCCGTACCGCCGCTCGCTCACTCGCGTCAGGCCGGCGGCCTCCTCGGCCAGCGGCTCGCGCGCCGAGTGCTCGACCGCGGCCTCGCCGTCTTCGGCCACCAGCGGCGCCACCCGGCGCAGCAGCTCTTCGTACTCGTCGAAGGCGTACGGCGGGTCGGCGAAGACGAGGTCGTAGGGGGGCTCCCCCTGCTCCACCAGCCGCGAGAGCCCGCGCGGGAGCGGCACGCGCCAGACCGCGATCCGTCTCTCCCCCCCTTCCCCACCGAGCCCTTCCACGTTCTTCCGCAAGGTCCGCACGGCCCGCGGGTCGTCCTCGAGACAGAGCACGCGCGCCGCGCCGCGGCTCGCGGCCTCGATGCCGACCGCGCCGCTGCCCGCGAAGAGGTCGAGGAAGCGCGCGCCGGGCACCCGCTCCGACCAGATCGAGAAGAGCGCCTCGCGCACGCGCCCTTCGGTCGGCCGCGCGCCGGGGGGCACCGCCACGCTCCGCCCGCGCAGCGCGCCGCCGCCGATGCGCAGGACCGGCCGGCCCTGCTTCACCGCGGTGGCAGCCGGCTGCTGCCGCGCCCGAGGTACTCCACGAACTCCCGCCGCAGCTCCTCGCGCAGGACGTAGAGGGTCAGCGGCTGGTGGAGACCTCGGAGCTCCAGAGCGCGCCCGTCGACGGTGAAGCCGGCGACGCGGTAGACGTGGCCGTCGGCGCGGCGCAGCAGGTCGCCGCGCTGCGGCCGGTAGCCGGCCGGAAGCTCGGCCGGCGGGCGCACCTCGAGGCCGGCCGCGAGCTCGTCGGCGATGCGCAGGACGCGCGCCAGCGCCAGCGGCAGCGTGTCGTAGCGGCCGAAGGCGAAGCTGCGCGGCGGAGCGCTGGGCAGCGCGAGCTCGAAGCGGCAGCGCTCGACCCACTCCCCCTCGACCCCCTTGGAGAGGCGGCCGACCTCCGACAGATCGACCTCGGCGAAGCGGCGCAGGAAGGCGTCCAGCTCGTCCGGCCCGAGCTCGCGCAGAGCGGACAGCTCCTTGCCGGGCGCGCCCTCGACCAGGCGCACGGTGCCGCGCTCGAAGAGCGTCACCTCGCGCCGGCCGATGCTGCTCGCGCAGTCGAGACGGAGGAGCTCGGGTCTGCGAGGGGCCGGCGCCTCGGAGGCCAGCGGCGCGGCCAGCGCCGCGGCCAGGAGGAGCGCAG
>DASUNQ010000360.1:0-5257 GCA_036277075.1 Thermoanaerobaculia bacterium
AGAGGTCGGCAAGGCTGCCACCGCCCCTGGTGACGACGATCGCCTCGACCTCGGGCCGTGCCGCGAGCCCCTGGATCGCGGCGATAATCGCGGGAGCGGCGCGCCGGTCCTGGACAGGCGCGAAGGCCCAGACGATCGTCCCGGCCCAGCTCGCGCCGGGCCGCGACGCAGTCGAGCGGCACCGCGGCTTCGGCGGCGTGGGTCGGGGTCGAGCAGGCGACGGCGGCGACGTCGTCGATCAGGGTCGAGTCGCGCTCGTGGCCGACCGCGCTGATCACCGGCACCCGCAGCAGCGCCACGGTCCGGCAGAGGGTCTCGTCGCAGAACGCCCAGAGGTCGGTGAGGCTGCCGCCGCCCCGGGTCACAACGACGGCCTCGACCTCGGGCCGGGCGGCGAGCCCGCGGATCGCGGCGGCGATCGCCGGCGCCGCGTGGCGGTCCTGGACCGGCGCGAAGGCCCAGACCACAGTCCCTCCCCAGCCGCGCCGGCCGAGCCCGGCGAGCAGGTCGCGGCGGGCGGCGCCGGTCTCCGCCGTCACCACCCCGATCGCCTTCGGCAGCCGCGGCCGCGCCAGCTGTCCCTGCAGCTCGAACAGGCCCTCGGCGCGCAGCTGCTTGCGCAGCGCCTCCAGCCGCGCCAGCAGGTCCCCCTCCCCGGCCAGCCGCACGTGGGTGGCGCGGAAGCTGAAGCTGGGCGAGGCCTGGCCGTTCCCCGGGTAGTAGTCGGGCCCACCGGCGATCACCACCTCGGCGCCGTCCCGGAGCCCACCCTCGGGCAGGCCGGCCCGCTCCAGGTGGTCGAGCCAGATCGCGCACGGGACCGCCCCCTCGCCGTCGCGCAGCTCGAAGTAGGCCTGCTTCTTGCTGCGGCCGATCCCGGTCACCTCGCCGATCAGCTGCACCCGGGCGCGCTTGCGCATCTCCTCCTGGAGCTTGCGCGCGTAGGCGCCGACTGGAAACGGCCCGGGCAGGTCCATCGGCCCAGGCTATTGCGAGCTTCGGTCTACGCCGCCTGCTTCCAGGAACGGGCCCAGGTGCGAAGCTCGTCGATCGCCGGGCCGAGCTGGCGCCCGATCTCGGTCAGCGAGTAGGTGACCCGCACCGGGGTCCCCGCTTCGACCTCGCGCTCGACCAGCCCTTCGTCCTCCAGCTCCCGCAGCCGCTGCGAAAGCAGCCGGTCGGAGAGGCCGGGGACCGCTCTGCCGAGCTCGCCGAACCGCATCGGCCGCTCGGTCAGGGCGCAGACGATCGCCCCAGTCCAGCGCTTGCCGATCAGCTCGATCGCAGCGTGGAAGTGGGGGCAGACGGCGCCCTCGCCGCCGGCCTCGACCTGGCTCACCCTGACCGGTTCCACGAGCTAGGAGCTTACCCAACGTAAGTGATGGGCAAGCGGCCTCAGCGGGCGCACGGCCCGGTCCCGACCGGTCCCCCGGCCTGGGGCAGCGCCGCGCGAACCACCTCCGCCGGGATCGCGAAGCCGCCGGGCGGGCCGCTGGTGGTGGCGGCGAAGATCGTGCCGACCGCCCGGCCGCGGTCGTCGACCACGGGGCCGCCCGAGTTGCCGCTGCGGACCAGGCCGCGCACCGCGGTGATCGGGCGCTCGACCGGGCCATTGCCGTATGAGTCCTCGGTGACGGTGTCCCTGGTGTCGCCGACCCGGGCCGGGGAGAGCGCGTAGGGCCCGTTCTCCGGGTACCCGAGCACGGCCGCGGGGGAGCCGGGTTGGCGCTCGGTCGCAAGCGGCAGGGTCGGCAGGTCGGCCCCGACCCGGAGCAGCGCCAGGTCCTGCTCGGGCGCGTAGTAGGCGGCGCTCGCCTCCAGCTCGACCCCGTTCTGGGTGGTGACGGTGGTGTCCTCGGCGCCGGCGACGACGTGGGCGTTGGTGACGATCAGGCCCGGCTGCACCGCCCATCCCGACCCCTCGACCCCGAGCCCGCAAGCGGTGCTGAGCACCCGGACCACGGCGCCGCCGGCCGCGAGCACCTCGGGGTCGGCGGCGATCGCCGCCGCCGGCGGCCGGCCTGGGGCCGCCGGCCCCAGCACGGAGGGGGCGGGGTCGACCCGGTCGAGCGCGTTGAGCAGCGGCCCCGAGGGAGGCAGGACGTCGTTGAGGCTGCGCAGGATCACCGAGCGCTGGATGTCGGCGCGCAGCTGTTCGGTCGCCGGAGCGTGGAGGGCGACGGCGCCGAAGACCCAGGCGAGGCCGAGCGCGACGCAGGCGATCAGCGCCGCCCCGCCGGCGCCGTCGGCCAGGTGCAGCGCCGGCCGGCGGACCAGCCTCGCCCGCAGCCCGAGGGCGAGGCTCTCGACCGTGACCGCGACCAGGGCCCCGACCAGCAGCGCGCCGAGGGCGGCGCAGAGCGGCGCGTAGGGCGACTCGGAGCCCTGCGCGAGGACCAGCGGGCCGAGCCTGCCGCCGGCGATCGCACCGGCGCCGAAGCCGGCGAGGGTCAGCGCGCCGACGATCAGCCCCTGCCTGTACCCCCAGATCGCGAGCGCGACGGTGAAGGCGACTATGGCCCAATCGAGAACAGTCACGAATGGAATGGAAGCACGCGCCGGATCGCTTTATTAACTTTCGACCAGTGAGCGGCTTATCGCCTGATGTGGAGCGGCGCCGCCGTCTGGTCACCCGTGCGGCCCCGCTGGCGCTGATCGCGGCCGTCGCCTTCGCCTTCGGCGCCGCCGCCGGATCCTCGGACTCGCCGGAGAAGGAGTCGGCGGAGCGCTTCGCCGAGGCCTGGACGGCGCGGAACTTCGCCGCCATGCACCGCGAGCTGAACCCAGCCTCACGGGCCGCGACCGACGTCGCCGCCTTCACCGCCGCCTACCGCGAAGCCGAAGAGGTCGCGACCGCCCGCTCGCTCGAGCCCGGTTCCGCCGATGACCCCGCCGACGCCCGCGGGGCGAAGGTGGTGAGGGTGCCGATCTCGATCTCGACCGTCGCCTTCGGCGAGATCGAGGGCGAAGTCGGGCTGCCCTTTGCCGACGGCGGCATCGACTGGGACCCGAGCCTAGTCTTCCCGGGCCTGAGGGAAGGCGAGCGCCTCGAGGCCGAAGTCGAGCTGGCGCCGCGCGCGCCGATCCTCGCGCGCGACGGCACGGCGCTTGCCGAGGGCCCGGCGGAAGCGCGGGAACACCCGCTCGGCAGCGCCGCGATCGACGTCACCGGCGAAGTCGGCGCCGCCCCCGAAGAAGACCTGGCGAAGCTCGCCCGCCGCGGCTTCCCCCCCGACACCCCGGTCGGGATCAGCGGCCTCGAGCAGGCGTTCAACTCGCGCCTCGCCGGCAAGCCCGGCGGCTCCCTCGTCGCCGCCGATGCGGCCGGCAACGCGATCCGCACGCTCGCGCGCTCCGAGCCGCGCGCCGGGGCGCCGGTGAAGACGACGATCGACCCCGAGCTGCAGGTCTCCTCGGTTTCGGCGCTGGCCGGCCGCGCCGGGGGCGTCGCCGTCCTCGACACCCGCAGCGGCGACGTGCGGGCGCTCGCCGGGCAGGCCTACTCCGCCCCCCAGCCCCCCGGCTCCACCTTCAAGATGATCACCTCGGTCGCCGCCCTGCAGAAGGGCGTCCTCTCGCTCGACGACGAATTCGAAATCGTCGATGGGGTCAACGTCGGCGGCCGCTTCATCCACAACGCCAACGGCGAGTTCTGCGGCGGCACCTTCCCCGAAGCCTTCGCCGAGTCCTGCAACGCCGACTTCGCCCCGCTCGGCCCGAAGCTCGGCAGCGAGGACATGGTCGCCGCGGCGGAACGGTTCGGCTTCAACTCGCCCCCCACCCTCTACACCTCGCGGATCGTCGCCGAAGTCGAACCGGCCGAATCGACGCTCCCGACCGAGATCCCCGAAGAAGTCGAACTCGGCGTCACCGCGATCGGCCAGGGCGAGGTGCTGGCGACCCCGCTGCAGATGGCGACCGTGGCGCAGACGATCGCCAACGGCGGCGTGCGCCAGCCGACCTCGATCGTCGCCAACGAAAAACTGCGGCCCGAGGCCGAGCCGGTGCGGGTGATGTCGAAGGGGCTGGCAAGGGACATGACCGACCTGATGGTCGGCGTGGTCACCGAAGGGACGGGGACGGCCGGCGCGATAGTCGAGGCGCAGGTAGCCGGGAAGACCGGGACCGCCGAGCTCGGCCCGAAGCCCGGCCAGGAGAACGAGGACAACCCGATCCAGATCAAGGACGCCTGGTTCGCCGCCTTCGCGCCGGCCGAAAAGCCGCGCCTCGCGGTCGGGGTGATGCTGATCGAAGCCGAAGCCTCGGGCGGGGAAGTCGCCGCCCCGGTCGCCTCCGCGGTGCTCTCGACCGGGATCTAGAGGTCGAGCGTGACCTCGCCGGTCTCGCCCTCGGGACCGGGGATGTGCAGCGTCAGCGGCCGGTTCTCCGAGGCCGAGGCGGGGAGCAGGAAGATCGCGACCGAGCCCTCGATCGGCCCCTGCTGGGCGGTCGAGTCGAGCACCGGAATCTGTTCCTGGGCTTCCACCTCGCCACCCAGTTCGAACGCGTAGAGGCTTTCGCTCGGGAGCACGTCGTAGGTCTGCTCGTCGGCGTCGTGGATCGTCAGCGTCGAGGGCAGGGCATGAGCCTCGTCGCTCTCGTTCTGGACTTCGAAGAAGACGCCGAAGTAGGCCGATCCCTCCGGTGGCGCCGGCTGCCCGACCAGGTAGGCGGAGTCCTCGTTGTCGGCCGGGTTGAGGAAGCGGGAGAAGGTGACGTTGTAGTGCAGCTCGCCGAGCTCGACCGGCTCCCCCTCGATCACCTCGGTGTGCTCGCTGGTGTGGCCGCAGGCGGCGATCGCGAGCGCCAGCGCGACGAGAGCGAGGGCGGCGAGCAGGGGCGAACTCAGTCTGCGGGGCGAGGGCATCGAGGGCGCGGAGTCTATTCAGAGCCGCCTACGGGATGCCCGTCGGGTGGCGGTTGCCGCCGGCGACCGCAACGCGCTCCGGCGCGGCCCGTTCGGCCTCGAGCAGATCGCGCAGCCGGTGCATCGCCCGGCGCCAGCCGCGCTGCTGCCAGAAGGAGGCGCCCGAGGCGATCTCCAGGGCGCGGTCGACCGGATTGGCCGGCGTGGTCCCGTGGGAGACCCGGACCGTGGTCAGCGAGCCCGGCCCCTCGGTCAGCTCCCAAACGGTGTGCGTCTCGATCCGGTTGCCGCGGCCTCCCCTCCCCGCCTCGACGATCCGGAACGGCTCCTCCTGGGCGACGATCGTGGTGTCCATCCAGACCGAGCGCAGCGGCGCCTGCACGCGGAACC
>DASUNQ010000361.1:0-2609 GCA_036277075.1 Thermoanaerobaculia bacterium
CGGCCAGCGTGGTCCGGCGGCACTCGAGGCCGATCGCGCCGCGGGTGGCGCGCGCCACCTCGAGGAGGTCGTCGACGATGCGGCGGAGGTGCTCGGTCTGCCGCCGGATCATCTCCCGCGCCGCCGCGACGAGCTCCGGCGAGGCGTGGGGGCCGAGCAGCTCCGTCGCGTGGAGGATCGGGGCGAGCGGGTTGCGCAGCTCGTGTGCGAGCATCGCCAGGAACTCGTCCTTCCGGCGGTCGGCGTCCGCCAGCCGCTCGGCCTGCCGCAGGAGCTGCTCCTCGAGCCGCTTCGCCTCGGTGACGTCGAGCCCCACGCCCAGCATCCGCGCCGGCGAGCCGCGGCCGCCGGGCTGCAGCCGGCCGTGCGCCGCGATCCAGCGCACGCTGCCGTCGGGGGCGACCGAGCGGAACTCGGCGCGGTACGGGGAGCCGGTCGCGACCGCCTCCCGGATCGCCCGCTCGACACGCGCACGGTCCTCGGCGTGGACGAGGGCGAGGAACGCCTCGAGCGTGCCCGCGAAGCCGCCGGCGGAGAGGCCGTGCACCGGCTCCAGCCCCTCCGACCAGCGCACCTCGCCGGTCGCGATCGTCCACTCCCAGACGCCCATGGATGCCGCCTGGAGCGCGACCAGGAGCCGGCGCTCCGACCGCTCCGCGCTGTCCTGCGCCGCGCTCTGCTGGGCGGCGGCGGCGGCGAGGAGGAGCCCCGTCGCCGCGGCGGCGGCCATGAAGAGCTGCAGCGGGACGAGGCCCGGCTCCGCCGCGCCGGCGAACGGACCGAGCCCCGACACGGTTCCCCAGACGGCGGCGGCGTAGATCGCGGCGGTCGCCGCCGCGGCGCCGGCGGGACCGAAGCGGAGCGCGCCCCAGATGAGGAGGGGGAACACGGCATATTCGGTGACCGCCGCCGGCGTGCTGCTGCGAAAGACGGCGCTGGCCGCGGCCAGCCCGGCGGCAAGCGTCGCCGCCTCGGCGGCGCTCCGCCGGTTCCAGGAACGCGCGGCCGCGCCGCCGCCGAGGAGGAGCAGGGGCGCGACGACGAGATCGCCGAGCGCGTCTCCCAGCCACCAGACCCGCCAGAGGAGCGGCAGCTCGGAAACCGGCTGCACGCCGCCGGCGCCGAGGCTGGCCACCCCGATCGTGGCGCTGACGACCGGGCTCGCCGCCGCGGCGACGAGGAGCGCCAGGACGTCGTGCACCCGCGCCAGACCGAGCTGGAACCCGGCCCGCCGCAGCAGCGCGGCGCCGACGACCGCCTCCAAGGTGTTGCCGATGGCGATGCCCAGGGCCACCGCGAGAGGCTCGCCGGGGGTCGTCGCGTTCGCGGCGAAGGCGCCGAGGAGGACACCGGCGACGCCGGCCCGCGGCCGCCGCAGCACGGCGGCGAGCGCGACGCCGGTGGGCGGCCAGACCGCGCTGACCTGCGGCGCGTGGACTGCCAGCGCCAGTCCGAGCTTGGCGGCGGCAAGATACGCGGCGGCCACCCCAAGGGCGAGCAAACACTCCAGCAGCCACTCCGACTGCCTCGGCCGAGGGGTGCGCATCGGCGCGTAGTGTAGTTCCAGGGTGCAAGCAGTGCCGGTCGAACGCTCGAGCAGCCGCCGTAGAATGCCCGCTCGACCGACGAGGAGATCGATCATGCGCGTACTGCAAGCGTCCGCCCTCGCCCTGCTCCTGCCCGCCGTCGCAGCCGTCGCGCAGCCGCCGGCCGCGGCCCCCGCCGCCGCGCCGCCTCCGGCGCCCGACGCGGCCGCCATCGAGGCGGTGATCCGCACCATTCCCGACGCCTGGAACAAGCGCGACGCGCAGCTCTTCGCGTCCGCTTTCGCCGATTCGCACGATTCGATCGTGGTCGGCGGGCTGCTCTTCCCGAACATGACCCGCGAGATCAACGCCCAGGCGCATCAACGGCTCTGGCAGGGCCCCTACGCGGAGGGCAGCACGGTCACCTTCGAGATCGTCGAGATCGAGCAGCCCCTGCCCGACGTGGCGTTCGCCATCGTCAAGGGTCACAACGCCTTCGTGCAGGGAGGCGAGTCCAAGAGCTACGACACGGTCCTCACCCTGGCCCTGCTCAGGACCCCCGAGGGGTGGCGCATCCGCCAGTTCAACAACAACCTCGTCGGCCCCCGGCCGGACGCGCGGCCGGCGGCGCCGCCGAAGCCCTCTCGCTGAGCCCGTCGCCGGCGCGCCCCCTCACCCCGCCGGCTCGCGGAAGAGGAAGCGCTGGTAAAGCTATGCCCAGGCACTCAATCGAGAGCAGCCTAGAGCAGCGCCTTGAGCCGCGCGTAGCCGGCGCGGCTGACCGGGAGGCGGGCGCCGTCCTGGAGGATCGCCAGGTGGCTGTCCTTGGCGTAGCGCTCGAGGCGGGCGAGGCGGTCGAGGTTGAGGAGATAGGAGCGGTGGACGCGAACGAAGCGGCCCGCCGGCAGGCCGGCCTCGACCTCGGCCAGGGTCTGCGGCTTGAAGTGGTCCTCTTTGCCGGCGCGGATGCGGACAGTGTCGTCGCGCGCCTCGATGTAGTCGATCTGGTCGAGCGGCAGGACATGGATGCGGGCGCCGGCGCGGACGACGATGCGCTCGAGCGGGCGCCCGCGGACGGCGGCC
>DASUNQ010000362.1:0-4312 GCA_036277075.1 Thermoanaerobaculia bacterium
CGACCAGCCCGAGCGCCGCGACCGGCGCCCGGCGGTGGGGGATCGCCATCGAGCCTCCCTCGTCGATGCCTCTAGAATCCGCTGCGATGATAGCTCCGGCCGTCTCCGTCGCGGCGCCGCGCGTCACCCGCTGGGCCTTCCTCGGGCGGGTCCCCTACGCCGAGGGGGTGGCGCTCCAGCTCGCCGCGCGCGAGGGGGTCAAGCGCGGAACCGGCGAGGAGCGGCTGCTGCTGCTCGAGCACCCGCACGTCTACACGCTGGGGCGCAACGCGCGCTCGGCCGATGTCCTCGGCGGCGAAGAGTGGCTGCGCGCGCGCGGCGTCGAGGTGGCCGAGTGCGATCGGGGCGGCCAGGTCACCTACCACGGTCCGGGGCAGCTCGTCGGCTACCCGGTGATCGACCTCAGTCCCGACCGCCGGGACGTCCGCCGCTACGTCCGGGACCTCCAGGAGGTGCTGGTGCGGACGCTCGCCGACCTCGGCGTCGCCGCCGAGCCGCGCTCTGAGCAGGCCTTCGTCGGCGTCTGGGTGGGAAGGGAGAAGATCGCCTCGATCGGCGTCCACCTCTCGCGCTGGGTGACCACCCACGGTTTCGCCCTCAACCTCGCCACCGACCTCTCCTACTTCGCCGGCATCGTCCCCTGCGGGCTCTCGGGGGTCGGAGTCACCTCGGTCGAGCGGCAGACCGGCCGGCGCGAGGAGCTGGCGGCCGTGGGCGCGCTCTGCGCCCGGCACTTCGGGGAGGTCTTCGACCGCCTCATGATCGCGTGAGCGGCCCGCAGCCGATCGCGATCGGCCTCAATGCCGTGATTGTGGCGGTGACCGCCGAAGTGCCGCGCATCCTGACCGTTCGCGCGCCCGCCACGAAGCCGCCGCTGGACGCCCTCCCGTTCGGCCCGCTCGAGCCCGCGACGGACCGCACGCTCGACCGCGCGCTGCGCCGCTGGGTGGGGGAGCAGACCGGCCTCGGCCTCGGCTACGTCGAGCAGCTCTACACCTTCGGCGACCGGGAGCGCGATCCGCGCGAGGGACGCGGCGGCTCGCGCCTCGTCTCCGTCGCCTACCTGGCGCTGGTGCACGAGCGCGCCGCCTCGACCGCCGGCGCCGAGTGGCGGGACTGGTACGAGTTCTTCCCCTGGGAGGACTGGCGGCGCGGCCGGCCGCCGGTGCTGGAAGAGGCCATCGAGCCGGCGCTCGAGCGTTGGGCCGAGAGCGCTCCCGACGCCGCCGCCCGCCGGGAGCGGCGGGAGCGTGCGGACATCGCCTTCGGTCTGCGCGGCGTCGGTTGGGACGGCGACCGGGTGCTCGAGCGCTACGAGCTGCTCTACGAGGCGGAGCTGGTCGAGGAGGCGCGGCGCGATCGGGCCGGGCGTCGCGCAGCCGCGCCGTCTTCGCCGCTGCTGCCGAGCCGCGCGATGGTGCTCGACCATCGCCGCATCCTGGCCACCGCCCTCGGTCGCCTGCGCGGCAAGCTCAAGTATCGGCCGGTCGTCTTCGAGCTGCTGCCGCCCGCCTTCACGCTGCTGCAGCTCCAGCGGGTCGTCGAGGCCTTGGCCGGCGTCCGCCTGCACAAGCAGAACTTCCGGCGGCTGGTCGAGACCGGCGGGCTGGTCGAAGGAACGGGGCGGCAGGACCTCGAGACGGGCGGCCGGCCGGCCGAGCTCTTCAGCTTCCGCCGGGAGGTGCTCCGCGAGCGGCCGGCACCCGGGGTCGGCGTGCCGTACGTGCGCCGGGTGTAGACGGGCACGCGGGGCATTTTCGCCGCGCCGCGCCGGTTGTACGCCGTGGATGCGCGCCGCTTGACAGCGGCAAATGCTCATCCATAGCATAAGGGACAGGTCGGCGCGGCCGGCCTTTCTTCGTCCCCTGGTTATGCTCACGATGAGCATTGAGTTGGGAGGAGACGGCATGAACGGGACCCTGGCGGCGCTGCCGGTGCTCGACTACACGCCCGAAGTCGCGCGCGCCACGGCGCCGATCGGGGAGCGCCTGCGCGCGGTGATCCCGCCGCTCGAGTGGCCGGTGCACGCGCCGTACGTAGCGGCCATCCAGGAGTGGAAGCGGCGGCGCAACGCCGTCGTCCTCGCCCACAACTACCAGACGCCGGAGATCTTCCACGGCGTCGCCGACTTCACGGGCGACTCCCTGGCCCTGGCGCAGCAGGGGGCGAGGACCACGGCGGACGTCATCGTCCTCGCCGGCGTCCACTTCATGGCCGAGACCGCGAAGATCCTGTCCCCGGAGAAGACGGTCCTGATCCCGGACCGCGACGCCGGCTGCTCCCTCGCCGCCTCGATCACCGGCGCCGACGTGCGTCTCCTGCGGGAGCGCTATCCCGGCGTGCCGGTCGTCACCTACGTCAACACCTCGGCCGAGGTCAAGGCGGAGTCGGACATCTGCTGCACCTCGGCCAACGCGGTGGCGGTCGTCGAGTCGCTCGGCGTGCCGCGGGTCATCTTCCTGCCGGACGAGTACCTCGGCCGCTGGGTCGCCACCCAGACCGCCGTCGAGGTCATCCTCTGGCGCGGCCACTGCGAGGTCCACGAGCGCTTCACCGCCGAGGAGCTGCGCGCCTACCGCGAGCGCTTCGGCGACGAGGGGATCGAGATCCTCGCCCACCCGGAGTGCCCTCCCGAGGTGCTTGCGGAGGCCGACTTCGTGGGCTCGACCGCCGGCATGATCCGCCACGTCGGCGCCACCCGCCCCAAGCGGGTGGTGATGGTGACCGAGTGCTCGATGAGCGACAACGTCGCCGTCGAGAACCCCGACGTCGAGTTCGTGCGGCCGTGCAATCTCTGCCCGCACATGAAGCGGATCACCCTGCCCAAGATCCTCTGGTCGCTCGAGAACCTCGAGCACCGGGTGGAGGTCGAGCCGGAGATCGCGGTGCGGGCCCGGCTGGCCGTCGAGCGGATGCTCGCCGTCAGGCGGCGGGAGGGAAGCCGGTGAGCCGTGACGGCGGCATCGACGCGGTCGCGGCCGCCGAGGTCGTGGTCGTCGGCACCGGGGTCGCCGGGCTGACGGCGGCGCTCGGCTGCGCGCCGCGGCGCGTGACGCTGCTGACCAAGACCCGGCTGGGTGCCGGCGGCGCCAGCCCTTGGGCGCAGGGTGGGGTCGCCGCGGCGGTGGGGGAGGACGACTCACCGGCTCTCCACGCCGCCGACACCCTGGCCGCCGGCGCCGGGCTCAGCGTGCCCGACATCGTCGAGCTTCTCGTCCGCGAGGGGCCGGAGCGGGTGCGCGCGCTCCTCGCCCTCGGCGCCCGCTTCGACCGCGATGCCGACGGCGATCTGGCGCTCGGCCGCGAGGCCGCGCACAGCCGCCGCCGCATCCTCCACGCCCGCGACGCCACCGGCGCCGAGATGGTGCGGGCGCTGGTCGAGGCGGTGCGGCGCGCCCCCCACGTGCGGGTGCTGGAGGAGACCTTCGCGCTCGATCTGGTGGTTGAGGGCGGACGGGTCGTGGGCCTCCTGGCGCTCGACCCGGACGGCCGCCGCGTCCTCCATCAGGCGAGCGCCGTGGTCCTCGCCACCGGCGGGCTCGGCCGGCTCTACCTCCACACCACGAACCCTCCCGAGGCGACCGGCGATGGCTTGGCGATGGCGGCGCGCGCCGGCGCCCGGCTGGTGGACCTGGAGTTCGTGCAGTTCCACCCCACGGCCCTGGCCGCCGGCGGCGACCCGCTGCCGCTCCTGACCGAAGCGCTGCGCGGGGAGGGGGCGGTGCTGGTGGACGGCCGCGGCCGCCGCTTCATGCCGGACGAGCACCCGCAGGCCGAGCTGGCGCCGCGCGACGTCGTGGCGCGCGCCATCTGGAAGCGGCAGGTGGCCGGCGAGCCGGTCTTTCTCGACGCCCGCGCCGCCTTGGGCGACCGCTTCCCCGAGCGCTTCCCGACCGTCTTCGCCCTCTGCCGGGAGCACGGCCTCGACCCGCGGCGCGAGCCGATCCCGGTGACGCCGGCGGCGCACTACCACATGGGCGGGGTGGCGGTGGACGAGCGCGGCCGCGGCTCGCTCGCCGGCCTCTGGGCCTGCGGCGAAGTGGCGGCGACCGGCGTGCACGGCGCCAACCGCCTGGCCAGCAACTCGCTGCTGGAGGGCCTGGTGTTCGGCGCGCGCGCGGCCGAGTCGATGGCGGACGACCGCCCGGGCGACGTGCCGCTCGTCCCGCCGCCGCCCGCGGCCGGCGGCGGCCCGCTCCTCGGCGAGGCCGGCGAGCATCGTGGCCAGTTCGGCGTCGGCCCGCTCGTCGAGCCGGTCGACGGCGGTGAGCGGGATGTCCATGAACACACACTTGACCACGCCCTGCCGCCA
>DASUNQ010000363.1:0-4620 GCA_036277075.1 Thermoanaerobaculia bacterium
GAGCGGGCGCGCTTCCGGCACGCGCCCTGGGACGCGGCGGCGCCGCCGGACGGCGCGCCGCCGCTCCTCCTCGCGCAGGAGGCGGTGGCCCGGCTGCTCGAGCTCCTGGCGCAGCTCACCCTCTCGTCGGTCGCCTTCCACGAAGGGCGCGCGGCCCTCCGCGACCGCCTCGGCACGCAGGTCTTCCACCCCGCGGTGACGCTGCGCGACGATCCGCTCGACCCGCGCGCCCTGCCCTTCCCCTTCGATCTCGCCGGCGAGCCGGCGGCGGCGGTCGACCTCGTCGCCCGGGGGGTGATGCGGACGCCGGCCGTCGACGCCGCGCTGGCGCGCGCGCTGGGCTTGCCGGTCACGCCGCACGCCGTCTCGCACGACGAGGCGCGCCCCGACCACCTCGCGCTCGTCCGCGGCGGCGCCGGCTGGGCCGAGCTGGCGCAGGCCGCCCACGGCGGACTCTGGGTCGGCGCGCTCGACGGGATCGAGGCCTTCGACCCGATGGAGCTCCGCTTCCGCGCCACCGCGTGCGGCGTGCGGCGGCTGGACGGCGAAGGTCTCGGCGACCCCGTGCCGGACCTGGTCTGGGAGGACAGCCTCTTCTCCGTCCTCTCGCGGGTGCGCGCCGTCGGCCGCGAGTCGGTCACCCTGGCTCGCGACGTCCTCGGCGGGACGACCGCGCCGATGCTCGTCGTCGAGCCGTCGCGGCCGCTGCGCCCCAAGCGCGCTTGAGCATTTGGCCGCGTGGCCATTAGTCACGCCGGCCCCTCTCCGGTAGAATTCCTCCAACGTTTCCGTTCTGGAGCCGAGGAGGACGCGGGGTGACCGACCGTCAGTTCAACCTCATCGTGCGGTCCAACCTGCAGGCGGCCGCCGAGCACGTCCGCCGCGGCCACGCCGGCCGCTGGCGGCACTGCGCCCACCCGCCCTGCCGCGACGCGCAGAACCTGGTGCCGCCGCTCGAAGCGCTGCCGGTGCAGGGGCGCGCGGCGCTCCTCGCCCGCGCCCTGGTCGCCGAGCTCCACGGAGCAGGCGGCGGCGCGCTCCCCAACTGACCGGCCCGCGACCGCGCCGCGTAGCGCCGGCTCAGCGCCGGCTCAACGCTGGAACGCGTAGCTGACCTTGAGGAACGCCTGCCGGTCCGCCGGCTCGAGGCGGTCGCCCTCGAGCAGCGCGCGGTTGTCGCCGTAGCCCAGGAACAGCACCGTCTGCCAGTTGAGCTTGTAGGCGAAGAGCGCCGAGCCCGCGAAGCCGCCGCTGCGCTCCTCGACCGGGAAGGTGTAGAGGCCCGGGTCGTTCTCGGTCTCGACCCACTGGCCGATGAGGCGCAGGTAGGCGCGCGCCGTGAACGTGTAGGTGCCGCGCAGCCGCCCCACGTCGGCGGTGAAGAGCCGACCGCGGCGGCCGTCCTCCCCGCGCACGTCGATCCAGCGGCGGTCGGCGTTCCAGCGCAGCTCCAGGTGATCGGTCGCGTTGAGCGTCAGGCGGAGCGAGACCGTGCCGCCGTCGCCGGGGCGCGAGTTCTCGAAGTCCACCTCCTCGCCGACGTTGCCGAAGAGGGCGACGTAGCTGACCCGCCGCGAGGGGCTCGCCTCGACATGGAAGATGAGCTGGTCGCGCTCGAAGGTCTGGGCGCCGCTCGCCACTTCGTCGAAGGCGTAGCGGAGGCGCACGAAGGAGTTCCACTTGCCGTCTATGCCGACCCCGGGCGAGAGCTGCCGGAAGAGCAGGTCGCCGTCGCGGTTCTCGGTGTAGTCGGCGACCAGGAAGGTGCGCACGCGGCGCAGGAAGCCGGTCGGCCGGAAGGTGTAGCCCGCCTCGGAGAAGAGATGGCGGAAGCCCACCTGCGGGCGGAAGCCGTTGTCGGCGCGGTACTCCTCCCCCACGTCGGTGTAGTCGATGAACCAATCGACCTTGGTCGTCGAGTGCGCCCACCAGAGGTCGGCGGCGTGGCCGGCGAGGCTCTGCCCGTTCCACTCGGCGGCGAGGTCCGGGCGCTCCGGCGTCTCGCTCCGGCTCCACAGCACCTGCCCCGTCACGGTGTCGCTGGCGTTCGGCTGCCAGCGGAAGTCGGGGCCGAAGACGCGGTTGCTGCCGCCGCCGTCGATCTCGCGCGTGGTGGCGAGGAAGCTGACGAAGGAGTCGCCGAGGTCGTGTCGCACCCGCGCGACGCCGACCAGCGACTCGAAGTCCTGCTCGGCGAATGCCGACTCCTGCTCGCCCGGGATGATGACGAGCCCGCCGCCGCGGTCGTCGGCGACGAGCGCCGTGTACGCCGTGTCGCCCCGCTTGCCGGTCGCCCGCGCCCCCCAGCGCGGGGCGGTGATCGAGCGCGTGTGGACGACGCGGAAGGGGGTCGAGAAGAGGTCGATCGCCTCGAGGAAGAACGGCCGTTTCTCGGGGAAGAAGAGGGCGAAGCGCTCGTTGGCGGCGATCTGCGCCGCGTCCGACTCGACCTGCGAGAAGTCGGGGTTGAGGGTGGCGTCGAGCACCAGGTCCGGGTCGGGGATCCACTTGACGTCGAGCCCCAGCTCGGCCTCGGCGTCCCCGTCTTCGAGACGGCTGCCGAGGCCGGCTTCCGGCCGCGCCTCCTGGCTGGCGGCGAGGAACGGGGCGGCGATGACGTGGCCGCCGCGCGGCAGCCCCTCGAGGCCGACCAGGTCGTTGCGGCGGCAGATGAAGCAGTTGCCGCCCCGCGGCAGCGTGGCCGAGAACATCTGGTGGCGGAAGTCGCGCGGCCAGTTGCGGTAGAGCAGGATCCCCCAGGTCTGCGGCTGGGCGTCGCCGTCGTAGCGCAGCGACGAGAACGGGATGCGCAGCTCGAGGATCCAGCCCTTGTCGGTGATGCTCCCCGCCGACTCCCAGAAGAAGTCGGGGGAGCTGTCCTCGCCCACAGCGTCGCCGGTCAGCGCGTCGTACTGGATGCCCCGCGGGTTGGCGAGGAACATCTGCGCCGTCTTGCGGTCGTTACGGGTGTCGATGATGACGCCGCCGTAGTCGGTGGTGCTCGGCACGTTGTCGCGCTCGGCGTAGGGGGCGCGGATCCTCCCCGGCTCGGGGTCGGCGAACTCGAAGGCGGCGTAGAAGAAGCGGTCGTCGTAGGCGAGCCAGCCCACGTGCGGCACCTTGGGCGGGGTGTTGTCGCCGGGGTTCGTCTCGAACCAGGTGTCGACCCGCGCCGCCCCCTCCCAGCCGGGGTCGCCGAGCTTGCCGTCCACCTCGATCGCCCCGGCGGCGCGGCGGATGGTGAGCGTCGGCCGGCCGTCGGCGGCGGCGGCGTCCGCGGGCGCGGGCGCGGGGGGCGCCTGGGCGCGGGCGGGGGAAGCCGATGCGAGGGCGAGGGCGAGGGACAGGGCGAGGGCGCCGCCAGCGAGCGGCCGGACCCGGACACACCACCGAACGATCGACATGCCCTACAGACGCACGAGGGGCAGAAAGGTTTGCCCGGTTGTAAGCTGCGGGGGCTCATGGAACCCGAATTCGACGAGGTGCGCGTCACCCACCCCGACTGGCTGGCGGCCGCGGTCGACTGGCAGCGCCCCTACGACGGCGACGAGGAGCGGATGCGGGTGGCGGTGGCGCTCTCGCGCGAGAACGTGCTGCGCCGCACCGGGGGCCCGTTCGGGGCCGCCGTCTTCGAGAGCGACGGCGGCGCGCTGGTGGCGGTCGGAGTCAACAGCGTCGTCCGCCTCGGCAATTGCACGCTGCACGGCGAGATGGTGGCGCTGATGATGGCGCAGCGGCGGGTGGGCTCCTACACGCTCGGCGGGCCCGGGATGCCGCCGCACGAGCTGGTCACCTCCTGCGACCCCTGCGCGATGTGCCTCGGCGCCACCCTCTGGAGCGGCGTGCGGCGCCTGGTGTGCGGCGCCCACCGCGACGACGCCTCGCGCCTCGCCTTCGAGGAGGGGCCGGTCTTCCCCGAGTCCTACGCCTACCTCGAGGAGCGCGGCATCGAGATCGTGCGCGGCGTGCTGCGCGAGGAGGCGCGCGAGGTGATGGAGCTCTACCGCCACGGCGGCGGACCGATCTACAACGGCTGAGCCGGCGGCTCGGCGGGCGCGGGCTCGCCGGCGGCGGGCGGGTCTGCGGAGGGGGCGGGCGCGGGGGGCTCGGGAGCGGGCCCGCCCTCTTTCGTCAGCTCGATCGTCACCACCTCGCCGGACTCGTCGACCACCTCGATCGCGGTCGGCTCCGCAGCGGGCTCCTCGGCGTCCGCCTCGGGCTCGGGCGTCTCGGCGGCGGTCTCTTCGCCGCCCTCCTCCTCGGCGGCGGCCGCGGTCTCGGCCCCTTCGTCCTCCCCCTCCCAGCCCTCCTCCGGGTCGTGCGGCGGGAAGAGGACGTCCGGCTTCGGGGCCAGCACCTGCAGCTCGACGCGCTGCGCAGGCTCCTCCTCGTCCACGCCCGCCGCCGCGGGCTCGACGCGCAGCGGCTCGGCGCCGCCGCCGAGGTCGGCGACCGCGAGGTAGCCCACCTCCGAGGTGCCGAGGACCTCCTCGACCGCGGCGTGGGCGGCCAGCCAGTCGCCGCGGGCCGGCGGCGGGACGTACGGCGCCGTGGCCGTCCACTCGCCGTGCAGCAGGTCGGCGAGCCAGACCGCTTCGAGCAGGACCTCGACCGACGCCG
>DASUNQ010000364.1:0-9044 GCA_036277075.1 Thermoanaerobaculia bacterium
CGCCCCTGCTGGATCGTGCCGGCGTAGATCGACTCGGGGACCGCCCGCCGGGGCGCGGGGGCGACCGTCGGCTCGGCGGCCGGCGGCACGCCGTAGGCGAGCCCTACCTTCTGCACCTGCAGGCGGAGGCCTTCGGCCCGCCCGCGCGTCGCCTCGAGGTGGGTTACGAGCCGCTGCAGCCGCTCGCCATGGCGCGCCCGCTCGGCGAGCAGCCCCTGGACCTCGGGCGTGCCGAAGAGGCCGCCGAGGACGCGCGGCGCCGCCGCCAGGCCGAGCGCCAGCGTCGCGGCGCAGGCGAGGGCCGCGAGCGACCAGGCGGTCAGGTGAGCGCGCGAGAGGAAGTAGCAGCGGACGCGGCGGCGGATGTCGCCGGGGTGGAGCTGCACCTCGAGCCGCCAGGGGCCGGAGGCGCTCATCCGCCCGGCACCGGGACGAGGGGGGGCGCCGCGGCGCGGGGGTCGATCGCTTCGATCCCGGCCTCGCTGGTGAGCCGCCGCACCGCGGCGAGCAGCTCCGGTTGCACGCCGGCGCCCCCGGCCACGACGTTGCCGCCGGCAAACGTCCGGCCGCCGCCGTCGAGGTCGGTCGCCAGGCCGCCGGCCTCGCGCACCAGCAGGATCCCGGCGCCGATGTCCCAGGGCGAGAGCCGGAACTCGAAGAAGCCGTCGTAGACGCCGGCCGCGGTGTAGGCCAGGTCGAGCGCCGCCGAGCCGCAGCGGCGGATCGCCTTGGCCTCGAGGAAGACCTCGCGGAAGAGCGCGAGGTAGAGGTCGAGCGTGCGGTGGGCGCGGAAGGGGAAGCCGGTGGCGAGGAAAGCGCCGGCGAGCCCGGGGCGGGAGGAGGCCCGCATCGGCCGCCCGTTCCAGCGCGCACCGCCGCCGCGCACGGCGGTGAAGAGGTTGTCGCCGGGCGGGTCGTAGACCGCGGCGGCCAGGAGCTCGCCGCCGCGCCGGCAGGCGATCGAGATGCACCAGATCGGCAGCCCCTGGAGGAAGTTGGTGGTGCCGTCGAGCGGGTCGATCAGCCACTCGCAGTCGCCGCCGCCGCCCTCGGCTCCGCCCCCCTCCTCGGCCAGGATGCGGTGGTGGGGGAAGCGGCGCCGCACCTCGCTCACGATCGCCGCCTCGCTCTCGCGGTCGGCAAGGGTGACGAAGTCGTTCTCGCCCTTGCTCCGGACCTCCAGGGAGCCGGCACGGAACGAGCGGCGGAGCGCCTCCGCCCCGACGCGGCAGCCGGCAATGGCGGTCTCGAGCAGCTCGCGCTCCAGGGTCACGGCCCGGATTATGGAGAAGAACAGGTGGGACGAGAAGAACCGGGGGGCGAGGGGAAAAGACCGCCGGAGATACCCCCTCCCCCGCGAGCAGCGGGGGAGGGCCGTGGAGGGGGCATCGAAGTCAATGCAGTAAGGCAGCGGTGGCACCCACCACTGCATGACATCACCGCTCGCCAGTTACCCGGACGCTCCTGCAACCCTAATCAGGTTCACCACCTCGCGCACCCCCTGGGTGTGCCGCGCCAGGTCCTCGGCTTCCTCGCGCTGGTGCGCCGTCGCCACCTTGCCGTTGAGCGTCACCCGGCCGTCGACGGTGTCGACGTCGATGTGGAAGGCGTTGACGTCGGGGTCGGCGGCGAGCCGCGCCTTGACCCGCGCCGTGACGGTGGCGTCGTCGAGGACCTCGCGCACCGCGGGCTCGAGCTCGCGCGCCGCCTCTTCGACGCTGCGCTGCACGTTCTCGGCGCCGCGCTCGAGACCCTCCTGGAGCCGCGCGCCGGCGCGGTCGGCCTTGTCGCCGAGCTCGCGCGCCTCGCGCCCCGCCTCGGCGCCGGCCGCCTCGAGGTCGCTCTCGAGCTCGCTCTCGCGCTCGACCTCGACGTCGCCGTCGCGCTCGACCTCGACCTCCGTCTCGCCGCTCTCGATCTCGCGCTCGCCGCAGCCGAGCTGTGCGGCGCCGCCGGCGGCGAGCAGCGCAGCCAGGAGCCAGTGCGGCAGCGTCACCGCGGTTCTCCTCCTCATCTCGCACCTCCTCCGTTGGCCTCGAGACGATGCAGCCGACGTGCCACGCGGCGCCTCAGAGCGGCAGCGGCGCCACCCGCTCGGGAGCGCTGTAGACGTTGAAGCGGCCGTCGCGCAGGAACCCGACGAGGGTGACGCCGAAGGCCTGCGCCAGCTCGACCGCCAGGCTGCTCGGCGCCGAGACGGCGCAGACGACCGGGACCCCCGCGGCGAGGGTCTTCTGCAGGATCTCGAAGCTGGCGCGACCGCTGACCAGGACGATGCCCGCGGCGAGAGGCAGCCGCCCGGCGAGGAGCGCCCAGCCCACCAGCTTGTCGAGCGCGTTGTGGCGGCCGACGTCCTCGCGCAGCGCCTGGAGGTTTCCGGCGGGGTCGAAGAGCGCCGCGGCGTGGAGGCCGCCGGTGGCGGCGAAGACCCCCTGCGCGGCGGCGAGCGACCGCGGCAGCCCGAGGAGCGCTGCGGGCGCCACCACCGGCCCCGGCGGCAGCGGCGCGGCGCGCACCCGCAGGGCCTCGAGCCCGGCGCGGCCGCAGACGCCGCAGGCGCTGGTGGCGAAGAAGTGGCGCTCGAGGCCGCCGAGGTCGGGCAGCGGGCGGTCGCCGAGGTCGACCGTCACGACGTTGCCGCGCGCCCGCGGATCTTGCGCCGCCGGGTCCCCCTCGGCGATGCCGCGGACCTCCTCGCGCCGGCGCACGATGCCCTCGCCGTAGAGGAAGCCCGCCGCCAGCTCGGCGTCGGCGCCGGGGGTGCGCATGGTGAGGGCGACCGTGCGGCTGCCGCCGGCCCCGGCGAGGCGGATCTCGAGCGGTTCCTCGGTGGCCAGCTCGTCGCCGCTCCGCTCGGCGCGGCCCTCCACGTAGCGGACGAGCCGTGCGGGGGTCTGGCTGGTCGTCGCGGCGGCGGGCATGGCGCTCGCCGCATCTTGGCACAGCGCGCTCAGCGCTCGGGGAACAGTGCGTCGAAGATTTTCGGGCCGGGAAAGGGGATGGCGTAGAGCGAGCCGGTCGCCTGGTCGGTGATCCAGAGCGTGTCGGCCGCGGCGTTGAACTGGCTGGCGAGCGGCCGCACCAGGGGCGCTCCCTTGGCGATCGCGACCGGGGTGCCGCCGGTGTGCGGGAAGATCCAGACCGCCGCGTGCCCCGGGGCCGAGTCGAGGGTGTTGACGTCGTAGACCGTATCGACGCTCGCGGCGGCTCCGCCCCCGGCGGTCGCGGCGGCCACCGCCGGCCGCGGCTTCGCCACTCTCCACTTGTTGTCCACGAGCTGGCTGGGCTGGCGGGGGTCCTTGCGCAGGTCGACGCGCCGCGGGCGCACGTTGCTCGGCTCGAGGGGCACCGAGCGGGGGGTGAGGCTCACCTCGATGCAGATGTAGGTGGAGAGCACGTCGCTGCGCGTCGTGAAGGTCAGCGTCGCGTCGGGTCCGAGCTGGTCGGCCGTGACGTGGATCACCTCGGCCGGGGCGCCGCCGGCGAAGGGGTCGAGGATCACGTTGTCCGGCCCGCTGTCGAGGGTGATCACGACGTCCGGCGGCAGATTGACGAAGCGCAGGGTGACCGGTCCGTCCTCGGTGAAGGGGGTGCGCACCGGCGGGCCGAGGGCCGGCGCGGCCGGGTCCAGGATCTCGAGCACCCAGTGGTCGGAGGCGGCGGGCGGAGCGAAGTCGGGGCGCCCGCCGGCGCCGCTGCGGTCGAGTCGGCCGGAGTCGGTGTCGATGACGCTGAGCTCGCCCGGGATCGCACCGCAGACGCCGATCAGGGAGGTGAAGGGCCACCCGTGGTGCACGAGCAGCGGCTTCTCGCCGCCGGAGACCCGCAGCGCGAAGAGGGCCGAGCTGACGTACGGGTGATCCGGCACCCCCGAGCGTGTCCGCCGCGGACCGGCGCAGGGGTCGCTGACGTAGAGGTACTCGCCCACCCGGGCGACGCCGGTGGGGCAGACCATGGGGCTCCCCTCCCAGAGCACCCGCGGCTTGCCGGCGATGCCGCCGGCGAGGACGGGAAGCACGAAGACCTTGCCGCCGACGCCGGTGAAGGTGCCGTCCGCCAGCTCCTCTCCCTGATCGGCGACCACGAGGTGCGGGGAACCGCCGATCTCGACCGGCACGGCCCACTTGGCGCTGTGGAGGAAGCCCGGGCGCGAGAAGAAGACGACCGGGTTGACCGGCACGCCGCCGACCAGCCTGAACCTGACGATCCGGGCCGGTTTCGCGACCGGGTCGCGGCGGTCGCCGGGGTCGGTGACGAAGAGCCATCTACCCAGCCGGTTGACCCCGCGCGGGGCGACGAGCGGCTCCCCCTGCCAGAGC
The DNA here is from genome assembly GCA_036277075.1 of Thermoanaerobaculia bacterium. GTDB lineage: Bacteria > Acidobacteriota > Thermoanaerobaculia > Multivoradales > UBA5704 > DASUNQ01. The sequence goes on from DASUNQ010000364.1 coordinate 4,320, forward strand.
CGCACCGGCGCGGGCCAGGCGAGGACGCGGTCCACGCGCCGCCAGTGGTCCTGGAGGGCGACGACGCTGAAGTACTTGGCGGCCAGCGGAGATCCCGCCGCCAGGCAGAGGATGGCGAGCAGCAGCACGCGCCGTGTCGGTCCCCCTGTTGCGGTCATCGCTCCTCCTTCTTCTACTTCATAAGATGCCTGGAAGGTCGGGATCGGGACAGCGATCTCGTTCAGCCTCCCGGACTTGGGCGTGCCCGGCGGGTGCCGCGAGGCATGCATCTTGCTCCCCCCCGAGGGGCCGACGAGAGGGGTGCACCATGGCACGTGCGATCTGGAAGGGCAGCATCAGCTTCGGTCTGGTCAACATCCCGGTCGGGCTCTACTCGGCCGAGAAGCGCGACGAGATCAGCTTCGACCTGCTCGAGAAGAAGTCCAAGTCGCGCATCCGCTACAAGCGGGTGAGCGAGAAGTCGGGCAAGGAGGTGCCGTGGGAGCAGATCGCGCGGCTACGAGTACGAGGACGGGCAGTACGTGATCCTCTCCGACGAGGACCTCAAGCGCGCCAATCCCGAGGCCACCCAGACAGTGGACATCGTCGACTTCGTCGAGCTCCAGGAGATCAGCCCCGTCTACTTCGACAAGCCCTACTACCTGGGGCCGCAGAAGAAGGGGCAGAAGAGCTACGCCCTGCTACGCGAGGTGCTCGAGCGCACCGGCAAGGTGGGGATCGCCAAGGTCGTGATCCGCACCAGGCAGTACCTGGCGGCCGTGGTGCCGCGCGACGAGGTACTGATCCTCGAGCTGCTGCGCTTCCACCACGAGCTGCGCGCGACCGACGAGCTGGACCTCCCCGGCACCAACCGCAAGGAGCTGGGGATCTCCGAGCGCGAGGTCGAGATGGGTGAGCGGCTGGTCGAGGGCATGGCCGGCACCTGGGACCCCGAGCGCTACAAGGACGACTACCGCGAGGACCTGCTGAAGATGATCGAGGAGCGGGTCGAGTCCGGGCAGCTCGAAGGGGTCGAAGAGGCGGCGCCGCGCCCGGCGCCGGCGGCAGGCGGGCAGGTCGTCGACTTGATGGCCCTGCTCAAGCGCAGCGTCGAGGAGACGGGCAAGCGGCGCGGCGCCAAGGCGGCGCGGGGCCACGGCGAGGGCGCGGGCCGGAAGGCGGCGGGCAAGCGCCGGATGCCGGCGCACAAGGCCGGCGCGCGCAAGACCGCCTCCCGGCGCTCGCCGGCCAAGAAGACGGCGTGACCGGGGCCGCCTGACGACGACCCATGCCCCTCGACGAGTACCGCCGCAAGCGGGACTTCTCCGTCACGCCCGAGCCCGCCGGCGCCGCCAAGCGCAAGGCCGCTCGCGCCGCCCGCAAGCGCAAGCCGAAGGGCCTCTCCTACGTCATCCAGAAGCACGCGGCGACGCGGCTGCACTACGACTTCCGGCTCGAGATGGAGGGAGTGCTGCGCAGTTGGGCGGTGCCCAAGGGGCCGAGCCTCGACCCGGGCGAGAAGCGGCTGGCGGTCCACGTCGAGGACCACCCGCTGGACTACGGCGGCTTCGAGGGGGTGATCCCGAAGGGGCAGTACGGCGGCGGCACGGTGCTGCTCTGGGACCGCGGCACCTGGGAGCCGCTGGAGGGGGACCCGGTCGCGGCCTACCGCAAGGGTCGGCTCAAGTTCCGGCTCGACGGCGAGAAGCTCCAGGGCGGCTGGATGCTGGTGCGCACCGGCGGGCGCCGCGGCGGCGACGAGGACGGCAAGGAGAACTGGCTGCTGATCAAGGAGCGCGACGAGGCGGCGCACCCGGGGAGCGGCGACGCGGTGGTGCGCGAGCGGCCCGAGAGCGTCGACACCGGGCAGACCCTGGAGGAGATCGCGGCCGATCCGCAGCGAGTGTGGGAGTCGAACCGGGACGAGCCGGCGAAGGGCTCGGTCGCGGCGAGGCTCCGCGCGGCGGTGGCGCGGCGCCAGAAACCGGCGGCGCCGGCGCCGGCGAAGCGCGCCAAGCGGGCGAAGCCCGCCGCGCCTCCTCCCGCGGCCGACCTCTCCTCGATCCCCGGGGTGCGCAAGGGGGCGCTGCCCGGCGAGATCGAGCCGCAGCTCGCCACCCTCGTCGACGAGGCGCCGCGCGGCGAGGAGTGGGTGCACGAGATCAAGTACGACGGCTACCGGCTGCTCGCCGAGCTCGCGCGGGGCAAGGCGCGGCTGCTCACCCGTCACGCGAAGGACTGGACCGCCAACTTTCCGGCCGTGGCGGCGGCCGCCGGCGCGCTGCCGGTCCGCCAGGCGCTCCTCGACGGCGAGGTCGTGGTGCTGGCGCCGGACGGGACGACGAGCTTCCAGGCGCTGCAGAACGCGCTCAAGGACCGGCGCGGCGGCGACCTGGTCTTTTTCGCCTTCGACCTCCTCCATCTCGACGGCTGGGACCTGCGCGGCGCGCCGCTCGTGGAGCGCAAGCGGGTGCTCGAGGAGCTGCTCGCGGCAGCCGGCGGCGAGGGGCCGCTCCGCCTCTCCGGCCACATCGCCGGGCGCGGCCAGGACTTCTACCGCCAGGCCTGCGGCTTCGGCCTCGAAGGGATCGTCTCGAAGCGCGCCCAGGCGCGCTACCGCTCCGGCCGCGGGCGCGACTGGCTGAAGGTCAAGTGCCTGTCGCGGCAGGAGCTCGTGATCGTCGGCTACACCGACCCCGAGGGCTCGCGGACGGGCTTCGGGGCGCTGCTGCTCGCCGTGCGCGAGCCGGCGCGGCAGGAGGACGGCGGCCTGGTCTTCGCCGGCAAGGTGGGCACCGGCTTCGACGAGAAGACGCTGCGCGAGCTGCACAAGCGGGTCCGCAAGTTGGAGCGCAAGACCCCCGCCTTCGCCAACCCGCCGCGCGGCGCCGAGGCCCGCCGCTCGCACTGGGTGGAGCCGAAGCTGGTGGCCGAGGTGGCGTTCACGGAGTGGACGGACGAGGGGCTGCTACGGCACCCCGCGTTCCTCGGCCTGCGCGAGGACAAGAAGCCGGAGGAGGTCGTGCGCGAGCGTCCGATCGATCAGAAAGCGGCGGAGCCGCCGGCACCTGCGGCCGCGGGTACGGCGAAGGGGAAGAAGGGGAAGGTCGAGATCGCCGGCGTCACGCTCAGCAACCCGGACAAGGTCCTCTACCCCGAGTCGGGGACCACCAAGCGCGACCTGGCGCTCTTCTACGCCGGGATCGGCGACTGGATCCTGCCCCACCTGAAGGGCCGGCCGCTCACCATGCTGCGCTGCCCCGAGGGGCGGACCAAGGAGTGCTTCTACCAGAAGCACGTCAACGATCAGTTCCCCGACTCGATCGAGCGGGTGTACGTCGACGGGCCGAAAGAGCAGCCCTACGGCGCCGTGCGCACGCTGCACGGCGTCGTCTGGCTGGTGCAGCTCGGCGTCCTCGAGCTGCACGTCTGGGGGGCGCACACCGATCAGTTCGAGAAGCCGGACATGATGGTCTTCGACCTCGACCCGGACGAGGGGCTGGCCTGGGAGCGGGTGGTGGAGGCCGCGCGGAGCCTGCGCGGCCGGCTCGAGGAGCTCGGCCTGCGCAGCTTCCTCAAGACCACCGGCGGCAAGGGGCTGCACGTCGTCGTGCCGGTGGCCCGGCGCATCGGCTGGGACGACTTCAAGGCCTTCTCGAAGGCGCTGGTGGAGCGGATGGTGGCCGCGGAGCCGCAGCGCTACACGTCGAAGATCCCGAAGGCCAGCCGCAAGGGCAAGGTCCTGCTCGACTACCTGCGCAACGGGCGCGGCGCCACCGCGGTGGTGGCGTACTCGACCCGGGCCCGCCCCGGCGCGACGGTGTCGACGCCGCTCTTCTGGGAGGAGCTGGACGACTCCGAGCTGCGCGGCTCACGTTTCACCGTCGCGACGCTTCCCCAACGGCTCGCGGCGCTGCCGTCGGACCCCTGGGAGGAGTACTTCAAGGTGCGCCAGTCCATCACCGCCGACATGCGGAGGGCGGTCGGCCTCAGGAGCCCGTCATGAGACTTCGATTCGCCTTCGTCCTCGCCCTCACCGCGGCCTGCGCCGGCGGCGACGCCAGCCAGGCCACCCTGCCGGCGACCGTCGGCGACCTGCTCCGCGACACCCTGCAGGCGCCGCTGCCGGCGGAGGTCAAGGAGGAGGAGGAGCGCCGGCACGTCTGGGCGGACATGCGCCGCTTCTACCGCCGGCGCCTCTGGCTCCCCGCCTGGTTCGACGCCGAGGGGGCGGTGCCGGCGGCGCAGAAGCTGCTCGACGCCATCCCGCTGGTGGCGCGCGAGGGGGTCGAGCCGCGCCACTACCGCGCCGAGGAGCTGGCGGCGCACCTCGCGGAGCTGGCGAAGATCGAGTCGTTCGACGACCCGCTGGCGCAGCGCCGGCTGGTCGCGGCCGACCTGCGCTTCACCTACGCCTTCATGACGCTGGCCCACCACCTCGCCGTCGGCCGGCTCAACCCGCGCTCGATCCGGGCCGAGTGGTACACCAAGCCGCGGGACCCGAACCTCGGGGAGCTGCTGACCGCGATGCTCGAGAAGCCGGAGGCGCTCGGCGCCGGCCTCGAGGCCCTGGTGCCGCCCCTCGCGCCGTACGCCGAGCTGCGCACCGCGCTCGCCGCCTACCGCGAGCTCGCCGCCGCCGGCGGCTGGCCCGAGGTGGCCGCCGGTCCGACGCTGAAGCCCGGCGCCACGGGCGAGCGGGTGGCGGCGCTGCGCCAGCGGCTGGCGGCCGGCGGCGATCTGCCC
>DASUNQ010000365.1:0-2765 GCA_036277075.1 Thermoanaerobaculia bacterium
CCGGAGTGGTTCGTGCTGCTCTCCGGCGACGGCGGCGACACCGCGGTCGACAATCAGACGATGGGCCCCCACACCTCGATCCGCTACGACAGCGCCCAGCTGCTGCTGGCGTTCGTCCGCACGTTCTGGAACCACGCCAACGAGCTGCAGGGGTTCGTCTTCCCGGACCTCGCCCCGCTCGACGGCGCGCCGCCGTGCTCGGGCCAGTTCGTGACCCCGGTCGAGATCAACGCCATCCAGCCGACGCGCCTTATCTTCGGCTGCGCCAACGGCACCTACGAGACCTTCGACCAGGGGGACACGGTCCGGCGCATCTCGACCGTGGTGATCAACGGCAGCGGCGTCGAGCCGGTCTCCTACGGCGGGGTCGGCAACCCCGACCTGCTGGTGGTGGGCTCCGGCGACCGCGTCTTCATCCGCACGGCCGCGCACCCGGCGCCGCTGACGCAGAACGCCACCTACCCCGGCACCGGCACGGGCCGGACGGTGCGCGACACCGTCATCGACCCGGACAACGCCAACGCGTTCTACCTCACCAACCTCACCCAGGTCTTCCAGACGCTCGACGGCGGCCTGACCTGGACCGACGTCTCGGGCAACATCCAGTCCTTCGCGCCGATCGCCCTGCGCGGGATCGCGTACGTCCCGCGCACCACCAACGACGCCCTGGTGGTGAGCACGTTCAACGGCATCTACGTGGCGTACCAGAGCACCAACTTCACGGTCTGGGCGCCCCTCGGGACCGGCATGCCGAACGTGCCGATCTTCGACCTGGCCTACGACGCAGTGCACCACGTGCTGGTGGCCGGCACCCTCGGCCGCGGCGCCTGGAGCCTGAACGTGGGCGACTAACGCTCGGCCGCACCTTCTTCTCGCGCCCCCGGGGAGCCCTCCCCGGGGGCGCTCTGTTTTCCCTTGATCCCCCTCCGGCGTTGACCTAGACTGCCCTGTCCTCCGGGGGGAGCCGTGCAGCCGCGGAAGGTCCTCGTCGTCGACGATTCGAAGCTCATGCACAAGATGTACGAGGTCATGCTGCGCCAGTACCCCTTGGTCTTCGCCGGCGACGGCCGGCAGGCGCTCGAGCGGCTGCGCGAGCACCCGGACGTGGAGCTGATCCTGCTCGACATCAACATGCCGGTGATGAGCGGCCTCGAGTTCCTGGCGACGCTGCGCGCCGAAGGGGACCGCACGGCGGTCATCATCATCACCACGGAAGGCCGCGAGGAGGACACCCGGCGCGGGCTCGCGGCCGGCGCCGCGGCCTACGTCACGAAACCCTTCTCCGGCGGCGAGATCCTCGACGTCATCGCCGGCCTGCCCGACGACCGCCCGGCGCAGGAGGCGGGGTGAGCGAGCGGCTGGCGAGCGGCGTGCCGGGGGCCGGCGGCGGCGCCCGCTTCCCCGCGGCGGCGGCCGGGGCGGAGCTCGTCGAGCAGCTCCGCTCGACGCTGGAGCGCGCGGCCGAGCTGCTGCGCGTCCTCGAGGGCAACCTCCACCAGGCGAGCGCCGCCTCGGGCGGGGCCGCCGGGCCGGAGCGCGAGAACGAGCTCGAGAGCCGGCTCGCCACCGCCGAGACCGACGTGCGCGAGCTGGCCTCCCGCCTGGTCGACTCCGAGCACCAGGTCGGGCGCCTGATGAACCTCTACGTCGCCACCTACCAGCTCCACGCCACGCTCGAGCCGCCCGAGGTGCAGGCGACGATCGCCGAGATCGCCATCAACCTGCTCGGCGCCGAGCAGTTCGTGCTGCTGCTGCGCCGCGAGGCCGACCACGACTGCGAGGTGGCGCTCGCCGAGGGCATGCACCTCGACCCCGAGGGCCTCTTCGCCGGCAGCTCGTACCACGGCGGCGACCCGATGGTGGACGCGACGCTCGAGGACGGTGTGCTCCGCCTCGGGCCGACGGCGGAGTCGCGCGCCCTCGCCGCCGTGCCGTTGCGCGTGCAGGGCGAGGTCGTCGGCGCGATCGTGCTGCTCAAGCTCCTCGACCACAAGCCGATCCTGCGCGCCGAGGACCGCGACCTCCTCGACCTGCTCTCGGCGCACGCCGCCTCGGCGCTGTTCGCCGCCCGGCTGTTCGCGACCAAGGACCGCAAGCTGCGCACCCTCGAGAGCCTGGTCAAGCTGGCGCGAGGAGAGTAGGGAACGGCCCCGGCTGTCTCGCGGCCGCGGCAGGCGTACACTTCTTCACTGAGACAATGGGCATCTCCGGCAGCTTGCAGGACGTCTCCGTCGCCGACGTCATGCAGTTCATCCACCTCGGCCGCCGCACCGGCACGCTGGTGCTCTCCCGCGGCCGCGAGCGTTCGCTGATCGGCTTCCACCTGGGCAAGCTGGTCTCCGCGCAGGCGCCGCGCACGCCGAAGCTGGGCGACCTGCTCCTCGGCATGGGGCTCGTCGCGCCCGACACGCTGCAGGCCGCCGTCGAGGCGCAGGAGCGGGCGGTCGAGCGCCGCACCCTCGGGCAGGAGCTGGTCGCCGCCGGGGCGATCGAGCCGCAGGCTCTGCGCAACGCCGTCGTGCGCCAGATCGAGCAGGCGGTCTCGGAGGTGATGGTCTGGGACCGCGGCAGCTTCGAGTTCGCGGTCGACGACCTGCGGCCGGTGGACGACGTCGCGCTCTACCCCGGCGACGTGCTCCCCGACGCCGACATCAACACCCAGATGGTGCTGCTCGAGGCGGCGCGTATGTTCGACGAGCGGAACCGCCGGCCGGGGGCCGCCGGCGACGAGGGGCCGCCGCTGGAGGGCCAAGACGGCGACGGCC
>DASUNQ010000366.1:0-14527 GCA_036277075.1 Thermoanaerobaculia bacterium
CCGAGGGCTCGGGGATGCTGATCGGCGCCTCGCCCTTGGCGAAGCGGTAGGCGCCGCGGGGATCGTTGCCGCCCGCGTAGTCGACGAAGCGGATGCTGGCGTCGAAGGAGAGGCCTGTGTGCAGGTGGGTGGTGCCGAAGAGAGCCTGGCGCTTGGGGTTGTAGCCGCTGCAGCGCGGCCGGTCCTCGGTGATCTCGAAGGGAGGGTTCGCCGGCGGCTGCGCGACGTCGGCGAAGCTCAGCGCGGCGAAGACGAAGACGCCGGTTGCGGCCAGACGAGAGACAAAGCCTACGCTCCGTGACGACTGCATAGGTCCCCCCACGTCCCGCTAGGCGGGCAGATCAAAGAATTTTCGCGAGAGGGTAGCAGAGCGCTTGCGCGATGTCGATAGCAACGGGATGCAGCGCCGGCACGACGCCGCGGCGAGCTTGTGACTGCCAGTCACAAGTGCTACGATGACCGCCCGCCCCGGCGGGGGGAGGACGGGCCGCCATGATCGGTGAGAGCTGGGTCAGCACGAAGTTCGAGAACCTCGAGGATTGGGCGCAGCGCAACTCCTTCTGGCCCTTCCCCTTCGGCACCGCCTGCTGCGCCATCGAGTTCATGTCGACGGTGTCGTCGCACTACGACGTCTCGCGCTTCGGCGCCGAGGTCGTCCGCTTCTCGCCGCGGCAGAGCGACGTGCTGCTCGTCGCCGGCACGATCAACGACAAGATGGCGCCCGTGCTCAAGCGGATCTACGACCAGATGGCCGATCCCAAGTGGGTCATCTCGATGGGCGCCTGCGCCTGCTCCGGAGGCTTCTACCGGGCCTACCACGTGATGCAGGGCATCGACGAGATCATCCCGGTGGACGTCTACGTCCCGGGCTGCCCGCCGACGCCCGAGGGGCTGATCTACGGCATCCTCCAGCTCAAGGAGAAGGTGGTGCGCGACCGCCGGCGGCTCCGCGGCGCCAAGGCCCCGGAGGAGCCGGTGGGGGAGGCGGCGCCGCGTGGCGACGCTGACGCCGCCTAGCGCTCCGGCGGCGGCGCTCGAGCGCTTCCCGGCGGAGCTCGTGCGGCCGGAGGAGGGGAGCGACCTCCCGACCTGGATCGTGCGGCGCGAGGGGCTGGTCGAGGTGGCGCGCGCCCTGCGCGACGATCCCGAGACGCCGTTCGACCTCCTCGCCGCCCTCTGCGGCGTCGATTACCCGGAGCGCCCGGACGGCGAGGGGGGCCGCTTCGAGGTCGTCTACCACCTCTACTCGGTCCCGCGCGGCGAGCGCGTGCGCCTCAAGGTGCCGGTGCCGGAGAGCGATCCGGCCGTGCCGTCGCTCACCGGCCTCTGGAAGGCCGCCGACTGGCACGAGCGCGAGCTCTGGGACATGTTCGGGATCCGCGCCGAGGGACACCCGAACCTCCGCCGCATCCTCTGCCACGAGGCCTTCCAGGGTCACCCGCTGCGCAAGGACTACGACGCGGCGCGGCGCTGGATCCTGACCGAGGACAAGATCTACCAGCCCAGGTTCGACCTGCCCGAGGGGGGCGACGACCTCTTCGAGCGGATGACCGTCAACATCGGCCCCTCGCACCCGGCGATGCACGGCACCTTCCGGCTGATGGCGGTGCTCGACGGCGAGACGATCGTCGCCTCCGACGTCGAGATCGGCTACCTCCACCGCTGCTTCGAGAAGATGTCGGAGACCCACACCTGGCAGCAGGTGATCCCCTACACCGACCGCCTCAACTACTGCTCGTCCTTCATCAACAACGTCGCCTACTGCCGGGCGGTGGAGAAGCTGCTCGGAGTCGAGGTGCCGCCGCGCGCGGTGTGGGCGCGGACCATCCTCTCCGAGCTGTCGCGGGTCATGGACCACTGCGTCTGCAACGGCACGACGCTGGTCGACGCCGGGGCTCTGACCAACTTCTGGTACCTCTTCCAGCCGCGCGAGGAGATCTACGGGCTGCTCGAGGCCTGCTCGGGCGCGCGCCTGACCGTCTCCTACGGGCGGATCGGCGGCCTGGCGCAGGACCTGCCGCCCGATTTCGTGCCCCGCTGCCGGCGGCTGCTCGAGATCGTGCCGCCGTTCGTCGAGGACGTCGAGAAGCTGGTCGATGGCAACCGCATCTGGCTCGACCGGGCGGTGGGCGTCGCCGCGATCGGCGGCGCCGAAGCGGTCAACTGGGGCTGGACGGGGCCCTGCCTGCGCGCCTCGGGGGTGGGCTACGACGTCCGCCGCGCCCACCCCTACGACCTCTACGACACGCTCGACTGGGAGGTGCCGGTCCTCTACGGCGGCGACGTCTACGACCGCTACCGCATCCGCATGCTGGAGATCCGCGAGTCGCTCAAGATCGTCCGCCAGCTCCTCGACCGCGGCATGCCGGAGGGCCCCTTCATCGTCGACGACCCGCACGTCGCGCTGCCGCCCAAGGAGGCCGTCTACAACCAGATGGAGTCCATGATCTACCACTTCAAGCTGATCATGGACGGCATCACGGTGCCGCCGGGGGAGGTCTACACGGCGACCGAGGGGGCCAACGGCGAGCTCGGCTTCTACGTCATCAGCGACGGCACGCACAAGCCCTACCGCAACCACTGCCGCGCGCCCTGCTTCCCGATCTTCTCGGCCTTCTCGCGGCTGATCGAGGGGGGCTCGGTCTCGGACGCGATCGTCTCGCTCGGCGGCCTCAACGTCATCGCCGGGGAGCTGGAGCGGTGACCGCGCCCGCACGCCACCCGACCGCGCCGCGCCCGTACCGGCCGACGCTTGCCGAGCGGCTCTACCTGCCGCTCATCCCCGGCCTCCTGGTGACGCTGCGGCACTTCCTGCGCAACGTCCTCGGGCGCGGCAAGATGTACACCATTCAGTACCCGGAGGAGCGGCGCGCCTACGGCCACCGCTTCCGCGGCCACCACATCCTGACCACCCGGCCCGACGGCTCGGTGCGCTGCGTCGCCTGCTACCTCTGCGCCTGGGCCTGCCCGGCCGAGTGCATCCAGATCGAGGCCGCCGAGCACCCCGACGTCAACATCGAGAAGTACCCGGTCGTCTACGAGATCGACATGCTGCGCTGCATCTTCTGCGGCTACTGCGTGGACGCCTGCCCGGAGGAGGCCATCATCATGTCGAACAACTACGACATGGCCTACTTCAACCGCGAGCAGTCGATCGTCGGCAAGGAAGACCTGATGAAGCCGTTCACGTTCGACGAGCGCCAGCTCGGCTACCGCCCGCGCTACCCGGAGGAGGACGCGCAGCGCTCCCGCATGCGGCGCGAGGCGTTCTCGATCGTCGAGGCGGCGCGCCAGGCCAAGGAGCGCGAAGAGCTGGCGGCGCGGCAGCAGGGCGCGTAACGGCGCCAATCGCCGGTCGCGAGCTTCCGATCGTCCCGCGTTTGGGCCCCCAACGCGCCGAGCTTTACGCCCAGCGGTCCGAGAGTTACTCCAAACCGCCCGAGAGTTACTCCTAACGGCCGCCGTTCGGGCCCCAAACGGGCCGTGATCCGGTCCAAACGCACCGCGATCCACCCCAAACGCGAGCCGTTTGGAGTGGGTTCGCGCCGAGATGGACCCCCAAACGGCGGCCGCTGGGAGATTTCTGTCCGAGATTTACGCTCAGCAGTCCGAGGATTACGCCCCGCGGTCCGAGAGCTACTCCCATCGCCGGACGATTTCAGCCTCCCGTTACAGGGGGCGGCCGATCGAGAGCAGGAAGCCGTCGGGGTCGGCGACGGTGAGCTCGCGCAGGCCCCAGGAGCGGTCGGTGGGCTCCTCGGTCAGGGTGCCGCCGGCGGCGCGGATGCGCGCGGCGAGCGCGTCGACGTCCTGGGCGGTGTCGCAGTGGAGCCGGATGCCGACGCCCTTCGTGCGGTCGCGCCCCTTCTTCCAGTCGTCCTGCGTCAGGTAGAGCTCGCAGTCCCCGGCGCGGAGCTGCACGCCCTGCAGCGTGCCGCCGGCCTCCCAGTGCTCCCCCTCGACGAACCCCAGGGCGTCGCGGTAGAAGGCGAGGCTCTTGGCGATGTCGTTGACGGTCAACGTCGGCGTCACCGTGCGAAGCCGCAGCGTCTCGGGCTGGCGGCGCTCGCGGTGGGCGGAACTCCCGCCATCCCCTCTCTCGTCGGCCATGATGGACCCTCCGAAGGCGACGCTAACACGTCCGCGTCCGGCGGCCGGAATGACACCGCCGCGGGGGTCTGTTACCATTTTCGGGTGCCCGGCTGGGGGGCCGGGCCCCCGCCTGTAGGCCTTACCCGACCGAGAAAGGACGGCATGAGCACCAGCGTCGCCGAGCAGGAGAGGCCCGAGCGCGAGGCCGCGCGCAAGCTGGACGACGTGGTCGTCCGCTTCGCCGGCGACTCGGGCGACGGCATGCAGCTCACCGGCAATCAGTTCAGCAACACCTCGGCGCTGCTCGGCAACGACCTCTCGACCCTGCCCGACTTCCCGGCCGAGATCCGCGCCCCCGCCGGCACCCTGCCCGGCGTCTCCTCCTTCCAGGTGCGGATCGCCGACTACGACATCCACACGCCCGGCGACGCCCCGGACGTGCTCGTGGCGATGAACCCGGCGGCGCTCAAGAAGGAGATCGGCGACCTCAAGCCCAACGGCGTCGTCATCGTCAACAGCGACGAGTTCAACGACCGCAGCTTCCTGCGCGCCGGGGTCACCGGCAACCCGCTCGAGGACGGCAGCCTGGACAAGTTCCGGGTCTTCAAGGTCGACCTGACGACGATGACCCGGCGCACGCTCGAGGGGAGCGGGCTCGACACCAAGTCGATGGACCGCTGCAAGAACTTCTTCGCGCTGGGGATGGTCTACTACCTCTTCACCCGCCCGCTCGACAACACGATCTCCTGGCTGCAGAAGAACTTCGCCAAGAAGCCGCTGCTGGCCGAGGCCAACGTCAAGGTGCTCAAGGCGGGCTGGAACTTCTGCGACATCACCGGTCTCTTCCAGGTGCGCTACGAGGTGGCGCCGGCGGCGCTCGAGCCCGGCACCTACCGCAACATCCACGGCAACTCGGCGCTGGCGATGGGGCTCGTCGCCGCCAGCCGCCGCAGCGGGCTGCCGCTGTTCCTGGGCGCCTACCCGATCACGCCGGCCTCGGACGTCCTCCACGAGCTCGCCGGCTACAAGCAGTTCGGCGTCACCACCCTGCAGGCCGAGGACGAGATCGCCGCGGTCTGCGCCGCGATCGGCGCCTCCTTCGGCGGCGCCCTGGCGGTGACCGTCTCCTCCGGCCCCGGCATCGCGCTCAAGGCCGAGGCGATGAACCTGGCGATCATGACCGAGCTGCCGCTCATCGTCTGCGACATCCAACGCGGCGGCCCCTCGACCGGGCTGCCGACCAAGACCGAGCAGGCCGACCTGCTGCAGGTGATGTTCGGCCGCAACGGCGAGTCGCCGCTGCCGATCGTCGCCCCCTCCTCGCCCAAGGACTGCTTCGAGGTCGCCCTCGAGGCGGCGCGCATCGCGCTCCGGCACATGACGCCGGTCGTCCTGCTCTCCGACGGCTACATCGCCAACGGCTCCGAGCCCTGGAAGCTGCCGGACCTTGCGACCCTGCCGGACCTCGAGGTCGAGTTCCGCCGCGACCCCGAGGGCTTCCAGCCCTACCTGCGCGACCCCGAGACGCTGGCCCGCCCCTGGGCGATCCCCGGCACGCCGGGGCTCGAGCACCGGATCGGCGGCCTCGAGAAGGAGGACGTCACCGGCAACGTCTCCTACGACCCGGCCAACCACGAGCGCATGATCCACCTGCGCGCCGAGAAGGTGGCGCGGGTGGCGCGCGACATCCCGCCCCTCGAGGTCCACGGCGAGCCGGAAGGGGAGCTGCTGGTGCTGGGGTGGGGGAGCACGGCCGGGGCGATCACCGGCGCCGTCAACTCGGCGCGGCGCGAGGGGCTCGCGGTCTCCCGCGCGCACCTGCGCCACCTGAACCCCTTCCCCTCGAACCTCGACGAGGTGCTCGCCCGCTTCCGCCGGGTGCTGGTGCCGGAGATGAACCTCGGGCAGCTCGCGCTGCTGCTCCGCGCGCGCACCCTGAAGGACATCGAGAGCTTCACCAAGGTGCAGGGCAAGCCCTTCACCCGCCAGGAGATCTACGACCGGGTCCGCGAGCTGCTGGGCGCGCGGACGATGGTCCACTAACCAGAGCCCGGCGCGAAAGCCTTCGCGCCTAGGAGCCCGCCGATGGCCGCCACGACCGCGACCCTGTCCAAGAAGGACTTCCAGACCGACCAGGAGGTGCGCTGGTGCCCGGGGTGCGGGGACTACGCGATCCTCTCGGCGGTGCAGCAGGTCTTCCCCGAGCTGGGCATCCCCAAGGAGCGCTTCGTGGTCGTCTCGGGGATCGGCTGCTCGTCGCGCTTCCCCTACTACATGGACACCTTCGGCTTCCACTCGATCCACGGCCGCGCGCCGGCGGTGGCGACCGGGCTCAAGATGGCGCGGCCGGACCTCGAGGTCTGGATCGCGACCGGCGACGGCGACGCGATGTCGATCGGCGGCAACCACCTGATCCACACCCTGCGGCGCAACGTCGGGGTCAAGATCCTGATGTTCAACAACCGGATCTACGGCCTGACCAAGGGGCAGTACTCGCCGACCAGCGAGCTCGGCAAGCGGACGAAGTCGAGCCCGGCGGGCTCGGTCGACTACCCGTTCAACCCGCTGTCGCTGGCCCTCGGCGCCGGCGCCACCTTCGTGGCGCGCACCGTCGACATCTTCCAGCAGCACCTCAAGGAGACCTTGCGGCGGGCGGCGCAGCACAAGGGGACGGCCTACGTCGAGATCTACCAGAACTGCAACATCTTCAACGACAAGGCCTTCACCTACATGACCGAGAGGGACGTGCGGGACGAGTCCACCCTCTACCTCGAGCACGGCAAGCCGATGGTCTTCGGCAAGGGGCGCGACAAGGGCATCCGCATGAACGGCACGCGGATGGAGGTGATCCACTTGGGCGACGGCCTCACCGAGGCCGACTGCCTGGTCTGGGACGAGTCGGACGAGAACCCGGCCACGGCGTTCCTGGCGGCCCAGCTCCTGCCTCCCGATTTCCCGACGCCCGTCGGGGTGATCCGCGCCGTCGAGATGCCGAGCTACGAGCAGCGCGTCGTGGCGCAGATCCAGGCCGAGATCGACCGCCTCGGCGAAGGCAGCCTCGAAAAGCTCATCCGCTCCGGCGACACCTGGACGGTGCACCCGGACGGGCACGTGAGCTAGTCGGCCGGCGGGTCGCGCCGCAGCGGCTGGCTCAGGCCAGCGGCAGGGTGAAGGAGAAGGTGCTGCCGCGGCCGACTTCGCTCTCGACGGCGATCGTGCCGCCGTGCTCCTCGACGATCCAGCGGGAGATGTAGAGGCCGAGACCGAGGCCGCTGCGGTCGCCGTTGGCCTGGGCGAAGCGCTCGAAGATGCCGGGCAGCTTGTCCTCCGGGATTCCCGGGCCGGTGTCGCGCACCGAGAAGCGGACGGCGCTCTCCCGCCGCTCCAGCCGCAGCGTCACCCGTCCCCCTTCGGCGGTGAACTTCAAGGCGTTGCCGAGGAGGTTCGAGAGCACCTGGAGCACGCGGTCCCGGTCGAGGGGGGCGGCGAGGGGAACGCCGGGAAGGTCGGCGGCCAGCGCGATCCCCTTGGCGGCGGCCACGGGATGGGCGCGCTCGACCGCCTCGCGTGCCACCTGCGCGGCGTCGAGCGGCTCCACCTGCAGGCGCAGCCGCCCGGCGGCGATCCGCTCGAGGTCGAGGAGGTCGCCGATCATCGTCGTCATCTGGCCGACGCAGCGCTGCACGGTGCCGGCGAGACCGCGGATCAGCCCGCCCGATTCCCCGGCCGGCGCGTTCTCGCGCATCAGGTCGGCGGACAGGGCGATCGTGTTGAGCGGATCGCGCAGGTCGTGGCTGACGATGGCCAGGATCTCGTCGCGGGTGGCGATCCCCAGGTCGGCCTGTGTGTGTGCGCTCCGCGCCACGCCGATCCGCTCGGCGAGCTGCCCGACGGCCGCGTCCGCGCGCTCCCGCTCGACCGCCAGATGGCGGTCCGTCTGCCGCCGTTCGCGCTCGAGCAGCCGCTCCTGCAGCTCTCGGCGATCGCGCCGCTCCCCTTCGAGCGCCTGGTCGGCACGCTGGCGCTCCTGCCGCAGCACCTCGTCGGCGCGTACCCGCTCCTGGCGCAGCACCTCGGCGGCGGCCGCGCGCTCCTGCGCCAGCACGTCCCCGACCTGCGCCGCCGCCGGCATCCCCTCGGCCAGGGTCTCGACGATTTCCGCCGCCTCCTGGCGCACGTCCTCGAGCGCCACGTCGGTCTCCACCCGGTCGCGCTGGAGGCTCTCGTCGGTCTCGGCGCGCGCGTCCTCGACCGTCGTCCACGCCTTCTCGGCGCCGGCGGCGTGGCTGTTGGCGAGCGCCCGGTCGGCGAGCTCGCGCTCCTGCTGCAGGCTCTCGTCGGTGCGGGCGCGGGGGGCCTCGATGTCCGGCAGGGAATCCAGCGGTTCGGTGGCCATGGTCGCTCTCCGCCCCCGGGTACGGGGGGCTCTGGCCGAAGACGGCGGTTTTCAGCGGATTCTATCCCCGGTCGCGGACCAGGTAGGTCTCGGCGCCGACGACCTCCGGGTCGAGGGCGAACTCGTAGAGCTCGAGGCCGCCGAAGAGGGCCTTGACCCGCGGCCAGCCGGCCGCCTGCATGTGGCGCGCTCCCTGGACGGCGAGGGCGCCGTCGTCGTCGAAGAGGACCACGTCCCGGTCGGCCGGCGGCGCCCACTCG
Source organism: Thermoanaerobaculia bacterium (assembly GCA_036277075.1). Classification (GTDB taxonomy): domain Bacteria; phylum Acidobacteriota; class Thermoanaerobaculia; order Multivoradales; family UBA5704; genus DASUNQ01. The sequence goes on from DASUNQ010000366.1 coordinate 8,749, forward strand.
GGGCCGGGGTAGGGCTCGGCGCCGCGCAGGGTGAGCCGCCCCGGCTGTGGCCGCACGTCGATGAGCAGCGGCGGGTCGCCGTCGCGCAGCCGGCGGAAGACGGCGTAGGGGGAGACCTCGAGCTGGACGTCGAACTGGACGACGGGAGTCGAGTCGTCGAGGAGGCTCGTAGGCATGGCGATCAGGCGAGAGCGGTATCGTGCGCCGCCCAGACCAGCCCCGACATGACCTTGGGCAGGAAGCGGGTCGACTTCGGGGGGAGCATCTCGCCTTCGGCGATCGCGGCCGCGAACTCGGCCGGCTGCATCGGGGGCAGGAAGAGGGCCGTCCCCACCTCTCCGCCCTCGATCTGCGCCCAGAGCTCCTCCGGCTGCGCGCGGTAGAGGACGGTGCCGTCCGTCGCCGCCGCCGGCGCCAGCCCGAGGGCCGGCAGGACGGCGTCGCGGAGGACGGCCACTGCGGGGCGGCCCGTCGCTGGGAAGGACCAGACCTCCGGCTCGGCCCCCGTGACCCGGATCCCCAGGGCCGGCTGCGGCGCGGCCGCCACCGCCGCGGCAAACGCCGTACCGCCGTCGCCGCGGAAGGGCGCGCGAGCCGCGGCGAGGGGAGCCAGTCGCGCGAGGTCGGCCGGCGCGCGGAGCGCGCGGTGGATCGGGTCGATCGTCAAGGCGGGGGAATCGAGGCTCGTCACCACCGCGAGCTTGGCGGCGGCGGCGCTCTCCGCGGCGGCGTCGTGGCGTTCGGCGAAGGCCTGCGCCACTTTGTAGCGGTGGTGGCCGTCGGCGATCGCGCCGGGACCGGCCAGGGCCTCGCGGTAGCGCGCGATGCGCGCCGGCTCCTCGATGCGGTAAAGGAGGTGCCGGTGGCCGTCCGCGTCCTGATGGCGGACCAGCGGCTCGATCCCCTCGAGGTCCTCGGTCAGGAGCGCGTCGAGGCGGCCGCCGTCCTCGGAGAGCAGCAGCACCGGCTCGAGATCCACTCGCGTCGCTTCGAGCAGCGCCAAGCGGTCGGCGAACGGCTTGTCGATGGTTTGCTCGTGCGGCCGGATGCGGCGTGCGTCCTCGAGGCCGACCAGACCGGCGATGCCGAGCCGGCGGCCGCCGCCGGCGAGCTCGATGACATAAGGGTAGAGGGCGGGACGGGCCTCGCGCGCCACGATGCCGTCGCCAAGCCAACGGCGGTGGAGCTCCGCGGCGCGGGCGTACGGATCGCCGCCGTCCGCGGCCGCCGGGCGGATGAGATGCGCGAACTGGTGCGGCGAGGCGGCGTGGAGCCGGTCGCGGGCCGGGTCGTCGATCTGGTCGTAGGGCGGGGCCGCCAGGGCGCCGGCCTCGGCGGCGGGGCGGGCGTAGCGCAGGCCGTGGAAGGCATGGAGGCGCATGGGGGCATTGTACGGTCTCGCGCGCCGCGAAACCCACAGGCGCGGCGCCGCGTAATGCGCAACGGGCACCGGCGCTCCGCCCGCGCGCCCAGACCGGAGACCACGTCATGCACGCCGCCACCCTGGACCTGCACAGCCCGCCCGCCGCGCCCGCGCGGACGCCGTTCGCCGCCGCGCTGGTGGGCTTTCTGCGCGCCCCGATCGAGCCGCGCACCTGGGGCAACCTGCTCTACCTGCTGCTCGCCTTCCCCTTCGGGCTCGCTTACTTCGTCGTCCTGACGGTCGCCTTCTCGCTCAGCGTCGGGCTGTTGATCTTGTGGATCGGCCTCCTCGTCCTGGCCCTGACCTTCGCCGCCGCCTGGGCCTGCGCCGCGCTCGAGCGGCTCCTCGCCATCGGGCTGCTCGGCGCGCAGATCCCCGCGACGGCCCCCCGCACGACCGCGACCGACCGCAAGCTCCTCCAGCGCGCCCGCGACTACCTGGCCGACCCGGTGACCTGGACCGGGCTCCTCTTTCTCTTCCTCAAGTTCCCGCTGGGGCTCGCGACCTTCGTCCTCTGGGTGACGCTCATCGCGCTCTCGGGCTCGCTCGTCGCGGCGCCGTTCCTCTACTCGGACTGGCCGCCGCAGATCGTGCTCTGGGAGATCGACACGCTCCCCGAGGCGCTCGCCTGCGGCGCCGCCGGCCTGCTGCTGCTCCTGGTGACGCTCAACCTCCTCAACGGCGTCGCCGCGGGCTGGCGCTGGCTGGCGGAAGCGATGCTGGGGAGTCGCCGCTTCCGGCAGGAGCCGGCGTAGAGCCGGACAGCTCGGACCAGCGGAAGCAGCCGACGAGGTGGTCGTTGACCAGGCCGACCGCCTGCATCGTGGCGTAGACGATCGTCGGCCCGACGAAGCGAAAGCCGCGGCCGCGCAGGTCGCGGCTCAGCGCTTCGGCCTCCGGCGTCGTGGCCGGCACCTCGGCCATGGTGCGGAAGGCGTTGCTCCGCGGCCGGCCGCCGACGAATCCCCAGAGGTAGCCGTCGAAGGTGCCGTGCTCGGCGCGCACCTCGAGGAAGCGGCGCGCGTTGCCGATCGCCGCCTCGACCTTGGCGCGGTTGCGGACGATGCCGGCGTCGCCCAGCAGGCGCTCGACGTCGCGCTCCGAGAAGCCGGCCACGACCTCCGGGTCGAAGCCGGCGAAGGCCCGCCGGTACCCCTCGCGCCGCGCCAGGATCGTCCGCCAGGAGAGCCCCGCCTGCGCGCCCTCGAGGACCAGGAACTCGAAGAGGGTGCGGTCGTCGTGCACCGGCACGCCCCACTCGCGGTCGTGGTAGGCGAGCATCCCCGGCTCGGTCCCGGCCCAGGGGCAGCGCGGTCGTGTTTCATCGCCGTTCAACACCTGCGCATCTTACCGTCCCACTTGTGCTAGCGTTCTGCGCAATCTAGGAGTGAAGCGGATCCGCGGCGACGAGGCGGAAGTGGTTCCGACTCGCCGTACTTCCCGACAGCAGGGAGCCTCCCCGGACGTCTCGGTGCGCCCGCTCGTCGTCAACCGCGGAGGGAGTCGTCGATGAAAACGATCGCGCGCCACGCCGTCCTCGCCGCCATGGTCCTCGCCGCCGCGCTCGCGTTGCCGCGCGCCGCCGCGGCTCAGGGGAACTTCTTCACCCTCGCCACGCCGTGCCGGGTGTTCGACAGCCGCCAGCCGGCCGATGCGCCGGCGCTGGCGCACAACACGCCGCGCTCGATCCAGATCACCGGGCCGGAGTGCGGCGTGCCCGCCAACGCGGGCGCGGTGGCGCTGAACCTCACGGTGACGGCGGGGACGTCCGACGGCGATGTCGTGCTCTATCCCGGCGACGCAGCCGCCCCCGGGCCGCCGCGGCCGGGCGCCTTCCCCTTCAAGGCCAACCGGACGCGCGGCAAGGTCGACATCGTGGCGCTCGCCAGCGACTTCGGCGGCGACATCAACGCTCTGGCGACGATGGACGGCGGCGCCGGCGACACGGTCCACCTGATCCTGGACATCTTCGGGTACTTCGTGAACGACCAGTCGCCGGTGGCGGTCGACGACGCGGCGACCGTGACCGAGGACGCGGCGGCCACGGCGATCGACGTCCTGGCCAACGATACCGACAGCGACGGCGGGCTGAAGGCGATCGCGTCGGCGAGCGATCCGGCGCACGGGACCGTGGTGCTCACCGGCGGCACGCCGGGGCAGCACACGGGTCTGACCTATCAGCCCGATCCCAATTACTGCAACAACCCTCCGGGGACGACGCTCGACACCTTCACCTACACCTTGACGCCCGGCGGCGATACCGGGCTGGTGTCGGTGACCGTCAACTGCGTGAACGACCTTCCGGTGGCGAACGACGACAGCGCCACCGTGGCGGAGGACGCCGCGCCGACCGCGATCCCCGTGCTCGCCAACGACACCGATCCCGAAGGCGATCCGTTCAGCATCGCCTCGGCGAGCGACCCGGCGAACGGGAGCGTCGTGGTGGCCGGCGGCGGCCTCAGCCTCACCTACGAGCCCGACGACGGCTACTGCAACAACCCTCCCGGGACGGCCCTCGACACCTTCACCTACACGCTGAGCCCCGGCGGCGACACCGCGACGGTGACGGTCACCGTCAACTGCGACGACGACGAGCCGGTGGCGGTGGACGACGCCGCGACGGTCGGCGAGGACTCGGGCGCCAACACGCTCGATGTGCTCGCCAACGACACCGACACCGACGGCGGGCCGAAGTCGATCTCGGCGGTACAGAACCCGTCGACGGCGGGCGGCACGGTGCTGATCACCAACGCGGGCGCCGACCTGACCTACACGCCGGCGGCCAACTACTGCAACGATCCGCCGGGGACGACGCTCGACACCTTCACCTACACGCTGACCCCCGGCGGCGCCACCGCGACGGTGACGGTGACGGTCACCTGCGTCGACGACGCGCCCGTGGCCGTCGACGACACGGCGACGGTCGCCGAGGACTCCGGTGCGAACCCGATCGACGTGCGGGCGAACGACACCGACATCGACGCCGGCCCGAAGACCATCACGGCGGTGCAGAGCCCGTCGGCCCAGGGCGGCACCGTGCTGATCACCAACGCCGGCGCCGACCTCACCTACCAGCCGGCCGCGGAGTACTGCAACAACCCGCCCGGCACGGCGCTCGACACCTTCACCTACACGCTCAACGGCGGCGACACGGCGACGGTGACGGTGACGGTCAACTGCGCCGACGACGCCCCGGCGCTCGATCTCGACGCCAACGACGACAAGGGGACCCCCGGCAGCGACTTCGCGATCACCTTTACCGAAGGGGACGCGGCCAAGCTCCTCGAGGATCCGGCCGACGCGACGATCACCGACGTCGACTCGACGACGCTGGTGTCGCTGACCGTCACCCTCACCAACCTCCTCGACACCGACGACGAGGTGCTGGACGCCGACGTCTCGGCTTTCCCCAACATCAGCAAGGCCTACGACGACACGACGAACCCGGCGGAAGGGGTGCTGACGCTCTCCACGGTGACGCCGCAGCCGATCGCCGACTTCCAGGCGGTGCTGCGGACGGTGACGTATCTCAACACCAAGGAGGGTCCGAACGCGACGGCGCGCGTCGTTGAGTTCGTGGCCAACGACGGATCGAGCGACAGCAACACCGCCACTTCGACCGTGACGGTGGTGCCCGTCGACGATCCGCCGGTGGCGGTGGCGGACAGCGCGATGGTGGAGGAGGACTCGGGGGCGACGGCGATCGACGTGCTGGCCAACGACACCGACACGGATGGTGGCGACAAGTTCATCGCCTCGGCGACCGATCCGGCGAACGGCACCGTGGTGCTGACCGGCGGCACGCCCGGAGCGCACACGGGTCTGACCTACCAGCCGGACCCGGACTACTGCAACGACCCGCCGGGCGGCGCGCCGGATACCTTCAACTACACCCTCACGCCGGGCAGCTCGTCGACGACGGTGTCGGTCACGGTTGACTGCGTCGACGACAACCCGGTGGCGGTGGACGACACGGCGACGGTGGGGGAGGACTCGGGGGCGACGCCGATCGACGTGTTGGCCAACGACACGGACGCCGATGGGGGGGCAAAGACGATCGCTTCGGCGACGGATCCGGCCAACGGGACGGTGACGGTGGCGGGCGACGGCCTGTCGCTGAGCTACACGCCCGACGCGAACTACTGCAATACGGTCTCCGGCATCCCGGACACGTTCACGTACACGCTGTCTCCGGGCGGCGACACGGCGACGGTATCGGTGACGGTGACTTGCGTCGACGACGATCCGACGGCGGTCGACGATGCGGCGACGGTCAACGAGGACTCGAGCGGCAACGTGATCGACGTGTTGGCCAACGACACGGATCCGGACGGCGGGGCGAAGACGATCGCCTCG
>DASUNQ010000367.1:0-7116 GCA_036277075.1 Thermoanaerobaculia bacterium
CCCCCGCGGCTCGCGGCGTGGGCGTCGGGCCTGCTCGGCGACGGCGAGCCCGCCCTCGCCGCCGCGCCTCCGGTCCGCCGGCGCCGCGAGCCCGCCTGGCCCCCCGCCCGCGCCGAGGCCCTCCGCGCCCGTTGGTGCGCCTTCGTCCAGCAGGCGCTCGACCTTCCCGGCTGGCGCGAAGCGGCGGAGTAGACTGCCGCCGCACGTGCAAGCGCGGCCCGCGGCGACCCCTCTCCACCGCTTCGCCCTCCGCCATCCGGCGGGGGAGACGGCGATCGTCGTCGGCGAGGGAGCCCTGGAGGAGGGGGCGGGGGAGCTCGCGCCCTGGCTCGCGGGGCGCACCGTGTTCGTCGTCTCGACGCCGCGGGTCCTCGAGCTCCACGGCGCGCGCCTCGCGCCGCTGCGCCGCGCCGCCGGGCGCTCGGTCGTGCTCACGGTCCCGGACGGCGAGGCCGCCAAGACGGTCGGCACGGCCGAGCGGCTCTGGGACGAGATGCTCGCCGCCGGCGGCAAGCGGGACAGCCGGCTCCTCGCCTTCGGCGGCGGCAGCACGGGCGACCTCGGCGGCTTCGCCGCCGGCTGCTTCCTGCGCGGCATCGCCTACGCGCAGCTCCCCACGACGCTCCTCGCGCAGGTGGACGCCGCGCTCGGCGGCAAGACGGGCGTCGACCTCCCCGGCGGCAAGAACGCGGTGGGCCTCTTCCACCACCCCGACTTCGTCCTCTCCGACACCGCCGTCCTCGCCACCCTGCCGCGCGAGGAGCTGCGCTCGGGCCTGGTCGAGGCGATCAAGATGGGCGCGCTCCTCGACGCCGGGCTCTTCGCGGCGATCGAGGCCGACCTCGACCGCCTCCTCGCCGGCGACCCCGCCGCGCTGGCGCCGGTCGTCGCCCGCGCCGCGGCGGCGAAGGTGGCGGTCGTCGAGCGCGATCCCGGCGAGCGCGACGAGCGGCGCCTCCTCAACTACGGCCACACGCTCGGCCACGCGATCGAGGCGGCGCTCGCCTACGCCGGCCTGCGCCACGGCGAGGCCGTCGCCTACGGCATCCTCTTCGCGCTGCGCCTGGCGGAGCGCGACGGCGCGGCGCCGCCGGCCGACGGCGCGGCCGCCGAGCGCACGCGCGCCCTCCTCCGCCGCCTGGACCTCCCTCCTCTCCCGCCGCTCGCGCCCGAGGCCCTCCTGCCCCTCCTGGAGCGCGACAAGAAGGCGCGCGAGGGGGGCCTCGCCTGGGTGCTCCCCGCCGCCCTCGGCCGCGGCCGCATCGTCGAAGACGTGCCGCTCGACGCCGTCCGCCGCGAGCTCGCGCCGTTCCTCGCCGACCCCTTCGCCGCGGCGTAACGTCAAGCGCCTGCAAGGTTAGGCCGGCCAGCGCTCCGATATACTCGTTGCAGCTTTTTACGAGAGGTAACGGAGTGTCTCGATCCCGCCGCCCACGATGCTGAGCGCGCGCGGCCTGCTGGCGCGCGCCCGGCTGCGCCACGTCCTCTTCGCCGTCCTCCTCCTCGCCGGCATCCTGCCGCTGGCGGTGAGCAGTTGGCTGCTGGTGCGGCAGAACCGGCAGGTGCTGCGCGACGAGCAGCGCGACCGGCTGATCGACTCCGCGCTCGCCCTCTCGCGCCAGCTCGACGTCGAGCTCCTCGCCCTGCAGCGGCAGCTGGCGCTGCTCGGCGACGCGGTGCTCGCCCCGCCGGCCGGCGGCGCGCCCGCGGCGCGGCTGCGCGCCCCCTGGGTGGGCCGGCAGCTGCAGCGCTTCGCCGCCGCCACCCCCGGGGTCCTCGACCTGCGCGTCCTCGACCGCGACGGCGCCGGACCGCGCTTCACCGCCGAGGACGGCGGGCCGGCCGCCCTCGCCGCCCTCGACGGCGCCTTCGCCGCCGCGCGGGGCGGGGACGACCCGGTCTACCGCTTCGTCGACCTGCCGCAGGGGCCGGCGGCGGTGCTGGCGGTGCCCGCTGCGGGGCCCGACGGCCGCGCGCGCCTCGTCGTCGAGGCGCTCTTCGTGCTGCGCCCGATCCAGGAGCTCATCGCCGGCGAGGTCGCCGGCGGCGTCGAGGTGTTCCTCGTCGACCGCGGCGGCCGCCTGCTCTGGTCGCAGGCGGGCGGCGGCGAGGCGGCGCGCGCGCTCCTCGCCTCGGACGTGGTCCGCGCCTTCGTCGCCCGGCCGCTCGGCATGACGACGCAGTACGCCTCCGGCCGCGGCGGCGGCACGGAGATGCTGGCGCAGGTGAGCCCGGTCGAGGCGAGCGGTTGGGGGGTGGTGGCGCAGCAGTCGGTCTCCGAGGCCTTCGAGCCGGTCGACCGGATGATCGGCAACGCCGCGATCGCCGCCGTGCCGCTCGTCGTCCTCGCCTTCGGCTTCGCCTACTGGGTCTCGCACCGGGTCGGCGAGCCGATCCAGCGCCTCGCCGCCACCAGCTCGCAGATCGCCGCCGGCAGCTTCGGCGGCCGGGTGGAGAGCCGCGGCCTCGCCTTCGAGCTCTCCGACCTCGCGGCCAACTTCAACCGCATGAGCGGCCAGGTCGCGAGCCACGTGCAGCAGCTCCGCGACGCGGCGCAGGCCAACCGCGACCTCTTCATCGGCTCCCTGCGCGCCTTCGCCGCCGCGATCGACGCCAAGGACCCCTACACCCGCGGTCACTCCGACCGCGTCGCGGCGCTCTCGCGCATCCTCGCGCGCCACCTCGGCCTGCCCGAAGAGGTGCAGCACAAGGTGTGGATCGGCGCGCTCCTCCACGACGTCGGCAAGATCGGCATCGAGGACCGCATCCTGACCAAGGCCGGCGTGCTGAGCCCGGAGGAGTACGAGCAGATGAAGCTGCACACGATCAAGGGGGCCGAGATCCTCTCGCCGATCGAGCAGCTCCGCGAGGTCCTCCCGGCGGTGCGCTGGCACCACGAGGCCTGGAACGGGCGCGGCTACCCGGACGGCCTGAAGGGGGAGCAGATCCCGCTGCTGGCGCGCATCGTGGCGGTCGCCGACTGCTTCGACGCGATCACCACCAACCGCCCCTACCAGCAGGCCTACAGCCTGAAGTTCGCGGTCGAGACCATCACCAAGCTCACCGGCAGCCGCTTCGACGCCAAAGTGGTGACCGCCTTCCTGCGCGCCTTCGAGGCCGGCGAGGTGCGGATGCCCGCGCCGCGCCCGGCGAGCCAGCCGGCCCAGCCGCTGCAGGCGAAGGCGAGCTAGACTCCGCCGCCAGGGCCCCGGACGGCCCGCCGCGCATGGCCTTCGGCTACGTCCTCGCCAACCTCCTGGCCGACAACGACCGCGCCGCGGGGGCGCTCTTCCTCGACCCCAGCGGCGAGACCGTCGAGTACGCCTGCGCGGCCTTCGCGCCCTACGACCTGCGGGTGCTCGGCGCCTACCTCGGCATCTACCTGCGGCAGCTCGAGCGCCTGCTCGCCGGCAACGATCTCGGCGTCCCGCGGCTGATCCACATCGACCGCCGGGCGGCGCACATCTACGCCGCCCCGCTCCCCGACGGCTACTGCGTGGCCCTGGTGCAGCACCAGCCGGGCCTCGTCGCCCACGCCTGCGCCAGCCTCGCCGACGCCGCCGACCAGCTCCGCCGGGAGCTGTTCTGAGGATGGCCGAGGAGCGCGCGCCGTCGGGCGAGTACCTCGATCTCGCCGCCGAGGTGAAGCTCGAGGCGCCCGCCGAGGCGCCGCGCGCCGGCTTCCTGCGCAAGCTCAACCGCGCGCTCTTCATGACCCACACCGAGATCATCGAGCGGATCTCGGCCGCGGCGCAGGGCAAACGGGTGCTCGACGAGGCGACCCTCGAGCAGGTCGAGGAGGCGCTGATCGCCGCCGACCTCGGGGTGGAGACCGCGCTCGAGCTGGTGGAGCGGCTGCGCAAGGGCGTGCGCCGCGACGAGCCGGCGGACGTGACGATGCTGCGCGGCAAGCTGGTCGAGGAGATGAGCCGGCTCCTCGCCGAGGCGGCGCCGCCTCCGGCGGCGAGCGGCCGGCCGACCGTCACCCTGGTCGTCGGGATCAACGGCGTCGGCAAGACGACCTCGATCGCCAAGCTCGCCCGGCGACTCGACCGGCAGGGGGAGCGCGTGCTCATCGCCGCCGCCGACACCTTCCGCGCCGCCGCCATCGAGCAGCTCGTGGTCTGGGGGGAGCGGCTGGGGGTCGAGGTCGTGCGCTCGCGGCTCGGGGCCGACCCCGCGGCCGTCGTCTACGACGCCCTGCAGGCCGCCCGCGCCCGCGGCGCCACGCAGCTCCTCGTCGACACCGCCGGGCGCCTCCACACCAAGGACCACCTGATGGCGGAGCTGGCGAAGGTGCGGCGGGTGATCGAGCGCGAAGGGGCGGGCTGGGAGCGGCGCACGCTCCTCGTGCTCGACGCCACGACCGGCCAGAACGCCCTCGCCCAGGCGCGCACCTTCACCCAGGTCGCCCAGGTGGACGGCGTGCTCCTCGCCAAGCTCGACGGCACCGCCAAGGGCGGCATGGCGGTGGCGGTGGCGCGCGAGCTCAAGCTCCCCGTCCTCTACCTGGGGGTCGGTGAGTCGGCCGACGACCTGGTGGACTTCCGGCCGCGGGAGTTCGCCGCTGCATTACTTGGATAACGGCGCCAAAGCCTTGGCGCCTGGGTTGGCTAAGACTGCCGACGAAGCCCACCTGAGGCGCGCGCTCCGCCTGGCCGCCCGCGGGCGCTACCGCACCGCCCCCAACCCGCGCGTCGGCGCCGTCCTGGTGCGCGACGGCACGGTGGTGGGGGAGGGGTGGCACCGGCGCGCCGGCGAGCCGCACGCCGAAGCGGAGGCCCTCGCCGCCGCCGGCGATCGGGCGCGGGGCGCCACTCTCTACCTGAATCTCGAGCCGTGCCGCCACCACGGCCGCACCCCGCCTTGCGTCGACGCGCTGCTGGGGGCTGGAGTCGCGCGGGTCGTCGCGAGCCACGCCGACCCGGACCCGCGGGTCTCCGGCCGCGGCTTCGCGCGGCTGCGGGAGGCGGGGGTGGAGGTCGAGGTCGGCGCGCTGGCGCGCGACGCGGCGGCGCTGAATCTTCCGTTCCTCACCGCGCGGGCGCTCGGCCGTCCCGCGGTGACCCTCAAGTGGGCGATGAGCCTCGACGGCAAGATCGCCACCGCCGCCGGCGAGAGCCGCTGGATCTCGTCCGAAGGCGGCCGGCGCTGGGCGCTGGCCCTGCGCGAGGAGCACGACGCGATTCTCGTCGGCAGCGGCACGGCGCTCGCGGACGACCCGCTCCTGACGCGGAGGCTGGGGCTGGCGGCGGGGCCGATCCTGCGGGTGGTGGTCGATCGGCGGCTGCGGCTGCCGCCGGAGGCGAAGATGCTGGGCGAGGAGGGGGAGGTCCTGGTCTTCACGGAAGCGGAGGAAGGGCCGCGGCGTGCCGCGCTCGAAGCGCGCGGCGTGCGGGTCGAGAGGCTGGAGTGCGTCGACCCCGACGCGGTGCTTGCGGCGCTGCACGCGCGGGGCGTGCAGTGCGTCCTCGTGGAAGGCGGCGCCGAGGCCCACGCCGCCTTTTTCGAAAGCGGCCTCTGGGACCGCGTCGAGGCCGCCTGCGCGCCGCTCCTCGTCGGCGGCCGGAGAGCCCCCGGCCCGATCGGTGGGACGGGAGCGCGCGCGCTCGCCGCCGCCCCTCGCCTGGAACGCCTTTCCGTTCGGCGGCGGGGCGACGACCTGGTCCTCTCCGGCTTGCGGAAAGGAGCGCTCGAGGACCTTCTGGCGCGGATCGGCCTCCAGCCCTAGCTCCGCTGGCGGTGCAAAACGCTCCATCTCAGAGATGGGCGCTCCGGGACGGAAACGGGCGCTCCGGGACGCAGATGAGCGCTCCCGGACGCAAATGGGCGCTCCGCGACCGAACGCGGCGCTCCCGGACCGAGACGGGCGCTCCCAGACGCAAACGGGCGCTCGCGGACCGAAAGGGGCGCTCGCGGACCGAATTGGGCGCTCCGGGGCGGACTCGATCCGTTTTCCGGTACCCTCGGGCGCCATGTTCACCGGCCTGGTCGTCGAGCGCGGGCGGCTGCTCGAGGCGCCTGCGGCTTCCGCCGCGGGAGGCGTGCGGCTGGCGATCGGCCACGGCGCCGCGCTCTCGGAGCGGCTTGGGATCGGCGCGAGCCTGGCGGTTTCCGGCGTGTGCCTGACGGTGGTCGGCGGGGCCGCCGGGCGCTCGGAGGTCGAGCTCTCTCCGGAGACCCTGGCGCGCACCACGCTCGGCGGACTGCACGCGGGCGACGAGGTGAACCTCGAGCCGGCGCTGCGCGTCGGCGACCCGCTCGGCGGGCACTGGGTGCAGGGGCACGTGGACGGCACGGTCGCGGCGCTCGACCGCCGCGACCTCGGCGACCACGCGGTGATCGCCTTCGAGGTCGCGGCCGACCTCGAGGCCTACCTCGTCGAGAAGGGCTCGGTGGCGCTCGACGGGGTGAGCCTGACGATCTCCGCCCGCACCGGCGGCCGCTTCGAGATCGCGCTCGTCCCGCACACCCTGGAGGTCACGACTCTCCACCGCCTTCGCCCCGGCGACCGCGTGAACCTGGAGGTCGACGTGCTCGCCAAGTACGTCCATCGGGCGCTCGCGGCACGCGGGCTCCTCGCGTGATCCCGCCCTTCCGGGTGCAGCTCGTCGAGCGCCTGCCCGACGCCGGCCACCTCTGGATCCGCCACGCGCCGCGCGCCTGGCCGGGGCCGGAAGCCTCCTGGCTGGACCTGGCCGGCGGCGCCCTCGGCACCTCCCGGCGCGACCTCGCGCCGCTCCAGTCGAGCGCCCCCGAGCTGGCGCTCGACGGCGCCGCGCCCGACGATCTCCTCTACCTGCCGCCGGTGCCGCCTGGGCTGGCCGCGGCCCGCGACCGGCTCGCGGACCGCTGTCTCGAAGCGGGGACGCCGGTCCTGGTGCAGCTCGCCGCCGGCGAGGCCGCCCCCGACGTCGGTGGCGCGGGCGCGGCGCTCCTCGCGGCCGACCTCCTGGCGCCGCTCCTCGCCGGCGACCTCGCGCCGCTCGACCGCGTCCCCGCCGCCGCCGTCGCTCTCTGGCCGCTCCTGGCCGGCCTGACGGACGACCCGCGGCTCTGGGAGGAGGGCTGCGCCCGCCTCGCCGCCTCCGGCGTGCGCCACGCGCAAGGGGTGGC
>DASUNQ010000368.1:0-2440 GCA_036277075.1 Thermoanaerobaculia bacterium
TCCTCGGCCGTCCGACCCGCCCGCACCAGCTCCACCATCCGCCGACGAAACTCCGCTGGATAGGGCTTGCCGCGGTGACTCCCCATCATGGACTCCTTTCTCCCTAAGGATGAGGTGTCCACCAAAGCGGGGCAACTCCACCTCCGCGCCTCGGGAAGCTTCCTCCGCGCCTCGGGAAGCCTCCCGAGCACCTCGGGAAGCCTCCCGAGCGCCTCCGGAGGCCTCCGCAGCCTCTCGGGAAGCCTCCGCTGGTATCATCCTGCCTCCACGAGACCCGACATGATCGCCTCCGACCTCCAGCAGCGCATCGATCGGCTCGCCGAGCAGCTCGGGGGCCTCCGGGGGTACCTTTGAGGAGGCCCGGCTCGAGGAGCAGCTGGGGGAGATCGACCGGCAGATGGAGCAGCCGGGGTTCTGGGACGCCCCGGCGCGAAGCGCCCCGCTCCTCCAGCGCCGCCGCGCCATGGCCCGCCGCTTCGACACCCTGAAGCGCCTGCGCGCCGACGCCTCCGAGCTCGAAGCCTGGGGCGACCTCCTCGCCGAGGGGGAGACCGACCCCGAGGCCGCCCGCTTCCTCGACCGCCTCGAGGACGACCTCCACAAGCTCGAGCTCCAGCTCAAGCTCTCCGGCGAGGACGACGACAAGAACGCCATCCTGGTCATCCACCCCGGCGCCGGCGGCACCGAGTCGCAGGACTGGGCCGAGATGCTGCTGCGCATGTACCTGCGCTGGGGCGAGCAGAACGGCTACGCGGTCGAGCTGCTCGAGCGGCTCGACGGCGAGGAGGCCGGGATCAAGAGCGCGACCGTCGCCCTGCGCGGCCAGTACGCCTACGGCTACCTCCAGGGCGAGACCGGCGTGCACCGGCTGGTGCGGATCAGCCCCTACGACTTCCAGGGCCGGCGCCACACCTCGTTCGCCTCGGTCTACGTCGTGCCCGAGGTGGACGACGACGTGGACATCCAGATCGAAGACAAGGACCTGCGGATCGACACCTACCGCTCCTCCGGCGCCGGCGGCCAGCACGTCAACAAGACCGAGTCGGCGGTGCGCATCACCCACCTGCCGACGAACATCGTCGTCGCCTGCCAGAACGAGCGCAGCCAGATCAAGAACCGCGCGACGGCGATGAAGGTCCTGCGCGCCCGCCTCTACGACCTCGAGATGAAGAAGCGCAAGGCCGAGCAGGCCGAGCGCGAGGGCAAGAAGAAGGACATCGCCTGGGGGAGCCAGATCCGCAGCTACGTGCTCCACCCCTACCGGCTGGTCAAGGACCACCGCACCGGCGCCGAGGTGGGGGACGCCGACCGGGTGCTCAACGGCGACCTGGACCTCTTCGTCGAGGCCTTCCTGAAGGGCCAGATGGCCGAGCCCGGCACCCGCGACGAGCTGCCCGCCTAGCCGGCGCTGCCCCGTGTCCCTGCTCCGCCTCGACGTCGTCTCCCCGCTGCCCCCCGTCCGCTCCGGGATCGCCGACTACACGCTCGACCTGCTGCCGGAGCTGGCGGCGCGCGCCGACGTGCGGCTCGTCCGCCTCCCGGGACAGCCGGTGGCGCCGGAGGTGGCGGCGCGCTGGCGGCCGGTGCCGGCGGAGGAGACGGGCGCCGACGGGCGCCTCCCTCTCTACCAGATGGGCAACAACCACCACCACGAGGGGGTCCTCGCCCTGGCTCTGGCGCGGCCCGGCGTGCTCACCCTGCACGACCTCGTGCTCCACCACCTCCTCCTCGACCAGACGCTCGGACGCGGCGAGTACGAGCCCTACGAGGAGAGGCTCGCCGCCGACCACGGCTGGATCGGCCACGCGGCCGCGCGCGGCAAGCGCTGGGGGGCGTACGGCGAGGCGCCGACCTTCGCGCTCCCCGCCCACCGCACCCTGCTGCGCCGGCAGCGCGGGGTGCTCGTCCACAGCGCCTGGGCGGCGGCGGTGGTGCGCGAGGACGACCCGGAGCTGCGCGTCCGCCAGGTGCCGATGGGGATCCCGCTGCCGCCGCCGGCCGACCCCGCGGCCGGGCGCGCCGTGCGCCGCCGCTTCGGGCTGCCGGAGGACGCGCCGGTCGTCGGCTCGATCGGCTTCCAGACGCCGATCAAGCGCACCGCGGCGGCGCTCCCCGCGCTCGCCGCGCCGGGGCTCGAGGCCCTGCATCTGCTGGTGGTCGGCGAGGTGGCGCCGCAGGTGGACCTCCTGGAGGCGGCGCGCCGGGCGGGGGTCGCCGACCGCGTCCACGTCACCGGCTTCGTCGACGCCGAGACCTTCCAGGCGGCGATCGCCGCGGCCGACCTCTGCCTCAACCTGCGCTACCCGACGGCGGGAGAGACCTCGGCCTCGCTCCTGCGGGTGCTGGCGGCGGGGCGGCCGGCGGTGGTCTCGGACTACGCGCAGTTCGCGGACCTGCCGGCGACGGTCGCGGTCCGCGTGCCGCTCGGCGACGGCGAGGC
>DASUNQ010000369.1:0-2612 GCA_036277075.1 Thermoanaerobaculia bacterium
ATCTCGAACAGGCTCTGGGCGCCGCCCCAATGGACGCGGAATCCGGTCATCACCTCGTCGAACACCAGCAGCGCGCCGTGGCGGCTGCAGAGCTGGCGCAGCCCGGGCAGGAAGCCAGGCTCGGGCGGCACCAGGCCCATGTTCCCGGCCACCGGCTCGACGAAGACCGCCGCGATCTCCGCGCCGGCGGTCGCGAAGTGCGTCTCCACCGCGGCGAGGTCGTTGTAGGGCGCGACGAGCGTGTCGGCGGTGACCGCCGGCGGCACGCCAGGGGAGGACGGGACGCCGATCGTCGCCGCCCCCGAGCCCGCGGCGACGAGGAAGGGGTCGGCGTGGCCGTGGTAGCAGCCCGCGAGCTTGACCAGCTTGCTGCGGCCGGTGGCGGCGCGCGCCAGGCGCAGCGCCGACATCGTCGCCTCCGTCCCGGAGCTCACGAGACGCACCATCTCGATCGAGGGCAGCGCCGCGACGATCCGCTCGCCGAGCTCGACCTCGGCGACCGTGGGTGCGCCGAAGGCCGTTCCTCGTGAAAGGGTTCGTTCGATCGCTTCGATGATCGAGGGGTGGCGGTGCCCCAGGATGTGCGGCCCGTAGCCGCCGATGTAATCCAGGTAGCGGCGGCCGTCCTCGCCTTCGAGCCAAGCGCCTTCGGCCTTGCGCACGAAAACCGGCGTCCCGCCGACGCCGCGAAAGGCGCGCACGGGCGAGTTGACGCCGCCTGGCAGGACCCGCTCGGCCCGCGCAAGAAGCGCCTCGGCGGCCGATCCCGTCACTCCTTACCCAGCCCTCTTCCCCGTCTCACTCGCTCCACCCCGCCCGGATCAGCCGCGCCGCGTCGCGCGCGCAGTAGGTGAGGATCAAATCGGCGCCGGCGCGTTTGATCGCCAGCAGCGTCTCCATCATCACCCGGTCGTGGTCGATCCAGCCGCGCTCGGCGGCGGCCTCGAGCATCGCGTACTCGCCGCTGACGTGATAGGCGGCGAGCGGCAGGTCGAAGCGCTCGCGCAGCCGCGCCAGGATGTCGAGGTAGGGGAGGGCGGGCTTGACCATCAGCAGGTCCGCCCCCTCCGCGACGTCGAGCGCCGCCTCGCGCAGCGCCTCGCGGCCGTTCGCCGGGTCCATCTGGTAACCGCGCCGGTCGCCGAAGGACGGCGCCGACCCGGCGGCCTCGCGGAAGGGGCCGTAGAAGGCGCTCGCGAACTTGACCGCGTAGGCGAGGATCGGCGTCTCGGCGAGGCCGGCGGCGTCGAGCGCGCGGCGGATCGCCGCCACCCGGCCGTCCATCATGTCGGAGGGCGCCACGACGTCCGCTCCGGCGCGCGCCAGCGACACCGCCTGGCGCGCCAGGTTCTCGAGCGTCGGGTCGTTGGCCACCCGCCCCTCGGCGAGCAGGCCGCAGTGGCCGTGGTCGGTGTACTCGCAGAAGCAGACGTCGGCGATCGTCACCAGCTCCGGCAGGCGCTCCTTGATCGCGCGCAGCGCCCGCTGCACGATGCCGTCGTCGGACCAGGCGGCGCTGCCCTCGGCGTCCTTCGACTCCGGCAGGCCGAAGAGGAGGACGGCGCGGATCCCCTCGGCGTGCGCCTCGGCGCAGGTCTCGACCAGGCGGTCGACGGAGTGCTGGCAGACCCCCGGCATCGAGGGGACCGGCCGCGCCACCCCTTCGCCCGGGCAGACGAAGAGCGGCAGGACGAGGTCGTCGACGGCGACGCGCGTCTCGCGCACCAGCGCCCGCAGGGCAGGGGTCTTGCGTAAGCGCCGCAGGCGGACCTCGGGGAAGGGCATGACAGCCGGGGTTTTACCACAGGGGCCGGGGGCGACGATGGGCGCGGGGATGGGGGTCTTCCAGGAGCTGCAGCGACGCGAGCTGCTGGTCGTCACCGGCAAGGGCGGCGTGGGGAAGACCACCGTCGCCGCCACGCTCGGGCGCAGCCTCGCCGCCGCCGGCCGCCGCACCCTCGTCCTCGAGGTCGACCCGCGCGAGAACCTGCACCAGATGGTCGGGCTGCCCCCCTCGGGCGGCGAGATCGTCGCGGCGGCGCCGCGCCTCTGGGTGCAGAACCTGAAGCCGGTCGAGGTGCTCGACGCGATCGTGCGCGAGCAGCTCAAGGTCGAGCTGCTGGTGCGGCGGGTGCTGGACAGCCCGATCTACCAGCACTTCGCGCCCGGGGCGCCGGGGTTGAAGGAGATGGCGATCCTCGGCCACGCCCTCCGCCTGCTGCGCGGACAGGGCGAGGGCGCGCCGGCGCTCGACACCGTGGTCCTCGACGCCCCGGCCAGCGGTCACGGCGTCCTCCTCCTGCTCGCCCCGCTGCTCGTCGCCGAGGTCATCCGCAGCGGTCCCTTCGGGCGCATGGCGGAGGAGCTGCGGCGGCTCGTGGCGAGCCCCGAGCGCTGCGGCGTCGTGGTCGTCACCCAGGCCGAGGAGATGCCGGTCGAGGAGGCGCTCGAGCTCGGGGCGGCGCTCGACGAGCGGTTGGGCCGCGGCGCGGACCTGCTCGCCGTCAACGGCCTCTACCCGCCGCTGCCCGCCGGGGAGGAGCAGGGCGGCGGCGACGCGCTCGGCGACCTCTGGCGGCGGCGCCGCGCCGTGAACGACCGCCAGCTCGCCC
>DASUNQ010000370.1:0-12617 GCA_036277075.1 Thermoanaerobaculia bacterium
TCCTTCATCGCCGGGGCCGACATCGGCGAGTTCGCCGGCCGCACGCCGCTCGACCAGCGCCACGCGATGCGCCAGCCGCGCATCTTCGAGGCGATGGCGAGCTTCCCCAAGCCGGTCGTCGCGATGATCAACGGCTTCTGCTTGGGCGGCGGCTGCGAGCTGGCGATGTCGTGCGACCTGCGGGTCGCCTCCGAGAAGGCGCGCTTCGGGCAGCCCGAGATCAACCTCGGCCTCATCCCCGGCGGCGGCGGGACGCAACGCCTGCCCCGCCTGGTCGGCCTCGGCCACGCCATGCGGCTGATCCTGACCGGCGACATGATCTCCGCCGCCGAGGCCAAGGAGATCGGCCTCGTCGAGCTGGTGGTGCCGCACGAGGAGCTGCGAGCCAAGACCTTCGAGCTGGCCGGCAAGATCGCGGGCCGCAGCCCGCTGGCGCTCCGGGTCGCCAAGGAGGCGGTGCGCGCCAGCCAGCGGCTCGCCATCGAGGAGGGGATCCTCTACGAGCGCGACCTCTTCTGCCTCCTCTTCTCGACCGCGGACAAGGCGGAGGGGGTGGCGGCCTTCCTGGAGAAGCGGCCGGCGCAGTGGCAGGGGAGGTGAGCGCGGCCGCGCCGGCCCTGCGGCCGCCGGTTGGGGTCGTCGACGTCCACGTCCACATCCAGCCCTGGGAGCTGATGCGCCCGGAGGCGCGCGCCAAGATCGGCAAGAGCGCCGAGGAGCGCGCGGCGCTGGCGGCGCTGATGCACCGGCCCGGCGAGATCCTGGCGCGGATGGACCGCGCGGGGGTCGAGCGGATCGCGATGATCAACTACGTCGCCCCGGACCTCATGGGCTTCACCGCCGAGGTCAACGAGTTCGCGGCCGGGATCGCCCGCCACGCCCCCGACCGGCTGATCCCCTTCGGCGGCGTCCACCCCCGCCACGCTGCCGACCCCGGCGGCGAGGTGGAGCGCCTGCGCGAGCTGGGGATCCGCGGCTTGAAGGTCCATCCGCCGCACCAGGAGTACGCCGCCAACGCCTACCTGTTCGACCTCCCCGGCCTCGCGGCCGTCTACGAGAAGGCGCAGGCGCTGCGGATGCCGGTCATGGTCCACACCGGCACCTCGGTTTTCCCCGGCGCCCGCAACCGCTTCGCCGACCCCATGCCGTGCGACGACGTCGCGGTCGACTTCCCGGACCTGACCCTCATCCTCGCCCACGCCGGCCGCCCGCTCCACATGGAGACCTGCTTCTTCCTGGCGCGGCGGCACCCGAACACCTACCTCGACGTCTCCGGCATCCCACCGAAGCGCCTCCTCACCTACCTGCCGCGGCTGCCGGAGATCGCCGACAAGGTGCTCTGGGGGACCGACTGGCCGAGCCCCGGGGTGGACGACCTGGGGGAGAACATCCGAGACTTCCTGACCTTGCCGCTCTCGGCCGAGGTGCAGCGGAAGGTGCTGCGCGACAACGCCTACAGGATTTTCAGGTGGGAAGGATGACGGATCTCCTCGCCTTGCGCGCGGAGTTTCCGATCCTGGAGCGCACGACGTACCTGGTCAGCCACTCGCTCGGCGCGATGCCGCGCGGCGTCCACGACGAACTGACCGCCTTCGCCCGCGCTTGGGAGGAGCGGGGCGTGCGCGCCTGGCACGAGGGGTGGTGGGAGATGTCGGTCACGACCGGCGACCTCCTCATGCCCCTCCTCGGCGTCGGCCCCGGCGAGGTCTCGATGCACCAGAACGTCACCGTCGCGGCGGGCGTCTTCCTCTCCTGCCTCGACTACCCGCCGGAGCGGCGCCGCGTCGTCACCACGGACCTCGACTTCCCCACCCTCCTCTACCTGGTCGACGGCGAGCGACGGAAGGGGGCGGAGATCGTCTCCGTCCCGCCGGACGGCGACGGCTTGGGTGCCGCCACCGAACGGCTCCTCGCCGCGATCGACGAGCGCACCCGCCTGGTCGCCGTCTCCCACGTCCTCTTCAGGAGCGCCTGGGTGCAGGACGCCGCGGCGATCGCCCGCCGCTGCCGCGAGACCGGGGCCTTCCTGCTGCTCGACGTCTACCAGTCGACCGGCTCGCTGCCGCTGGAGCTCGCGGCCTGGGGCGTCGACGCCGCGGTCGGCGGCTCGGTCAAGTGGCTCTGCGGCGGGCCCGGCGCCGGCTACCTCTGGGTCCGCCCCGACCTCGCCGGGCGGCTGGCGCCGGCGCTGACCGGCTGGCAGGCCGACGAGGAGCCGTTCGCCTTCCGTCCCGGCCCGATCCGGCCCGCCGCCGGGGCCTGGCGGTTCCTCACCGGCACCCCGAACGTCCCCGCGCTCTACGCCTGCCGGCCGGGCTACCGGATCGTCGCCGCGGTCGGGGCGGAGCGCATCCGCGAGCGCTCGCTGGCGCTCACCGGCCGGCTCATCGACGCGGCCCTCGGCGCCGGCTTCGAGGTGCGCTCGCCGCGCGATCCGGAGCGGCGCGGCGGCACCGTCACCGTCTGGCACCCCGACGGCGAGCGGCTCTGCCGCGAGCTCCTGGCGCGCGAGGTCATCTGCGACTTCCGGCCCGGCGCGGGCATCCGCCTCGCGCCGCACTTCTACACCTCCGAGGAGGAGTGCGACCGGGCGATCGCGCTGCTCGCCGGGCTCGCCGCCCCCGCGCGGGCGCAGAGGTAGAGGAAGGCGGCGAGGGCCGCGGCGACGAGGGCGAAGCCGGGGAGGGGCGGCACCCAGGGGCCGACGAGGCCTTCGCTCCAGGCCCAGAAAAGCGCTGACAGGTAGAAAGCGGCGGGCAGGAGCGCGAGCGCTCCCCAAGTCACGCGGAGGGCGGGGCGCCGCGGCAGGCGGAGGGCGAGCGCCGCGGCCGGCCAGAGCAGGACGGCGAAGAGCGGTGCGGTCACCACCGCGAGGATGAGCAAGAAGCGGAAGAAGAGGGCGGGGTAGGGACGACG
The DNA here is from genome assembly GCA_036277075.1 of Thermoanaerobaculia bacterium. Lineage (GTDB taxonomy): Bacteria > Acidobacteriota > Thermoanaerobaculia > Multivoradales > UBA5704 > DASUNQ01. The sequence goes on from DASUNQ010000370.1 coordinate 2,917, forward strand.
GTGGACGGCGGCGCTTCCGCTCGCTTCCGCACCTGGAAGTTCGCGCCGGCGGCCGAAGAAGCCCCGGAGGACGAGGAGCGCCCAGAGCAGGAAGCCGATCCAGAGCAGCTCGCGGTGGAGCCAGACGCGGCCGAAGGCGGCGAGGTAGCGGTCCTCCGGCAGCGGCCGGCCCGCCAGGGCGTCGAGGCGGCGGACGGCGGCGGCGGTCAGCTCCGTCCAGCGCGCCAGGCGCTCGGGATCGAGCCGCGAGGCGGTGTCCCGCGGCGTGTGGTAGGCGGGGTCGAGCTCGAACAGCGGGCTGTCGGAGAGGGTCGCCGCCGGCACGCCCGCGGCGATGAAGGGATCGGCGTCGCTGCCGAAGGCCGGCCGCGTCGAGCGGACGACGAGCTGGGCGAGGAGCGGCAGCGTGGGGTCCGACAGGGCGAGCGGCCAGCCGACGGCGTCGCCGGCGCGCAGCAGGGCGTGCACCAGCCAGGCCGGCGGCTGCGCCAGGCGTCCGTCGCGCGGCACCCCCCAGGCGAGGATCGTCGCCCCGGGGCTCTCCCGCCAGCCGAGCATCTCGAGGTTGAGCGCGGCGAGGAGGGCGTCCCGCTCCGCCGCGCCGCGGCCCTGGAGGAAGGCCCGGCTGCCGTGGAGACCGGCCTCCTCGCCGTCGAAGAGCACCACCCGTACGGTGTGCCGCAGCGGCGTCCGCCGCAGCTCGGCGGCGGCGGCGATGGCCACGGCGCAGCCCGACGCGTCGTCGCCGGCGCCGGGGCTCCCCGCGATCGTGTCCCAGTGCGCCGCAAGGACGATCTCGCCGCCGCCGGGCTCCCCCGGCACGACGCCTTCGAGATTGCGCAGCCCGGGCCGCCCGCGGAGGGGCGCCGCCCGCACCCGTTCGAGGCCGGCCCGCCGCATCGCCGCGAGGAGCCACGCGGCGGCGGCCTCGTGCCCCGGCGATCCCGCCGGCCGCGGCCCGAGGTCTGCGAGGCCGCGGGCGAGCTCCTGAACCTGCGGCGCGGTCCGGGCGACCCACGGCGCAGGAGACGAGGACGAGGCGGGTCCCGCGCTCCGGGCGAGGAGCCCGGCGGCGAGCAGGGCGAGCGCGGATCGGCACGACCGGCTCAGGGGTCGTGCCAACACGGTGTCAACCCGTTCCGCCGCCTCGCCGTCACGATTCGCCCATCCATGGCACACTATTCTTATAGAGCGCCGCGAAACGGAGGGGAGAGCCTCGCGCGCCGATCGACCGTAAGGGATCGCGCCATGCTGGACCTGCTGTCGTGAAAGGCCCCCGGATGCGGTGCAGCGCCGCCTGCTTCGCCGCTCTCCTCCTGACCGCGGCGGCCTTCGTGGCCGCCGCCGTTCTCCTCCTCCAGCAGCTCGGCGCCGCCGAAGCCGGGGCGCGCGACTCCGGCGTGCGCGGCGGCTTCCTCCTGCTCCTCCTCCTCGGCGCCCTCCTGGCGGCGCAGATCGCCTTCGTCGCGGTGCGCCGGCAGGCGTTCCACCTCTCGCACCTGGTGGCCACGATCGCGCGCATGGCCGAGACCGGCGAGCTCAAGAGCGACTTCGAGGGCGCCGGCGGCGGGCCGGCGGTGGAGCGGGTCGAGGAGACCCTGCGCCGGCTGCTGCAGACCCTCGAGGAGTCGCTCGAGGCGCGCGAGCGCTCGTACGTCGAGGCGCTCGGCACGGTGGTGACGGCGGTCGACGCGCGCGACCACGAGATCACCGGCCACTCGTTCCGCGTCGCCGCCTACGCCGTCACCCTGGCGCGCGCCCTGGGGGTCGAGGGGGCGCTGCTCAAGGCCATCGAGTGGGGGGCGCTGCTGCACGATCTCGGCAAGATGGTGGTGCCCGACGCGGTGCTGCGCAAGGGTGGGCCGCTGTCGTCGGAGGAGTGGCACATCATGCGCCAGCACCCGACCTGGGGCTTCGAGATGCTCGCCGAGGTGCGGTTCCTGCAGCAGGCGGCGGTGGACATCGTCTACGCGCACCACGAGCGCTGGGACGGCGCCGGCTACCCGCGCGGGCTCACCGCCGAGGCGATCCCGCTGGCGGCGCGGATCTTCGCGGTCGTCGACACCTACGACGCTATCACCTCGGACCGCCCCTACCGGCGGGCGCGCGGGCACGTCGCGGCGGTGGCGGAGCTGCAGCGCGTCGCCGGGTCGCAGCTCGACCCGGCGATCGTCGAGGGCTTCGCGCGGCTGCCGGAGGTCGAGCTCCGCCGCCTCCGCGAGCTCTATCGCCACGTCCACCCCGGCCTCTCCCTGCCCGCCGAGCTCTTCGACTCGCTGCTCGAGAGCGGCGTGCGGAAGCCCCTCTCCCGCAACCGTCAGGCCACCTGATCGGCCGCGAGGACGCGCAGGGCGGGCGGCGGTGGCGCCGGCCCGGCGCAGCCCGGCAACCACTCCTCCCAGGCGCGCACGGCGGCGACGAGCGCCTCGACGTCGAGCCCGCAGCACACCGGCGGCAGCGCCTCGAGCCGGCGGCGCCCCTTCCCCAGCACCCGCCGCCCCGGCTCCGGCCGGCCGCGGTCGAGGACGTGGTGCATCCCCGCCGCGATCTGCACCAGGCCCTGGAAGAGCTCCCGCGGCTCCGGCGTCGTCGAGCGCCAGACCTCCTCCCACGACTCGTGCGCGTCGTAGAACCGCCCGGCGTTGAAGCGCTCGACCCCCTCGCGGACGAGCGTTCGCCGCTTCTCCGGGGTGAGATCGGGGTGCAGCACGCGCTCGCTCATCAGGGGATCCCGAAGCGCCGCCGTTTCTCCCACAGCGCCTTGCGGCTGATCCCCAGCAGCTCCGCCGCCCGCCCCTGGTGGCCGCGGGTGTAGGCCAGCGCCCGGCGGATCGCCTCCTGCTCGAGCTCCACCAGCCGGCGCGGCCGCTCCCCCTCGGCGCCGTCCGGCCGCGGCGGGTCCACCTCCTCCCCCGCCAGCACCAACCCGCGCTCGAGCACGTTGCGGAGCTGCCGGACGTTGCCCGGCCAGGGGTGCGCCATCATCCAGTCGAGCGCCCCGGCGGCGAGCCGCGGCCGCGGCCGTCCCAGCCGCTCGCCGAGGTCGGCGAGGAGGCGCTCGACGAGCCCCGGCAGGTCCGCCCGCCGCTCGCGCAAGGGCGGCACGCGGAAGGCCAGCACCTCGAGGCGGTAGAAGAGGTCGGCGCGGAAGAGGCCGCGCGCGGCGCGCGCCGGCAGGTCCTCGGCGGCGATGGCGACGAAGCGGACGTCGGCCGCCACCTCGCGCCCGCCGAGCGGGGCGTAGCGGCGCTCGGCGAGGAGCCGGAGGAGCTTCGGCTGGGCGGCGAGCGGCAGCTCCTCGACGTGGTCGAGCACCAGCGTCCCCCCCGCCGCGCGCGCCACCCGCCCGTCCACCGCCTGCTCGGCGCCGGTGAAGGCGCCCGGCCGGTAGCCGAAGAGCTCGCTCTCGAAGAGGGCGCTGGGGAAGGCGCCGGGGTCGACCTCGACCAGCGGCCCGGCGGCGCGTGGGCTGGCGCCGTGGAGGGCGCGCGCCAGGGTCGAGCGCCCGCTGCCCGACTCGCCGAGGACCAGCGCCGGCAGGTCGGTGGCGGCCGCGCGCTCGACGCCGGCGAGGGCGGCGGCGAGCGCCGGCGACTCGGCGAGGAGCTGCGGCAGCGCGAGGCCGGGGGCGGCCGCTGGCATCGCGGGTCCGCGGGCGGCGCCGGCGCTCAGACCGTCACGGCGGCGCGGAAGGTGTCGGTGACGTCGGGGGCGTCCCCCCAGAGGCGCTCGAGGGCGTAGAAGCGGCGCGGCTCCTCCTGGAAGACGTGCACCACGAGGTCGCCGTAGTCGAGCAGCACCCACTGCGCGCGGTTGTAGCCCTCGACGTGGAGCGGGCGGACCTTCCCGGCCCGCAGGCGCTCCTGGATCGAGTCGGCGATCGCCTGCACCTGGCGGTCGCTGGTGCCGCTACAGATCAGGAAGTAGTCGGTGAAGTCTGTCACCCGGCCGAGGTGGAGGACGCGCAGCTCCCGGGCCTTGCGGTCTTCGGCCGCGGAGACCGCGTCGTGTACTCGGCTGTCGGTGTCGGGAAGAGGGTCCGCGCCTGCGGTCATCGATAGAGGTGGTATTTCCGCACGTAGTCTAGCACCAGCGGGTGGAGCGCTCCGGGCGGCGGCGCTTCACCGGCCGCCAAGTGCGCGCGGATCCGGCTCGCCGAGACGTCGACCGGCGGCTGCTCGAGAAAGCGCGCGCCGGCGACCGTCTCCTCCACTTCCGACCCGGGCCGCGCCAGGACCACGATCCGCGCCAGCTCCGGCAGCTCGCGCCAGCGCCGCCAGGTCGGCAGCTCGAGGTAGGAATCGGCGCCGATCAGCAGGTGCAGCTCGGCCCCCGGCAGCGTGCGCCGGAAGTGCTCCAGCGTCTCGACCGTGTAGGCCGGCCGGCCGAGCGTCAGCTCGTAGGGGTCGGCGTAGAGCCCCTCCTCGCCGAGGAGCGCCAGCTCGACCATCGCCCAGCGCGCGTGCGCCGGCGCCAGCTCGCGGCGCGGCTTGTGCGGCGGCAGCGCCGTCGGCAGGTAGAGGACGCGGTCGAGCCCGAGCGCCCGGCGCGCCGCCCGCACCGGCTCGACGTGGCCGCGGTGGATAGGGTCGAAGCTGCCGCCGAAGAGCCCGAGCTTCATCGCGCTCACCCGGCGAGGCTCCGCGCCGTCTCCAGCCGCCGCGACAGCTCCGAGACCAGGCGCGGCACCCCCTCCCCCGTCGCCGCGCTCAGCTCGAGGTGCGGCAGCCCGCGCTCGGCGGCGAGAGCCGCGAGGTCGCGCCGCCGCTCGGGGAGCGCGGCGTCGAGCTTGCTGCCGGCGAGGAGCCGCGGCCGCTCCAGCAGCTCCGGATTGAAGGCCGCCAGCTCGCGCTCGACCGTCGCGAAGTCCTCGCGCGCGCTCCCCTCGGGCGGCGACAAGTCGACGAGCTGTACCAGCACCCGGCAGCGCTCGACGTGGCGCAGGAACTGCGCCCCGAGCCCGGCCCCCTGCGCCGCGCCGGCGATCAGCCCGGGCAGGTCGGCGACGACGAAGGGCTCGGCGAGCGGCCCCTCGGCGACGACGCCGAGCTGCGGCACGAGCGTCGTGAACGGGTAGTCGGCGATCTTCGGGCGGGCGTGGGAGATGACGCTGATGAGAGTCGACTTGCCGGCGTTCGGCAGGCCCACGATGCCGACGTCGGCCAGGAGCTTGAGCTCGAGCCGCAGCCGCCGCTCCTCCCCCTCCTCGCCGGGCTCGTGGCGGCGCGGCGCCTGGTCGGTGGCGGTGGCGAAGCGCGCGTTGCCGCGGCCGCCGCGCCCCCCCTTGGCGACCAGCAGCCGCTCGCCGTCGCTCAGCAGCTCGCCGAGGAGCTCGCCGCTCTCCGCGTCGTGGACGCGGGTGCCGAGCGCCACCGGCACGAGGAGGTCCTCGCCCGAACGGCCGGTGCAGTTGGAGCCCTCGCCGTGGCGGCCGCGGTCGGCCGCGTAGAGGGACTGGAAGCGGAGGTGGTAGAGGGTGTTGCGCGCGGCCTCCCCGGCCAGGTAGACGGACCCGCCGTGGCCGCCGTCGCCCCCCGACGGGCCGCCGCGCGGCACGTACTTCTCGCGCCGGAAGGCGACACAGCCGTTCCCGCCCCGTCCGCCGCGGACGTGGAGGACGGCTTCGTCGAGGAAGATCACTGCGCGGGGGAGCTACTCGGCGGGGAGGACGTGGACGTACTTGCCGTCGCGGCCCCGGTCCTGGAAGCGCACGACGCCGGCGATCTTGGCGAAGAGGGTGTCGTCCTTGCCGCGGCCGACGTTCTGGCCGGGGAAGAACTTGGTGCCGCGCTGGCGGACGATGATCGCCCCGCCGCTCACCTGCTCGCCGCCGAAGCGCTTGACGCCGAGGTGCTGCGCGTTCGAGTCGCGGCCGTTGCGGCTGGAGCCCTGTCCCTTCTTGTGCGCCATGGTCGTTTCTCCTGCGTCGTTCGCTTACGGCTCGCGCTCGCGGCGCTCGTCGCGCGAGGGGAGCTGGATGTCGTCGATCTTGAGCCGCAGCAGGTCCTGCCGGTGCCCGCGGGTGCGGCGGTAGCCCTTGCGGCGCTTCTTCTTGAACACCCGGATCTTGGGACCGCGGGTCTCCCCCACCGGCGAGGCGCTGACCACCGCCCCGGCGACCGTGGGGTTGCCCACCTCGTGGACGCCGTCCCCCCCCACCAGGAGCACGCGGTCGAAGCGGAAGCCCTCGCCCTCCGGGCCGGCGAGGCGCTCTACCTCGATCACGTCCCCGGCCTGGACGCGGTACTGCTTCCCTCCGGTCACGATCACTGCATACATGATGGGCACACTCCGGGATGCGGCGCACAGCCGCGCGCGTGGACGGCGGACCCTAGCACGGGGGCTGAATAGGGTCAAACCGCGGAGCCGGCGGCAGCCGCGGCAGGAGCGAGTAGAGCCAGACGTGGAGCGAGTCCATCCAGGACCGAAGCGAGTAGATCCAGGCGCGCTGCGAGTAGATCCAGGACGGAACCCAGCGGGTCGCGCGGCCGCAGGAGTAGATCCAGGACAGCAGCGAGTAGATCCAGGACCGGACCCAGTAGCTCCAGGCCCGATACGAGTAGATCCAGGCGCGATACGAGTAGATCCAGGCGCGATGCCAGTGGATCCAGGCCGAAGCCGGCATCGAGGTGGTCGCCCTAGCCCATCACAAGCGGCGCCCTCGGTACTGGCATGGGCGTTACCGACGCATCGAAGCCTGTTCGGGATCGTGCTGGAGCTTGGCGCGGTGGATCAGGGCCGAGCTCGCTCCATCCGCGCCAGGAACTCAGCCGGACCAGCGGCTAAGATCTTGAATCACGAGCCGGACCCCATGGATCCGGGAGCTCCGATGAAGAGGATAGCGTTTCGCTTCGTGAAGTGGGGGACTGCACTGCTCGTCCTTGGCGTCTGGACGGGCTATGGCCCGCTGCATCACTACATACATGGCGGCGTCGAGGTAGCCTGCCCGTGGGCGCCCGTCCACGGTCACGTCGTGCTCCTCGGCTGGGTCGGCTTCACGATCTTCGGGCTCGTGTACCGAGCGCTGCCGGAGTGGGGCGCGGTGAGCCCGCGCGCGGCAAAGCTCGCCGCCGCGCACCTCTGGGTGTCGATCGTCGCGGTGATGGGCGTCTGGGTGAACGGCATCTTTGGCTACCGCTACCTCGACCACCTCGCGCCGAGCTTCTACTACCAGCCCAAGGAGGTGACGCTGCGCCTCTGGCTGTCGATCGACGGCGCCTTCCTAACCCTCTACGCGCTCGGCTGCTTCCTGTTCCTGTGGATCATCTTCGGCGGCGTGAAGTACGAGGCGGAAAGGATGACAAACCATCACGACCGCGAATGCAGCGAGCGAATCCGGAATCCCGCCCCGGGGAACCAATCCGGCCAGGTGACTGTGGGCAACTTCCGCCGGGTGGTGGTGAGGTCTTGAGAACGGCCCGCACCGCGGCGTCCAGGCGGCCGGCCAGAGAGCGGCCGGCGGCCCAGACTTGGAGGAGCGCTCGCAGCTCGTCCTGGACCACCGTACGCCCTCGGGAAGCGTCTTCGTTTTAAAGGCAGAGGGTCTGCTATGGCGTGCGGTTGATCCGCGAGCGCTTGGGATCGGGTGTGACCGTACACGTCCCGTTGCTGCTGAACACGACGTAGGAGGCGGCTCCCCAGACATCGACCCCGTGCAAGTAGGTGCACTCGACGTACGTGTCGATGTGGTTGGGGTGCTGAAGCGTGCCACCGTAGTTGTAGACCCTTCCAGCGACGCTCCACTGGAGGTTGGCGCCGGGGGAAGTGGTAACGGCGGTGTTGGGTGCCTTATCCCAGTTCTTTGACTTGAGCTCCCAGTGGTCACCCGGGATAAAGCCATCCGCGATGTGGCTGTCCAGGAAGCTGGCATTGTTGCACTGGATCCGATACCCCTGGACCTCTGCCGGGCCCCCAAGGGTGCAGAACCGGGCGTCCTTCCAGGTGGCCTTGGGGTCGAGCGGGGGGCCCGGCGTCGGGATGGAGAGTCGGGCCTCCGCCTCTGCCCGAGGGGGTGCGTTGGCCGCCTCAGGTCCCTTCTGCGCCGGGGCCTGCTCGCGAGCGGTCGGCTCCTGAGAGAGCTGGGCGTGCGCCGCGACCGGGATCAGTGCCGCCAGCACGAGCAGCACTCGGGCCGGGGTCCTACGTCGTTCTCTGGTCCGTTTCATGTCCATTCTCCTTGTCTTTGTGCTGGTTAGACCTTCACTCAGGACAGAGAACGCTGTGCGCGGGCGGACTCCCTCACTTCCGGCCGAGCCACCGGCGCAGCGAGGGGCCGGGCTTGTGCGTGAGCAAGACGGACCGAGTAGCCGCCTCAGACTGCCAGCACGTCCGCGAACAGCCGCCGGTAGTGCCGGTACCAGTCGCTCTGGAAGCGCTCCTCGGGGTCGTGCTCGAGCTTGGCGCGGAGGAAGGCGGGGAGCTGCGGGTAGCAGGTCTCGACCTGGCGGCGGTCGGCGTAGCGGTGGTAGGTCAGGTAGTAGGAGCCGCCGCGGGCCGTCGCACGGTCGATGAGCCGGCGGAAGGACGCCGCCACCGCGGCGAGCCCCTCGCGGCTGTGCGGGGCGTGGTAGTTGACGACGATGCAAGCATACGGCTGCTTCGCCCAGGGCAGGAAGGTCTCGGCGTCGCGCTCGATGAGCCGCACCGTGCCGTAGATGAGCTGCGTGCCGCTGGCGTGCAGGTCCTCGGCCACCTCGGCGAGGAAGGGCGCCAAGTCGCGGCGCGGCACGTACACCTCGCTGATGATCTCCGTCGCCGGCACCGCGGCGCCGAGCCGGCGGTCGAGCCGCCGATGGTAGCCCTCGGGGTAGAAGCCGAGCTGCTGGGTGTCGGACCAGTAGAGCTGGCCGTTGGTCGACAGGTAGTACCGCGCGTAGAGGTCGAAGGCGCGCGACGGCTCCTCGTGGACCATCCGCAGGAGCTCGATCCAGGCCCGGTTCGAGAGCCGCCGCTGACGCTTCGGCTCCCGCGCGTCCGGCGGCGCCGGGCGGTAGCAGGAGAAGACGCCGCGGCGCAGGAAGTCGGGCGAGCGCGGATCGACCGAGAACTGGAAGTCGCCGTAGAGGAAGCCGCCGGCGATCCGCCGCGCGAAGGCGTCCGCGAGCGCGTCGCGGTCGATGACCTCCACCACCCGCTCGAGCTTGCGCCGCGGCACCAGGCGCAGCGTCACCGAGTAGACCGGTCCGAAGAGGCCGTAGCCGCCGGCGGCGAGCCGGAAAAGCTCCGGCTCCTGGCGCCGGCTGCAGGTCCGCAGCTCGCCGCCCGCGTCGACCAGCGTGAACGACTCGACGTCCTGCACGAAGGGCGCGAGCGTCAGCCCGCGCCCGTGGACGTTCGAGGCCAGCGCGCCGCCGACCGACATCTTGTCCGCTCCGGTCTGCTTCTGCGCGATCCCCCAGGGGCGCGGGTCGCCACGCTGCAGGCGCTCGTAGGCGGCGATCAGCTCCGGCCACTGAATCCCCGCCTCGACTTCGATCTGCCCGCGCTCGCGGTCGAAGCGCAGCACGCGCGCGAGACGGCGGGTGTCGGCGAGGAGCGCGCCGCGCGCGAACTGCTGCCCGCCCATCGCGTGCCGGCCGCCGGCGACGGCGAGCGGCAGGCCGGCCGCGGCCGCCCGCCGCACCAGCGCCCGCAGATCGGCGGCTGAGGCGACCGGCACCACCTCGGCGACGCGCGTCGGGTTGAGCTGCGAGTGGACGTCG
>DASUNQ010000371.1:0-23903 GCA_036277075.1 Thermoanaerobaculia bacterium
CTGATGGGGGAAGTTGCACCGGGCGCGGCGGAGGCTTCCCGCGCCTCGTCGGAGGCGGAGAAACCTACCTGACCAAGGGGGAGCTCGCTCGGGGCAAGCGGGAATCGGACTGGGAAGTGTGGGAATCGAACCGGGGCAAGCAAGAGTCGTGAGAGTCCGCGTGTCCCAGGCCAATTGCCCCTTGCCCCAACGGCATTCCCTTCTGCCCCGGGCGACTTCCCGCTCGGACCGAGCGCATTCCCGCTTGCCTTACCCTCGTTCCCGCTTGCCCCGGCGGTCGGTCCACTCGTACGGTGCGAATTCCCGTTTTCTTCCGGGACGAGTCCGTCCCTCCGGAGTCGCCGGTCGTTTGCCCCCGGCCACCGATCGACGGGCCGGCGAACCGAGAGGGCTGCGCCGGGCGTGGTGTAATACTCGAAAGCGGAAGCCACGCCCGAGCCGCCGTGGCGAGTGACGCCGATGACCATCCCGACCGAGCCGATCGGCAGCATCCCGAGGCCCCCGGGGCTGATTCGGGCGGTCGCGGCCACGGGCGGCACGGACCCGAGCCTGGAAGCGCTCTACGAGGCGGCGGTGCGGGACACCATCGAGCGGTTCGAGGCCACGGGCTCGCCGGTCATCACCGACGGCGAGCAGAGGAAGTACCACAACTTCTGGACGTATTGCGTCCACGGGCTGCCGAACACCGACCCGGACGGCTTCAAGATCCCGTTCGCGGCCGGCCACACCCGCCGGATGCTCCGGCTGACCGGCGGCCCCTTCCGCTACCGGCGGCACGCGGACGCTTACCTGGACCTCGCCCTGCGGTACGCTCACAAGCCGGTGAAGCAGGCGGTCATCTCACCCTCGGCCTTGAGTCTCATGTACCCGGCCGACGAGATTCCCGGGTACTCCCGCGAGCAGTTTATCCAGGACCTCTTGCAGGAGCACGAGACCGAGGTTCGCAGCTGCCTGCGCAAGGGCGCGCACAAGGTCCAGATCGACTTCACGGAGGGGCGGCTGGCGGTCAAGATCGACCCCTCCGGGCAGCTCCTCCACAGCTTCATCGACCTCAACAACCTCGCGCTGTCCCGATTCTCCGCCGAGGACCGCCGGCGCCTCGGCGTGCACACCTGTCCGGGCGGCGATCGCGACTCGACCCACAGCGCGGACGTCGATTACGCCGAGCTGCTGCCCAGCCTGTTCGAGCTCCAGGTCGGCAACTTCTACGTCGCTCTGGCCGGCGAAAAGGACCGCGTCCGGGTGCTGCGCATCATCCGCGAGCACATGAAGGCCGATCAGCGGGTCTTCGTGGGCGTCGTGGCGCCGATCGACCCGCGCGTCGAGACGCCGGAGGAGGTCCGGGACCGGGTCCTCGAAGCGGCCGACTACATCCCGGTCGAGCAGCTCGGGACGACGGACGATTGCGGCTTCTCCCCCTTCTGCGACGACACCTCCACCACCCGCGACACGGCCTTCGCGAAGATCCGCGCGCGCGTGCTCGGCACGGCCCTCGCCGCCGAGGGACTCGGGCTCGGGTGATGGCGTCCCACGACGAGGAGGACCGGCGGCTCCGGTCCGTCGCGCTCCAGAACGCCAGCGCCATCCTCCTCGCCCGCCAGCAGGCCGAGCGGGAGCTCGCCGCCGAGCGGGAGCGGCTGCGGATCACCCTCGCCAGCATCGGCGACGCCGTGATCAGCACCGACGCCGAAGGGCGGGTGACCTACCTCAACGGGGTGGCCGAGGCCCTGACCGGATGGACCCAGGCCGAGGCGGCGGGACGGCCGCTGGGCGTCGTCTTCCACATCGTCGACGAGCACACCCGCGAGCCGGCCGAAGACCCCGCCCTCCGGTCCCTGCGGGAGGGGGCGGTCGTCGGACTGGCCAACCAGACGCTCCTGATCGCGCGCGACGGCACGGAGCGGCCGATCGACGACAGCGCCGCCCCGATGCTGGACGGCTCCGGCGCTCCGGTGGGCGTGGTGCTGGTCTTCCGCGACGCGACCGAGCGCCGGCGGGCCGACGAGGCCCAGGCGCGGCTCGCCGCCATCGTCGCGTCGTCCCAGGACGCGATCGTCAGCAAGACTCTCGACGGCGTCATCCGGACGTGGAACGCCGGGGCCGAGCGGCTCTTCGGCTACACGGCCGAGGAGGCCGTCGGCCGGCCGATCACCCTGATCATCCCGCCGGAGCGGCTCGACGAGGAGGTGGAGATCCTCGCCCGGCTCGCTCGCGGGGAGCGGATCGAGCACTACGAGACCGTGCGGGTCGCCAAGGACGACCGCCGGCTCGACATCTCGTTGACCGCCTCTCCGCTCCGCGACGCGGAGGGCCGCATCGTCGGGGCGTCGAAAGTCGCCCGCGACGTGACCGAGCGGAGGCGGGCGGAGGAGGCCCTGCAGGCGAGCGAGCGGCGATTTCGCACGCTCACCGCGCACGCCCCCGCCGGCATCTTCCTGGCCGACCCGGACGGCAACTGCTTGTTCGTCAACGAGCGCTGGTGCGAGATGGCCGGTCTGTCCCCCGAGGAGGCGCAAGGCCGGGGCTGGGCCCGCGCCCTGCACCCGGACGACAAGGAAGCGGTCCTTCGGGAATGGTCCGCCGCGGCCGCGGCGGGACGGCCGTTCGCCGCCGAGTTCCGCTTCCGGACGCCGCGCGGCAAGGTGACGTGGCTCCAGGGCAACGCCGTCGGGCTCGGCGACGGGGCGGGGCGGGTCCGCGAATACATCGGCACCCTGACGGACGTCACCGAGCGAAGGGAGGCCGTGGAGGCGCTGCGGGAGGCCGACCGGCGCAAGGACGAGTTCCTCGCGCTGCTGGCGCACGAGCTCAGAAACCCGCTGGCCCCGCTGCGCAACGGCCTCCAGGTGATGCGGCTGGCGGCCGGCGACGCGCGCGCCGTCGCCAAGTCGCAGGACATGATGGACCGGCAGCTCTCCCACATGGTCCGGCTGATCGACGACCTGCTCGACGTCTCCCGGATCAGCCGCAACAAGATGGAGCTGCGGCGCTCCCGGGTGCTGCTCGCCGACGTGGTCAGCAGCGCGGTGGAGACCGCCCGCCCGGCGCTCGAAGCCGCCGGGCACGAGCTGACGGTCTCGCTGCCGCCGGAGCCGGTCCACCTGGACGCCGACCTGACCCGCCTGGCCCAGGTGTTCGGCAACCTGCTCCACAACAGCGCGAAGTACACCGAACCGGGCGGGCACGTCCGGCTCGCCGCGACACGGGAGGGCGATCAGGTCCGGGTGACGGTCCAGGACGACGGGATCGGCATCCCGGCCTCCGCCCTGCCGAACCTCTTCGACATGTTCAGTCAGGTGGACCGGTCGACCGAGCGCAGCACCGGCGGGCTGGGCATCGGGCTGGCGCTGGTCAAGGGCCTGGTCGAGATGCACGGCGGCACGGTCGAGGCGGCGAGCCCCGGCGAGGGGGAGGGCAGCACGTTCACCGTCAAGCTGCCGGCTCTGAAGGACCGGGCGGAAACGGCGCCGGAGACACCGGCCGAGCGCTGGCCGGACTCCTCCGGAGGGACGCGGCGCATCCTGGTGGTGGACGACAACCGCGACTCGGCGGCCTCCATGGCCATGATGCTGCGGCTGCGGGGCAACGAGGTGCGCACCGCGCACGACGGCATCGAGGCGGTGGAGCTGGCCGAAGGGTTCCGCCCGCAGGTCGTGCTCATGGACATCGGGATGCCCAGGCTCAGCGGCTACGAGGCGACGCGGCGCATCCGCGAGCAGCCCTGGGGACGCGACATGGCGATCATCGCGCTGACCGGTTGGGGACAGGAGGTGGATCGCGCCCGGTCCAAGCAGGCCGGGTGCGACGGCCATCTGGTGAAGCCGGTCAACCTGCCCGACCTGGAGAAGGTCCTGGCCGAGCTGCAGCGGGCGGCGACCCTTCCCTAGAGCGGCGGCGGATCGCCGGGGCCGATCGACGCGATCCAGAGCTCCCGCCCCAGCCCTTCTCCGGAGAGGTCCACCAGCTTGCCGGTCGCCCGCACCGCGCGGCCGGTGAAGGGCGCCAGCCGTTCCTGGACGCCCGCGGCGTAGACCGGCAGCCGGCGGTCGGCGGTGCGGAGCGCGTAGGTCAGGGAGGTGCGGCCGGCCGGGCCGACGACGGGATCCACCTTCTCGAGCGTCCCCTCCCACCGCTCCTCCGGCTCCGGCCGGGCGCGGTACCAGTCCGCCGCGGCGTAGATCTCGACCTCCGGGTTGTCGATCTCCACCTCCTCGGGCCCCGCCTCCTCGGGCCCCGCCTGCTGGGTGTCCGCACCCTGACAGCCGGAGCCCTGGCCGGCGCCGAGGAGGACGGCGGCGGCCAGGACGGCCGCCGCCGAGGCGCCTCGCGCCCCACCCGGAGTCCTGCGCCCGATCCTCACTGGCGCACGTGCGCCGCCCAGTACACGGTCTGCGGGCCGGCCGGCACGCTGTAGCCGCGGATCCGCAGCTTCCAGGTGCCCGAGGCGACCGTGCCGGCGACCCGCACCCGCTCGAAGACGCTCGGGATCGAGAGGCTGGAGGCGCGCTGGACGCCGCCCGGATCGACGAGCGAGAGGTCGACGTCGTTGTGCGACTGGGCCGCGGTCTCCGGCCACCAGAGGGCGCCGTCGAAGGTGTTCGGGTTGGTGCCGCTGATCGAGATCGGGATCTCGATCGTCTGGCCGTTGCTGATCGCCACCTTGCCCCACCAGGCCCAGCCGTTGTTGGGCAGCTGCAGCGGGCCGGCGCCGCTGGTGTTGTTGAACGGATAGGGCTGCTGCCCGGAGAGGATGAGCTGGGCGTAGACCTGTCCGGGATCGATGCTGAAGTTCGAGCCCCGCAGCCAGTTGCGCAGCAGGGCGGCCGCCCCCGCGGCGTATGGGGTGGCGCCGCTGGTGCCGCCGAAGACCCGGAAGGCGGTGTCCGAGCCCCCGGCCGTACAGTTCTGCTGCCAGCCGCAGCCGTTGCTCGCGGTCTCGGTGTTGGTCGGCGCCTGGATGTCGGGCTTGAAGCGGTTGTCGGGCGCCGGGCCGCGGCTCTGGCCGTTGACCTGGGCCTGCGTCTGGACGTCGAAGTTCCCCACCCCGATCACCTTGTGGGCGATCGCCGGCTCGTTGACCGTGTTGGCGTTCGGCCCGTTGTTGCCGTTTGCCGCGATGACCACCGCCCCGGCGTCGAAGGCGGCGTCGGCCGCCACCGAGATCGCGCTCGTGTCGCTGCCGCTCCCCTGCATCTCGGCCACGATCACCCGGTCGAGCACCGCCACCGCGGTCTGGAACCCGTTCACCGAGGCGGTCACGTTGAGCCCGCCGTTGCACAGGTTGTTGCCGTCGAACGACGTTGGGTAGACCTTGAAGCTGTCGAGCGCGATCGCCGTGACCCCGCGGAAGGCCGCGCCCTGGTTGGCGTTGCCGGTGACGATCGCGGCGCTCGAGGTGCCGTGGTCCCAGCAGTCGTCGTTCGGGTTGAGGGTCGTGCCGGTGTTGCAGTCGGCGCCGCCGTTGACGCAGTCGCGCCGGAAGGCGATCGTCGAGGGGCTGTTGAACTGGGTGTGGGTGAAGCGCATCCCGGTGTCGAGGAGGCCGATCCAGCCTCCCGTCTGGCCGAGGCCGAAGTACGGGTCGCTGACCATCCGCGCCCGGCCGTCGTCCACGTCGTCGGCGTTGTTGCCGTTCTGCGGCGGCTCCTCGCCCGACTGCTCGGGCTGGATGTAGAGCACGTCCGGCCGCTTGGCGAGGGCCGCCACCGCGGAGAGAGGCATCTCGACGACGGCGCCGTTGACCAGCCAGAAGCTCTCCCGCACCTCGATCCCCTGGCCCCGCAGCTTCTCCGCCTCGCCTTGGAAGTACCGGGCGCGCCGCTCCCGCAGCCCCTTGATCAGCTCCTCGGCGCGGGCCAGCCGCTGTTCGTTCGCGCCCGAGTCGCGCAGCTCGCCGGCCGCCGGCTCGGGGAACCGCGGCACCTTGACGTCGTCGCGGAAGACCACCACGAACCGCTCCCGCTCCTCGCCGCGGCGGCTCGCCGTCCAGCGCTCGACCAGGGGATGCACCTTGGGGCGCGGCTTCTCGTCCGCCGCGTCCTCGCGACCCTTCTTCTCGAACTGCACCGTGGACCTGGCCTCCGGCGGCAGCCTCTCGACGTTGAGCTGGGTGATCTTTCCCTTCTCCACCCGCGCGACGTTGATCTGATCGAACGGGTCTTCGCCCTCGGCGCGCTCGTCGAGCGCGCCCGGCGCCGTCTCCTCGGGAGCAGAGGTCCGTTCCTCCTCGGCGGGCTCGCGGGCGCAGGCCAGCGGGAGGATGGAAAGGAAGGCGGCGAGGGCGACGAGCAACCGGCCACGACGGAAGAGCGGCATGGGTCACCTCCTGAGAAGGGAAGGGCTGCCTCGGCAGCCTTTCAGGAATCTAGCAACTCGCCTCCACGGTGTCTACGCGGTGGCCGCCCTGTATGCTCCCGGCATGGCGGAGAAAGACAAGGCCTCGGGGATGAAGTCGGCCTACGAGCTGGCGCTCGAGCGGCTGGAGAAGCAGGGGATCGAGCGGCCGCGGGAGGAGGGGCTGGCGGAGGAGGTGCGGGACCGGATGGCGGAGGCGCGACGGCAGGCGGAGGCCAAGCTCGCCGAGCTCGAGATCCTGCACCGGGACGCCCTCAAGACGCAGTGGGACGCGGCCAAGCGGCAGGAGGCGGAGGAGACCTACGTCCGCGAGCGCCGGCGCATCGAGGCCGACCGCGACCGGAAGCTCGAGAAGCTCCGGGGAGGACCCTGACCGGCGAGCCGCTCACCACCGCCTGGATCCTGGTCGGCCTCGGGCTCCTCCTGGCCGCCAGCGCCTTGTTCAGCCGCGCCTCGGCCCGGCTCGGCCTGCCGGTCTTCCTGCCGTTCATCGCCCTCGGCATGTTAGCCGGCTCGGAGGGGATCGGCGGCGTCCCCTTCGAGGACTATCACCTCGCCTTCCGTCTCGGCACCGTCGCCCTCGTCCTCATCCTCTTCGACGGCGGCCTCAACACCCCTTTCTCCGCCCTGCGCCGAGCGCTGCCCGCCGCCGGCCTCCTCGCCACCGTGGGGGTGGCGGGCACCGCCGCGCTACTCGCGCTCGGCGCGCGGCTGCTCGGGTTTACGTGGCCGGAGGCGCTGCTGCTCGCGGCCGTCGTCTGCTCGACCGACGCGGCCGCCGTCTTCTCGGTGCTGCGCGGCAGCGGCCTGCAGCTCCGCAAGCGGGTGGCCGTGACGCTGGAGCTCGAGTCGGGCCTCAACGATCCGATGGCGGTGATCCTGACCACGGCGCTCACCGAGACCCTGGTCCGCGGCGACGCCCCTGGCGCCTGGCTGCCGGCGGCGGTGGCGCTCCAGCTCGTGCTCGGCGCCGCTTCGGGTGTCGCCCTCGGCTTCGGTGCCCGCTGGCTGCTGGCGCGGACACGGCTGCCGGCCGGGGGGCTCTACCCCGTGCTCACCATCGCGCTGGCGCTCGTCGCATTCGGGCTGCCGTCGCTGATCTACGGCAGCGGCTTCCTCGCGGTGTACGTCGCGGCCCTGGTCCTCGGCAACGGGAAGCTTCCTTATCGCACCGGCCTGCTCCGCTTCCACGACAGCGCCGCCTGGCTGGCGCAGGTCGGCATGTTCCTGCTGCTCGGGCTGCTCGTCTTCCCGTCGCGCCTGGTGGAGGTGGCCGCTCCAGGGCTGGTCCTGGGGCTCTTGCTGGCCGTCGTGGCGCGGCCGCTCGCGACCTTTCTCTGTGTCCTGCCGTTCCGCTACTCCTGGCGCGAGACGCTCTTCGTCGCCTGGGTCGGCCTGCGCGGCGCCGTGCCCATCATCCTCGCCACCTTCCCGGTGCTCAGCGGCGTGCGCGGGGCCGAGCGGCTCTTCGACATTGTCTTCTTCGTCGTCGTGGTCAGCGCCCTCGTCCCCGGCGGCACGGTGGGCTGGACGATGCGCCGACTGCGCCTCGCTGCCCCCGAGGCGCCGCCGCCCCAGGCGGCGCTCGAGATCAGCTCGGCACGGCCGCTGGACGGCGAGGTGGCGTCCTACTACGTGGACCGGGCGCTGGCCGTCTGCGACGCCGCCGTCGCCGACCTCCCGATCCCGAGCGGCGCCTCCGTGCTGCTCGTGGTCCGCGGCCCCGAGCTGATCGCCGCCCGCGGCGAGACGGTGCTGCGCGAAGGGGACCACGTCCACGTCTTCTTCCGCGACGAGGACCGGCCGCTCGTGGAGCTGCTCTTCGGGCGCCCGGCGGAATGAGGCGCCACCCGAGGCTCAGGCGCCGGCGGGCTGCGGCTCGACAGGCGGCTGCTCGGCCGGCACCTCGCCGTCCGCGCGCCCGCGCTCCAGTACCTGGAAGGCGCTCTCGACTTCGCCGTGGCTCCCGACGAGCACCAGGACGTCCCCCGGCTCCAGCACCACTTCGGCGGGCGGGTTCGTCTGCGACCGCTCGCCGCGCACCACGGCGATGACCGCCGCGCCGCTGCGCCGCCGCAGGTCGAGGTCGAGGAGCGATCTCCCCGCCGCCGCGCTCGTCGCCGTCACCCGGAAGAGATCGGTCGTCCCGGCCGCCAGCAGCGCGAGGACCGCCTGCGAGACTTCGCCGGCGCCGCTCGGCGAGCGCAGCATGGCGTAGCGCTCGCCGCGCAGGGCCCGGGTCTCGGCGCGAATGACGTTGGCGGGGACGTGGTAGCGCGCCAGGACGCGGGTGAAGATCTCGATCGAGGTCTCGAACTCCTCGGCGATCACCTCGTCGGCGCCGGCGCGGTGGAGGGCGTCGATCTCGGCCACCATCCGGGTGCGCACGATGATGTGGACCCCTGGGGAGAGCTGGCGGGCGACGGTCACGGCGCGCAGCACGGCGAGGAGGTCGGAGATGGCGAAGACCACGACGCTCGCCCGCTCGACGCCGGCGCGCTCGAGGATGTCGCGGCGGGTGGCGTCGCCGAAGAGGACCGGGTCGCCCGCCGCCCGCGCCCGCCGCACCCCCTCGGCGGCGAGCTCCAGCACCACGAACGGGATTCCCGCCGCCCGTAGCACGCGCGCCAGGTTGCGGCCGGAGAGGCCGTAGCCGACGACGACGACGTGACCGCGCAGGGAGCCCTCCGGCTCGTCCGCCGCCGGAGAGGGCCCGCCGCCCTCCGACGCCAAGGCCCACCGCGGCGCCAGCGCGACCAGCACCGGCGTCGCCAGCATGGTGAGGATCGAGGCGGCGATGAAGCTCTGGTAGAGCTCGGGCTCGACGAGCCCGTGCACCTGCCCCACCCGCAGCAGCACGAACGAGAACTCCCCGACCTGCGCCAGGCCGGCGGCGACGATGAGCGCGATCCGCCGCGCGTAGCCCAGGAGCCCGACCGCCGCGGCGGTGGCCGTCCCCTTGAGGGCCAGGACCGCCGCCGCCAGGGCCAGCACCGCCGCCGGGTGCTCGACGGCGTGGCGCACGTCGAGCAGCATGCCGATCGAGATGAAGAAGAGGCTGTTGAAGACGTCGCGGAAGGGGAGGACCTCGGCCTCGATCTGCGGGCTGTAGCGCGATTCCGAGATCACGATGCCGGCGAGGAAGGCGCCGAGCGCGAGCGAGAACTCGAGACGCTCGGTCAGCAGTGCGAGCCCGAGGCAGGCGAGGAGCGCCCCGAGCACCAGCACCTCGCGGATGCCGGTGCGCACCATCGCCTCGAGCAGGCGCGGCATCAGGTAGCGGGCGACCAGGAAGACCGCGGCGACGGCGAGGAGCGACAGGCCGAAGCGGGCGGCGATCGCGCCCGGCGAGGCGCGCACCGCGCCGGCCAGGATCGGGGTCAGCACGACCATCGGCACCAGCAGGAAGTCTTGGAAGAGGAGGATGCCGAGGACGAGCTTCCCCTGCGGCGCGTCGAGCTCGCGCCGCTCGGCGTAGAGCTTCAAGACGATCGCCGTGCTGGAGAGCGCGACGAGGAAGCCGAGGAAGAGGGCGCGCGGCGGCTCGAGCCCGGCGAGCAGAGCGAGGAGCGCCACCGCGCCGACGGTGAGCAGCGACTGCAGCGAGCCGCCGAGGAAGAAGGCGCGGCGGACCTGGCGCAGGCGCTCGAGCGAGAACTCGAGACCGACCGCGAAGAGGAGGAAGATGACGCCGATCTCGGCGAAGAGCTCGACGCGCTCGGGGTCGGCGACCAGCGACAGCCCGGAGGGGCCGATCAGGACGCCGGTGAGCAGGAACCCGACGACCGGCGGCACGCGCAGGCGGTGGCTCGCCAGCAGGACCGCCACGGCCGCCCCGAGGATGGCGACCGCCTCCCGCAGGAAGTGCTCGACCGCCACGAGCTAGTAGGGCATCTCTTCTTCGTCGAGGCCGAAGTGGTGGCCGAGCTCGTGGACGACGGTGTCGCGCACCTCGCGGATCACCTCGCGGCGGGAGGCGCAGGCGCGCAGGATGGGGCCGCGGTAGACGACGATGCGGTCGGGCAGGCCGGTGTACATGGTGTCGCGCTCGGCCTGCGACACCCCCTGGTAGAGACCGAAGAGGTCGTCCTCGTCGGGGTCGAGCCCCATCGCCTCGAGGTCCTCGGGGTCGACCTCCTCCTCCACGACCACCGCGACGTTCTCGAGCAGGTCGGCGAACTCCTCGGGCAGGCCGTCGAGGGCCTTGGCCACCAGCTCCTCGAACTCCTCCGGCGGGATGCGCATTCTAGGGTCGCGGCGGGGCTAGGGGCCGAGCTCTGCTCGGCCCCGCCTGCCGCGAAGCGGCTTTCTGATCAATCGGCATTTCCTTCTTTGTGTTCCCCGTACACCCGCCGCAGCGCGTCCGCAATCTCTCCCAATGTACTCTCGGCTCGCACGCAATCGAGGATCGGCGGCAGCAGGTTGCGGTCTTCGCCGGCGGCGGTTTCCAGCGCGGCGGCCGCGGCGGCGGCCCGCGCCGGGTCGCGGCGGGCGCGCAGGGCGGCGAGCCGCGCCACCTGCTCGCCCTCGGCCGCGGGGTCGACGGCCAGCAGCTCGGTGGGGACCTCGGTCTCCTCGGCAAAGGCGTTGACGCCGACGACCGTCGCCCGCTTCTCCTCGACCGCGAGCTGGTGGGCGTAGGCGGCCTCGGCGATCTCGCGCTGCGGGAAGCCGCGCTCGAGGGCGGCGAGGGCGCCCCCCATCTCGTCGATCCTGCGGATGTAGTCGCGGGCGCGGGCGACGATCTCGTCGGTCCAGGCCTCGATCACCCAGCTCCCGCCGAGCGGATCGGCCAGCCGCGCCACGCCGCTCTCGTGGGCGATGACCTGCTGGGTGCGCAGGGCGAGGCGCGCCGCCCCCTCGGTGGGCAGCCCCAGCGCCTCGTCGAGGGCGTTGGTGTGGAGCGACTGGGTGCCGCCGCAGACCGCGGCGAGCGCTTGGATCGCCACCCGCACGACGTTGTTCTGCGGCTGCTGCGCGGTGAGCGTCGAGCCCGCCGTCTGGGTGTGGAAGCGCAGCCAGCAGGAGCGCGGGTCCTGGGGGGCGAAGCGCTCGCGCACCAGCTCGGCCCAGAGGCGCCGCGCGGCGCGGAACTTCGCCACCTCTTCGAGGAAGTCGTTGTGGGCGTTGAAGAAGAACGAGACGCGCGGGGCGAAGGCGTCGATCGCGAGCCCGCGGGCGAGGGCCGCCTCGACGTAGGCGAGGCCGTGCGCCAGGGTGAAGGCCACCTCCTGCGCCGCGGTCGAGCCGGCCTCGCGCATGTGGTAGCCGGAGACCGAGATCGGGTTCCAGCGCGGCACGCGGTCGGCGCAGAAGGCGATCAGGTCGGTGACCAGCTTGAGCGACGGCCCCGGCGGGTAGATGTAGGTGCCGCGCGCGACGAACTCTTTGAAGATGTCGTTCTGGACGGTGCCGCCGACCTTGTCCCAGGGCACGCCCTGCTCCTCGGCGACGACGAGGTAGAGGGCGAGGAGGATCGCGGCGGTGGCGTTGATCGTCATCGAGGTCGTCACGCGGTCGAGCGGGATGCCGTCGAGGAGGCGGCGCATGTCGTCGATCGAGTCGATGGCGACGCCGACGCGGCCGACCTCGCCGTGCGCCAGCGGGTGGTCGGAGTCGTAGCCGATCTGGGTCGGCAGGTCGAAGGCGACGGAGAGGCCGGTCGTGCCCTGGGCCAGCAGGTAGCGGTAGCGGCGGTTGGACTCGGCGGCGTCGGCGTAGCCGGCGTACTGGCGCATGGTCCAGGGGCGCCGGCGGTACATCTCGGGGTGGATGCCGCGGGTGTAGGGGAAGCGGCCGGGGTCGGCGATCTCGGTGTCGTAGTCGATGCCGGCGACGTCCGACGGGCGGTAGGTGGGCTGGACCGGGATGCCGGAGGAGGTCGTGGGGTCGTCGGCCGGGACCGGGAATGCCTTGGTCTCCTTCGTCTCCGCGGCCATGGCCGGATTATAGGGGTGGGGAAAAGCGCCCCCCGCCCGGCCGCGCAAAGCTCCACGTTCCGGTGTGGGGGCCGGGAGGCTCCCCTCCGCGCCGGGCGCTCCTTGGTGACCGCGCTTCGCGTGCTGGTTCAGAGGGGTGGTGGTGGCATGCACCGCATGGGCTCCGGCGGCTCGCATGGTGGACTGCCAAGGGGAGCGGTCGGAGCGCCCGGCGCTCCGGGGACCGCCCGGCCCCGGCACCGTCGGTGGAGCCCGGGACCTGGGCGGGGGGCGACGTCACTTCAGAGGTGTGGACCGTGGCGCCGCGGGATGTGCCGGGCCGGGGGCCCGCGAAGTCGGAGCGTTCGGGTGCTGTCACCACCGCCGTACGCGAACGGAGCCCACACGACTCGTCCTCCTGAAGCTCCCCTGATCTGGAACCCGCGAAGCGGGCGCGACTCTTCGCGCGCCCCCGGACCGGCACATCCCGCGGCACTATCCGCCCCGCGCGGCAAAAAAGCCAGTGCATGGTCTCCCGAGGGTTGGTAAATCCGTCTGTGAAAAAGCTGTCGACAACCTGCGGAGCGAGAAGAAGTTACGCGAACCATAGACGATATGTGGGGAGTAGGCCACGCCCGACCACTACATCTTGTGCCTTGCGGCTTGACGGCGAGCCCGTGCGGACCTTAGGCTTGTCCCTCAAACTAGGGACAACTAGGGACAGCAAGGAGGCGTGTGACCATGGCGACGATTCCGACCGTGCAGTCGCAGCATGCGAGCGGCAAACCGTTCACCCCGCGCGAGAGCCGGCCCGAGGAGCGACCGGCGGCGCCGCAGGGGGCGGGGCTGCGGTTCGCGCGCCGCTACACGGTCGCGGGCGTCGACCCCTACGACACCGTCGAGTGGGAGATCCGCGACGCGCTCATCACCAACGAGCGCGGCGAGACCATCTTCGAGCAGAAGAGCGTCGAGGTCCCCAAGCCCTGGTCCCAGACCGCCACCAACGTCGTCGTCTCCAAGTACTTCCGCGGCCAGCTCGACTCCCCCCAGCGCGAGCACAGCGTGCGCCAGCTGATCGGCCGCGTGGCCGACACCATCGCCTACTGGGGGCGCGAGAACGGCTACTTCGCGACCGCCGACGACGCCGACGCCTTCCACGGCGAGCTCACCCACGTCCTGCTCCACCAGATGGCCTGCTTCAACTCGCCGGTCTGGTTCAACGTCGGCATCGAGCCCAAGCCGCAGTGCTCGGCCTGCTTCATCAACTCGGTCGACGACACCATGGACTCGATCCTGCGCCTGGCCCGCACCGAGGGCATGCTCTTCAAGTTCGGCTCCGGCACCGGCAGCAACCTCTCCACCCTGCGCTCCTCGCGCGAGCCGCTGGCCGGCGGCGGCACCGCCTCGGGGCCGGTCTCCTTCATGCGCGGCTTCGACGCCTTCGCCGGGGTCATCAAGAGCGGCGGCAAGACCCGGCGCGCCGCCAAGATGGTGATCCTCAACGCCGACCACCCCGACATCGAAGACTTCATCAGGTGCAAGGAGGTCGAGGAGCGGAAGGCCTGGGCGCTGATCGACGCCGGCTTCGAAGGCGGCTTCAACGTCCCCGGCGGCGCCTACGACTCGATCGCCTACCAGAACGCCAACCACTCGGTGCGGGTGACCGACGCGTTCATGCAGGCGGTGCTCGACGACGGTACCTGGACGACCCACGCGGTGCGCGGCGGGCAGGTCATGGGCACCTACCGCGCCCGCGACCTGATGAAGATGATCGCCGACTCGACCTGGGTGTGCGGCGACCCGGGGATGCAGTACGACACCACGATCAACGACTGGCACACCTGCGCCGCGACCGCGCGCATCCACTCGAGCAACCCCTGCAGCGAGTACATGTTCCTGGACGACACGGCCTGCAACCTGGCCTCGCTCAACCTGATGCGCTTCTTCGACGAGGAGCAGGGCTTCGACGTCGAGAGCTTCCGCCACGCCTGCGAGGTCGTCGTCTCGGCGATGGAGATCATCGTCGGCAACGCCAGCTACCCGACCGAGCGGATCGACGAGAACTCCCACACCTTCCGGCCGCTCGGCCTGGGCTACGCCAACCTCGGCGCGCTGCTCATGGCGCGCGGCATCCCCTACGACTCCGACGCCGGGCGCGACTACGCGGCGGCGATCACCGCCCTGATGTCGGGGGCGGCCTACGCGCAGTCGGCGCGGCTGGCCGAGGCGGTCGGCCCCTTCGCCGAGTTCGCGACCAACCGCGAGCCGATGCTGCGGGTGATGAGGAAGCACCGCGACGCGGTCAAGCGCATCGACCCCGCCTACGTGCCGCTCGACCTGCTGCAGTCGGCCAAGCGCGCCTGGGACGAGGTGCTCGAGCTCGGCGACCGCCACGGCCTGCGCAACAGCCAGATCTCGGTGCTCGCGCCGACCGGCACGATCGCCTTCATGATGGACTGCGACACGACCGGCGTCGAGCCCGACATCGCCCTCGTCAAGTACAAGAAGCTGGTCGGCGGCGGCATGATCAAGATCGTCAACCACACCGTGCCGCTGGCCCTCAAGCGCCTGGGCTACGACCGCGAGCAGGTGCGCGCCGTCGTCGAGCACATCGACGAGCACGACACGATCGAGGGGGCGCCGCCGCTGCGCGAGGAGCACCTGCCGGTCTTCGACTGCGCCTTCAAGCCGGCCCAGGGCTCGCGCTCGATCCAGTACCGCGGGCATCTCAAGATGCTCGCCGCGGTGCAGCCCTTCATCTCCGGGGCGATCAGCAAGACGATCAACATGCCCGAGGACTCGACGCCCGAGGACATCTTGAACGCCTACGTCGAGGGTTGGCAGCTCGGCTTGAAGGCCGTGGCCATCTACCGCGACGGCTGCAAGCGCAGCCAGCCGCTGTCGACCAAGAAGGAGACGGCGGCGACGGCGCAGGCGACCTCCGCGGCGGCGCCCGAGGGGCGGGCGGTGCGGCGCAAGCTCCCCGACGAGCGGCGCGCCATCACCCACAAGTTCTCGATCAACGAGCACGAGGGGTACATCACCGTCGGCCTCTACGACGACGGGCAGCCGGGGGAGATCTTCCTGGTCATGGCCAAGGAGGGGTCGACGATCTCCGGCCTGATGGACGCCTTCGCGACCTCGATCTCGATCGCGCTTCAGTACGGGGTGCCGCTGCAGACCCTGATCGACAAGTTCAGCCACACCCGCTTCGAGCCCTCCGGCTTCACCAAGCACCCGGAGATCCCGATCGCCAAGTCGATCACCGACTACCTCTTCCGCTGGCTGGCCTCGAAGTTCCTCTCCCGCGCCGAGAAGGCGGCCGCCGGGGTGATCCTGCGCGACGACCTGGCGGTCGAGGGGCAGGCGCTCCTCGCCGGCCGCGTCGAGACGCTGTCGCTGCCGGCGGCGGGCGGGGCGGTCCGGGTCGAGCCGATCCGCGTGCCCACCACCTTCCTCTACCAGCAGGACGCCCCGAGCTGCCACGAATGCGGCGCGATCATGGTGCGCAACGGGAGCTGCTACAAGTGCTTGAACTGCGGCTCGACGAGCGGCTGTAGCTGAGTCAACGCC
The DNA here is from genome assembly GCA_036277075.1 of Thermoanaerobaculia bacterium. GTDB lineage: Bacteria > Acidobacteriota > Thermoanaerobaculia > Multivoradales > UBA5704 > DASUNQ01. The sequence goes on from DASUNQ010000371.1 coordinate 15,846, forward strand.
GGGTGGCCGGCGACCGCCGGACCAGCACCCGGCCGCCGGGGCCGTCGCTGGCCACCAGGTCGGCCCGGCCGTCGCCGTCGATGTCCCCCAGGGCGATGCCGCCGGGTCCGCCCCCGACCGGCACGGCAGGCCAGGCGGCGGGTGCGAGGCCGCTCGGGCCGCCGCGGAAGAAGCGCACCTGGTGGTCGCCGAGGCAGGCGAGAGCGGCATCCAGCGTCCCGTCGCCGTCGAGGTCCGCCAGCTCCACTCGGGTCGGTCCCCAACAGGCCGGCAGGCGCACGGCAGCGCCGAAGCCGTCGGTCCCCCGTCCCGGCAACACGTACAAGCCGTCGTCGGAGCGATCGGCCAGCCCCCCGCCGTAGTTGGCGACCACCAGGTCGGGGCGCCGATCGCCCGTGACGTCCCCGCAAGCGACCCAGAAGGGAGAGGGACCGGCGGCATAGGGCGAGCCGGGTGCCGGCGCGAAGCGGCCCGCCCCGCCGGCCAGCAGGACGCTCACGCTCCCCTCCCGCAGGTTGGGGGCCAAGAGGTCGGTGCGGCCGTCGCCGTCGACGTCGGCGGCCAGCGCGTTGGCGTAGGGGTGATCGCCCACTGGCAGCCCGATCGCCGGGCCGGGGAAGCGCCCGCGACCGTCGTTCGCCAGCAGCAGGAGGCGGTCCTCCTCCCAGCTGTCCGTCGCCAGGTCGAGGTCGCCGTCGCCGTCGAGGTCGGCCGCCGCGACGGTGTGCGGGTGCGGCCGGCTGGGGACCTGGACGGGCGAGCCGGGGGCGGGAGCGAAGGCGCCGCCGCCGCGCCCCAGGAGCACGCTCAGGTACGTCGTGTCGTGGTTGGCGATCGCCAGGTCGAGGCGTCCGTCGCGGTCGAGGTCGCCGACGGCGAGCTGGGTCGGGTTCGCGCCCGCGGGAAAGGGAGACCCGGGCGCGGGGCGGAACCCGCCGCGGCCGTCGCCGAGGAGCACCGCGACGTCGCCCCCCGTCTCGTTGGCGACCGCGAGGTCGAGGTCGCCGTCGCCGTCGAGGTCGGCAAGCGCGACGCCGGAGGGCCCGCGCCCCACCGCCAGCCAGCCGGTGGCCGCCGCGTCCGCCGCGCCGGCGGCGGGCGGCGCGGTCTGGGCCGGCAGCGCGCGGCACTCGCCGCAACCGGGAAGCGCTGCGAGAAGGAGCAGCAAGCCCGCCGCCGTCGCCGTGTGCATCGCGCGCCTCCCTGCCGTCGCCCGCCGCAAGGCTAGTTCTTCGCGGGCTTCGCTTCGAGAGGCGAGTAGGCCATCCCGTCCGGCTCCTTGCCGGCGGTGAAGGTGGCCGTGACCTTCCAGGTCGCGAGGTCGAGGACGGCGATCCGGTCGGCGTTCGCGTGGGCCACGTAGGCGTGGCGGCCGGCCGGGTCGACGACGATGCCGATGGGGACCGAGCTCGTGCCGAAGGCGCCGAGGAGGCGGCCTTCGGTGGCGGCGGCCCGCAACCCGAACTCGACGCGGCGCTCGAGCTTGCGGTCGGCGGTCGAGAGGACCGCCACGTCCCCCGCGCGCGCGGCGCTTACCAGCACGCGCTTGCCGTCCGGCGTCGCCTTGGCGCGGATCGGGAACCCGGGCACCTCGACGGCGGCGACCACCTCGAGCGTCGCGGCGTCCACCACGGACACCGTCCCCACCTCCCGGTTGGTCACCCATACCCAGCGCCCGTCCGGCGAGACGTCGATCCCCTCCGCCCCGGCCCCCGTCTTCACGTCCGCCAGCTTCTTCCCGGCGTCGAGGTCGATCGCCGTGACCGTCCCCGAGCCGATGTTGGCGACGAAGGCGCGCTTGCCGCCGGGTTGGACCGCCACCATGTGCGACACCTCCTGCCCGGTGGCGATCTCCCGCAACACCCTGCCCGCGTCCACGTCCACGACCAGTAGCGCCCCGCTCCCCTCCGCCGTCACCAGCGCCCGCCGGCCATCCAGCCAGGCGAGGCCGTGCGGCCGCCGCGGGGCGCCGAGATCGATCGTCTTGGCCACCTTGGCGGCGGCCACGTCGATGACCGTCAGAGTCCGCCCCGGCCGCGGCCCCGTGCCGTAGTCGGCGACGAGCGCCGTCCCGCCGTCCGGCGAGACCGCCAGCTCGTGCGGCCCCTCGCCGGTCGGGAGCGTGGCGACGACCTTGCCGGACGGCAGGTCGATCAGCGAGACCGTGGCCTCGGCCTTGTTGCCGACGAGGAGCGTCGCGGCGCGGGTTGGGGAGGCGAGCAGGAGCGCGGCGGCGAGCGCCGTGGCGGTGCGTGCGGGCGGAGTCATGGGCGCAACTCTAAGGGAAGAGGCTGGAGCCCGCCGTACGGGCGCACCCGCCGTGGATGGAGCGGTTTCGCGGTTGGAACCACTGGGTTCCCGCTTGGAAGGACTGGGTTCGGCTCTGGAACCACTCCTATCCGTTTTGGAACCACTGGTTTCGCGGCTGGAAGGACTGGGTCCTGTCCTGGAGCTACTCGTAGCTGTCCTGAAGCTACTCGCAGCGGCTTTGGAACCAGTCGTATCCGAGCTGGAACCAGTGGGTTCGCTCCTGGAACCACTCCTATCGCCGGCAGGGGCGCCGGATTCTGCCCTGGAAGCGCCCCGATCCGGGCTCGACCCCTCGGGTTCCGGGGGAATAGGCGCGCCGCCGGCCGCGGTTCCCCTGGGCGCCGCCCGCCGCTTGTCCTATGCTCGTGCGGCCGTGAGGATGCCGATGCCCCCGCGCCCGACGCACCCGCCGCGCCGCTCCGCGCTCGCCGCCCTGGCGCTCGCCGTGGCGGTGCTCCTCGCCGGCGGGGAGATCGCGTCGGCGGCCGAGGTCAAGGTGGGCTCGGCGCTGCCCAAGCTCGCCTTCCGCACCCTCGACGGCAAGCCCTTCTCCTTCGCCGAGCACAAGGGGCAGATCGTGCTCGTCGACTTCTGGGCCACCTGGTGCACGCCCTGCCACCTGCAGACCCGCATCCTCGAGCCGATCCACCGCGACTACAAGGACAAGGGGGTCAAGTTCTTCTCGGTCGACCTCGGCGAGTCGGCGGACACGGTCAGGAAGTTCCTCGCCAAGCACCCGCTCCCCTACCCCACCCTGCTCGACCCGCAGGACTCCGCCGCCGAGCGCCTCCAGGTCTACGCCCTGCCGACCCTGATGGTGCTCGACCGGAACGGCCGGATCGCCTTCCTCCAGAACAGCCTCGTCGACGGCCCCACCCTGCGCCGCGTCCTGCAGAAGGCCGGCGCCCCCGCAGCCGCGGCGCGATAGCGGGCGGCCCGGGCCAGGGCGCGAGGAGCCGAGGCCCGGGCCCTTCAACGCCGAGCTACGCGAGACTCCGCGGGAGGGAGATCACGAAATCCAGGTCGTCCGGGCAGGCGCAGGCCACCGGCGTCACCTCGAGATCGCCAAGCTTCAACGCTTTGTCGATCCTGAAGACGTCGCCCCGCGGCGGGAAGCTCCGGATCGGCCCCACCGCCACCCCGTCCAGATCCTTCACGGTGCCTTGCGGAGTCGTCACCTGATAGCGGAGCGCGAACCGCGCCTGCCCCGGCAAGTCTCCTTTCTTCCCGGCCCGAACCCAGCTCTTACGCCGGGGCCCCTGGGTCATCCGGAACTCCACCGGGCCCTTCAGCAGCCTCGAATTCCCGGTGGCGACCCACTCCAGCACCTCCACGTCGATCTGCCGCCCTGCGCCGGTTCCGTAGGATGCACCGGTCCGGAGGACCATGTTGGCTTCGCAGACGAGAATCTCGGCCTGTTTCCCGTTGCTCAGCTGGAACATCGGGAATGAACGGATCTCGAACCGGCCCGGTCTTGGAAAAGTGGTCTGTCTGGGCATCGCCAAACCTCCTTTTGTTGAGCGAGAGGGATCTCTCTCTCGGCTCTATTGGCGCTCCAGACCGTTACTTCGTTAGTGCAAACATTCTCCTTAGCACGAAGAAGGGACAGGGCCGCCCGGATTCGCCGGGCGGCCTTCGGGCCGCGATGCTCTAGATGCGACGTCCCTACCGCAGGACGACCAGCGCCACCCGCCGGTTCTGCGCCCGCCCCTCGCGGCTGCCGTTGTCCGCCACCGCGGCGGTCTCGCCGTAGGAGATGACGTTCATGCGGTGGAGCGGGAACTTGTGCTGCTGCGACAGGTAGCGGCGCACGGCCTCGGCGCGCTCCATGCCGAGGTGCTCGTTGTAGGTCTCCGAGCCAACCGCGTCGGTGTGGCCCTGGACCTCGATGTAGACCCCCCGCCCCTCCTGCACGAGCTGGTTGGCGAAGGTGTCGAGCGCCGCCTTGGCCTCGTCCGAGAGCTCCGCAACGGCGAAGCCGAACTTCACCTTCTCGTCGGTCAGCACGGTCTCGTAGAGGAGCTTGCCCTCGGCCAGCTTGCCGGCCTCGGTGGCCCGCTGCAGCGCCTCCTGGGCGGTGCGCGAGGCCTCGCCGATCTGCTGCTCGTTGCGGCCGATGCGGGTCTGCGCCTCCTCGACCTGCCCCTCCACCTGGTCGACGCGGGTGCCGACGGCCCCCGTCTCCGTGCGCACGAACTTCTTCGTCGCGCAGCCGGCGCCCCCGAGAAGCGCCAGACCGAGCGTGAGACTGAGTAGTGCGTTTGCTTTCATGGCTCTGTCTCCCCTTGGTTGCCCTAACCTCCTGATGAGGTGTTTCCCGGCGGCCGCGACGGCGGCGGCCCGGTGTAGCCGCGGCGGAACGCCACGGCGCGGCGGCCGTCCCCCGCGACCGCCACCTTGAGGTCGCGGAAGCGGGAGCGCCCGTCCCCGGTGGAAAACCCGAGGACGTATTGATGGCGCAGGTCGTCCTCGATCGCGGCCACCGCGTCCTTGAGGTCGTCGAGGCCGTCGATCGGCAGGTAGCGACCGCCGGTCATGTGCGCCAGCAGGTTCAGCACGTCGGCGTAGCGGTAGACCTTCTTGCCCTCCGGGCTCACCTCGTACGGATTGCCGGTGCGCAGCCCGAGCACGTAGACCGGGAGCTGCGCCTTGCGCACCAGCCGCCGCGCCTCGGCGGGCGGGATGCGGCTGGCGTTGTCGAGGCCGTCGGTGACGAGCAGGATGAAGCGCTTGGCATTGTTGCCGGCGGCCGAGATCTCCGGCACTTTGGCGACGGCATCGTGCAGCGCCGTCGTGCCGTAGGCCTCCCAGGCGTCCACGGCCTGGCGCACCGTCGCGACGTCGCCGGTGAACGGCACCTCGATCCGCTCCTCGCCGCCCGCGAAGCTGGCGACGGCGAACTCGTCTCCCGGTTTGGCGCGCTCGAGGAAGTAGCGGACCGCCTCGCGGCTGGCCTCGAGCTTGCCCGCGTTCTCCATGCTACCGGAAAGGTCCTGCAGGAACACCAGCGAGGCCGGCGCCTCGGCGCGCGGCTCGAAGCTCTCGATCGCCACCCGCCGCCCGTCCACCTCGAGCCGGAAGTCCCCGCGGTCGAGGCCGCGGGCGTAGCCGCTGCCGGCGCGGACGATGACCGGCACGAGGACGTACCCCACCGAGAAGGTCTCGCCGAAGCTCGGCAGCGCCTCCTCGGGGGTCCCCTGTCCAGCGATCGGCGCGTACGGCGCCGGAAGGGCCGCCAGGAGGGGGGCCGCGAGGAGGAGCGCGCGGGCTCCGCGGCTGCACGCGCAGCGCGTCATGGCGGCCCCCCACGGCTGCAAACGACACGCCACTCTTCGACCACCAGCTCAGCATTGTCCGCAGCGCTAAGCTCCGCGGCGAAGGAGGGCGAACGCCCGATGGACGACGCGATCGACATCCGCAGCATCTCGGTCAAGTGCGGCAACTGCAACACCTATCAGACCCTCTCCGGCTTCGCCCGGCGGGACGAGTGGAACGTCTACACCTACGAGTGCGAGAACCAGGTCTGCGACCCGGCGACGACGCGCACGTACCTCGAGGTGCCGCGCGAGCTCGACACCTTCGCGCGGCGCGACCCGGGTTGGCGCGGCGGCCGCCGGCATGCGGGCGCGGAGCCGGAGGGCTGAGCGGGGGCCCGCCGTTCCGGCATCGCCGGCGCGGCCCTGTGCTACGCTGCGGCCGGGCCGGCCTCCGGGAAGCCGCCGGCCCCACCCCAACCAGAACCCAACCGTCCGCTCGAGCGAGGCTGGCATGGCGAACATCGTCCACATCGTGGGCACGGGCACGATCGGCGAGCCGCTGATCGGGCTCTTCACCGACTTCCGCGACAAGATGGGCATCGAAGAGGTCACCTTCCACAAGCGGACCCCGCTCTCCTCCGACCGCGCCAAGCTCGCCCATCTGATGAGCCGCGGCGCCAAGCTCGCCGTCGACGACGCGGTCAAGGGGGACTTCGAGAAGCTCGGGCACGAGGTGAGCTACGAGTCGCAGGAGGCGCTCGAGCGCGCCACCGTGGTCATCGACTGCACTCCGGCCGGCAACGAGAACAAGCAGAAGTGGTACCGGCACCTCTCCGGCCCCAAGGGGTTCCTCGCCCAGGGCAGCGAGTTCGGGTTCGGCAAGCCGTACGCCCGCGGCGTCAACGACGAGGTGCTGGTGCCGGAGGACGACCGCTACGTCCAGATCGTCTCCTGCAACACGCACAACATCACGACGCTCATCAAGACGGTCTGCGACGACGCCGACGGCAGCGAGTTCAACCTGCGCAAGGGGATCTTCGTCTGCATGCGGCGGGCGAACGACATCAGCCAGTCCGAGAGCTACGTGCCGGCCCCCAACGTCGGCAAGCACGACGACCCGGTCTTCGGCACCCACCACGCCCACGACGCCCACCACCTCTTCGAGACGATGGGCAAGGACCTGAACCTCTTCTCGAGCGCGGCCAAGCTCAACACGCAGTACATGCACTCGATCTGGTTCAACCTCGACCTCGAGCGGGACACCACGCTCGAGGAGGTCAAGCGGCGGCTGCTCGACAACCCGCGGGTGGCGGTCACCGACAAGCGCTACGCCAACCTGATCTTCAGCTTCGGCCGCGACCACGGCTACTACGGGCGGATCCTGTCGCAGACGGTGGTGGTGATGCCGACCCTGATGGTGCGCAACGGCAGCGAGGTCTACGGCTTCTGCTTCACGCCGCAGGACGGCAACTCGCTGCTCTCCTCGATCGCCGCCGCCCTCTGGCTGATCGACCCGGACTGGGACAGCGTCGCGCGGCGGCTGGCGCCGCTGCGCCGCTGGCTGTATCGAGAGATCTAGCAGCCTCGGCATGCGGCCGGTCGAGCTCCAGCTCCCGGGGCTGCGCGTCGAGGGGTGGTCGCGGGCCGGCGACGAGACCTGGTTCCGCGTCCACCCGCCGGGAATGGCGATCGACGTCGGGCGGGGCGCGCTCCAGCTCGCCGGCGCCGCCGACGTCTTCATCAGCCACGGCCACCTCGACCACGCCCTGGGGCTGCCCTTCGTCCTCTCGCAGCGCTCGCTCCACCGCGGCCTCGCGACCCGCGTCTTCTGCCCGCGCGAGGTCGCCGAGCCGCTGGCGGCGCTGGTGGCGGCGGCCGAGCGGCTGGAGCGCGCGAGCTACCGCTGGGAGCTGGTGCCGCTCGCCCCGGGCGACCGCGCCGAGCTCTCGCGCGACCTCCTGCTCGAGGCCTTCGCCGCCGACCACGTGGTGCCGACGCTGGGGCTCCACCTGGTGCGCCGCAAGCGCCGCCTCGACCCGCGCTTCGCCGGCCTGGCGGGGGCGGAGCTGGCGGCGCTCCGCGAGCGCGGTGAGGAGACGACGGCGCTCGTCGAGGAGCTCGCCTTCTCCTACTGCGGCGACACCGGGCCCGCGATCTTCGAGAGCGAGCCGCGCCTCTTCACCACCGCCGTCCTGATGCTCGAGTGCACCTTCCTGGGCGAGGGGCACCGCGATCGCGGCGGGCGCTACAAGCACCTGCACATCGAGGACCTGGCGGAGCGCGCCGGGCGCTTCGAGAACCGGGCGATCGTCCTCCACCACCTGTCGCGTCGGCACAGCGTGGCCGAGCTGCGCGCCGCGGTGGCGCGCCACCTGCCCGGCCTGGCGGAGCGGGTGCACCTGCTCGTGGAGGGGGCGTGAGGGGCCAGGGGCCGCGCCAGCCGCCGCGCGGCCGGGGAGCCGGACCCCGCCGGCCGCCGCGCGGGCCGGGG
>DASUNQ010000372.1:0-5814 GCA_036277075.1 Thermoanaerobaculia bacterium
CGCGCCTGCTCGGCCTGCCGGGCGACCGTGCGGGCCTACCGCGCCGCCCCCGCCGCCGCGGCCGCCCTGGTGCCGACGCTGCCGGTCGGGCGCTCCTTCCTCGGCCGCCTCCACGACGCCCTCGCCGATCTCGCCGGTCGCTTCGGCGGCGGTGGCGCCGGAGCCGATTCCGCCGTCACCCAGATCGCCGTCGCCGGCGGCTCCCGCGGAGCCGGCACCCTGGCGCTCGCAAAGACGATCGGTCTCTGCGTCGGCACCGCCGGGGGCGCGGCCGCCTGCGCGGCGAGCGGCATGGTCCCGATCCCGTTCGCGGCCGAGCGCGCCCCGGCGCCGAAGCTCTCGCGGGAGATCGCCCCAACGGCCGGAGCAGACGCGGAAGCGCCGGTCGCCTACGAGCCGGAAGACCCGGCTCCGCCGAGCCCACCGCCCGAAAGCGCCGACCGGGGCTCCACCCCGGCCCCCGAACCGGCGCCGCCCGGCCCGCCTGCGACGTCTAGCGGGGCGGTCGAATACGCGCCACCGCCGGCTTCCCCTGCACCGCCCCCGGCAGGCGCCGAAACGGGCGGCGATCCGGCCGGGGAGTTCGGACCGTGAGGCCGCGCCGGGCCTGGCTCCTGATCGCGTTCGCCGCGGCGATCTTTGCCGCACCGGCGACGGACCGCGCGAGCGCGGCCGCGCCGCCGATCATCACGGACCTATCGGTCGCCGGCGGCGAGGAGAACTGGCGCCCGGTCAACGACTTCCAGCTCAGCTGGCAACACCCACCCGGCCAGCCGCCCGTCTCGGCGGTCCACCACCGGGTTCGGGACAGCAGCGGCAGAATCGTCGTTCCGGCGACCCAGAGCCCCGACGAGTTCGGGGTCATCCGGCGCATCCAGGTCCCCTCCGCACCGGACCTTTACCGGGCGGAGGTGTGGCTCGAGGGCAAGGATGGCGAGATGGGGCCGATCGCCACGGCCGAGCTGCGGTTCGACGACCTCGTGCCCGGCCCGGCGTCCCCACTCACCCCGGGCGGCTGGGTCTCGGGACTCTCTCCGGTGGTGATCCGGATCGCGCACCCCTCCGAGCCGCTGCCGGTCTCGGGCATCCGCGGCTACGCGGTCTCCGTCGACCGGGGGACCGAACGCCCGCCCTGTGCGAGCACGACCCGGTGCACGCCGGCCGAGACCGACCTCAGCAGAGGGATCCACGACGACGCGATCTCCCTCGGCCTGCTGCCCGAGGGTCTGAGCTTCGTCCGGACCCTCGCCGTCTCCGGCTCCGGCCTGCGCTCGGCGACGGTCGGGAGCAGCTCGCTGCGGGTCGACTCGAGCTATCCCGAGCTGGAGCTGCGGGGCGTGCCCGAGGACTGGTCGCCTCACCCCGTCCGGCTCACCGCGACGGCTTGGGATGCCCTCTCCGGTGTCAGCGCCGCTGGCCGGGGCGGCCCCTACACCGCGATCGCGGTCGACAGCCAAGCCCCCGCCACCGCGCCCGGCGGGACCGTCTCGACCACGGTCAGGGGAGAGGGCGTCCACCGGATCGCCGTTTATGCCCGCGACGCGGCCGGCAACGTCGCCGACGGAGAGGCAGGCGCGCCGGCGCCCGCCACCGCGGTCGTCCGTGTCGACGAAACGCCGCCGCGGGTGACGTTCTCCCCTGCCGAGCGCCCCTCCGAACCGGAGCGGATCGAGGCGACGGTCTCCGACGCACTCTCCGGTCCCGACCCCGACCGCGGGACGATCTCGGTGCGGCCGGCGGGGTCCGGCCAGCGGTTCACCCCGCTCCCCACCGCCGTCTCCGCGGGCAGGCTGATCGCCCACTGGAGCTCCGACGACTTCCCACACGGCCGCTACGAGTTCAGGGCGACCGGGCTCGACGCGGCCGGCAACGCAGCCGTCGGCGACCATCGCCTCGGCGGCGCTCGGATGGTCCTCTCGAACCCGGTCAAGGGGTCGACCGAGCTGGTGTCCGGCTTCGGCGGCCGGCGGCTTGTCTCCCGAACGGCTCCCTACGGTCGCGGGACCGGCTTCAGCGGCCGGCTCGCCCTTCGCTCTGGCCCGCCGCTCGGCGGCCTCCCGGTCCTGGTGACCGAGACCTTCGCTGCCGGCGCCGACCCGGCTCGGCGCGAGACCGTCGCCCGGACCCGGCGCGACGGCACCTTCCTGGTCCGCCTCGCACCCGGCCCGAGCCGCCGGGTGCAGGCCTCGTTCGCCGGCAACCCCCTCCTCTCCCGCTCGGCCGACGCTCCCGTACGGCTGGGAGTCCGCTCCTCGGTCCGCCTCCGCGCCTCCGCCGCGACGGCGCGGGTCGGCGGGGCCCCGGTCGCGTTCACCGGGCAGGTCCACGGGCTCGGCGCCCCGTTGCCTCGCGGCGGGCTGGCGGTGGAGCTGCAGTTCCGGCTGCGCGGATCAGCCTGGCGGGAGTTCCGCACCGTGCAGACCGATGCCGCCGGCCGCTTCCGCTACTCCTACGCCTTCGCCGACGACGACAGCCGCGGCGTCCGCTTCCAGTTCCGCGCCCACCTCCCCGGCCATCCGGACTGGCCCTACGAGCCGGCCGCGTCCCGGCCGGTGCTGGTCACCGGCCGGTGAGCCCAAAAAAAGACCGCCCCGGAGAACCGGGGCGGTCTCGAGCAGCGGCTGGTAAGAGGCCTACCTCAGTGCGGCGAGCTGGTCGGTGACCTGCTCGACCAGGTTCTGGGCACGGGAGGTCTGCTCGTCGATCGTGCGGCGGACGCGCCGCTCGACCTCGGTGCGGTTGCGCTTCAGCGTCCCCTCGACGGAGCGCTGGTGCTTGCGGGCCTCGCGCTCGACCCGGTTGCGGGTCTTGCGAGCCTCGGTAGTGGCGCGGCGGCGGGCGCTATGGCCGCGGCGCTCGGTGCGCTTCAGCGTTTTGCGCAGCTGCGAGCGGTAGGTCTTCAGCTCCTTCTCGGCGCTGTCGCGTCCGGTCCAGGGCTCGACCAGGTCCGAGAGCCGGTCGGAGACCGAGAGCACGGCGCCGACCGGGAGGTCGACGGCGGTCTCGGCGACGGCCTGGATCTGGTTCTTCTCCGCGGCAGCAGTCTTGGTGGCCGCGCGCTTGCCGGCGCTGGCGGCGGCGCTCGCGGATTTCTTCGTTTCGGTGGTGGCGCGCTTTGCCTGCGCCTTGTTGCTGTTGTTCTTACTCTGAGTTGCCATTAAGTCGAATCCCCTTCGGTTTTCGGTTGGCTGGCTCGGGCGGTCGCCGAGTCTAGCGAACATACGTTCTTTCCGAACACACGTTCTTAAACCCCTCCGGGGAGATGGTTACTGCGTCTTCGCCAGCTGCGCGGCGCGGACCGTCGCCAGCGCCCCCTCGTCGCTCGCCGCGGCGATCGGGTAGCGAGCGCCGAGGTCGAGGCCCGCCTCGGAGAGGTCGAGGTCGCCGAAGGCGACCGCCCCACCGGCCTCCCTCACGATCAGCTGCGCGGCCGCGGCGTCGACCGAGCGGCAGGGCCGCAGGCTGAGCATCGCGTCGAAGCGGCCGGCGGCGACGTAGGCGGCGGTGATCGCGATCGAGCCGACGACGCGCAGCCGGTAGACCTTGCCCGCGAGGAGGTCGAGCGCCGGCCGCGCCCACTCGGGCTCCGCCGACTCCAGCCCTACGACCTCGAGCCGCTCACCGCTCGGGGCGACCCGGATCGGGCCCTCGCCGGCAAAGGCTCCGCCTCCGCGGCGGGCGCTGAACTCCTCCTCGGCGCCGAAGTCGTGGACGAAGCCGAGCTCGACGTCGGCCATCGTCGGCCCCGAGGCGAGCGCGATCGAGAGGCTGTGGGAGGGGATCGTGCGGCGAGCGTTGAGCGAGCCGTCGATCGGGTCGATCACGACCCGGGCCTCCCCACCGGAGCCGAAGGCGACCTCGCCCCGCTCCTCGGAGACCGCGACGAACGAGGCCCCCTGCGCTGCCAGCGCCTCCAGCTCGGCGAAGACCGCGTCCTCGCAGCGGCGGTCGATCGCCAGCGCCTGGTCGCCGCCCTCGCCGACCCCCTCGTACACCGTGCGGCCCTCGCTGGTCGCGTTGGCGGCGAAGATGCGTCGCTGGGCGGCGACGATCCGGCGGCAGATCCCCAGCCAGTCGGCGGAGAAGATGTCCATCGCCGGATGCTATTGGTGGGCGGCAACGTCACCCGCTCGAACCCCCGCTCGCGCTAGCTTAAGACGGTGCCCCAGGATCGACCGGCGACCGTGACGGAGAGCGGCGTGCGCGAGCGCGCCGTCGCCCACCGGGAGGGCCCGCTGCTCGTGCTCGGCGCGGCCGGAACCGGCAAGACCGAGCTGGTGGCGCGGCGCCTCGCCCACCTCGCCGCGGCCGGGACGCGCCCCGAGCGCGTCCTCGTCCTGGCCTCGACCCGGCCGACGGCGCGGCGCCTGCGCGAACGCTCCGAGGCGCTGCTCGAGGGGCCGTTCGAGGAGCTCTGGATCGGCAGCTGGGAGACCCTCGCCGAGCGGCTCCTGCGCGAGCACTCCGCGGCCGCCGGCCTCGATCCCTTCTTCGACGTCCTCGGCCCTGCCGAGCGGCTGGCGATGCTGCTCGAACGCCTCGACGAGCTGCCCCTGCGCCGTCACGAGATCCGCGGCAACCCGGCCGGGCTGCTGGCGCGGCTGCTGGCCCGGATCGACGCCTTCAAGGCGGACCGGGTGGGGCCGACCAGCCTCGCCGAAGGCGCCCGCGCCGCGGAGGCCGAAGCCGAGGAGGAGGCTGACCGCGAGGCGGCTCGCCGCGAGGTCGAGTTCGCTGAGCTCTACTCGGCCCACGACCGGATCCTGGCCGAGGGCGGCAGCCTCGACCGCGGCGACGTCTTCCTCGCCCTCGACTGCCTGCTGGTCGAGCGTCCCGACGTCCGACAGGGCCTCGCGACCCGGTTCGAGCAGGTGATGGTCGACGAGCTGGAGGAGACCACCGCGGCGCAGCGGGCGATCCTCGAGGCGCTGGCGAAGGACAACCCGAATCAGCTCTTCGCCCTGGAGGACGAGAGCCGGCAGGCCGCCTGGTTCAGGGACCTCCATCCCGAAGGCGACGCGGTGGTGCTGGAGCAGCGATTCCGGGAGCCCCTGCTGAGCTTCTGGAGCTGCCGGAACGAGCGGGCGCAGGCGCAGGCCGTGGCCCGGGCGGCGGAGCACCTGGTCGCGGCGGGGACGGCGCCGGAAGAGATCTGCGTCGCCCTCGCCGACCCCACCCGCCAGGGCGGCGCGGTGGCCGCGGCGATGGAGGAGCGCGGCATCCCCTTCCACCTCTCCGGCCCGGCGGCGCTGTTCCAGCGGCCCGAGGTCCGCGACGCGGTCGCCTGGCTGCGCGTGCTCGCCGATCCCGACGACTCGGCGGCGGCGGCGCGGGCGCTGACCCGGCCGCCGGTCGAGCTTCGCTCCGGCGACCTCGCCCGGCTGACCACGATCGCCCGGCGGCGCAAGCTCGACATGGTCGCCGCCTGCGACGCCGCCCTCGACAGCCCCCAGTTCCAGCCCGAGGCGCGGGAGCGGATCCAGGCCTTCCTCAAGCTCTACGGGGCGGCGTCGACGGCGATGGAGGAGCGCCGCGCCGACGTCTTCGTGCGCCGCCTGATCGAGCGGGTCGGCCTGCGCCGCCAGCGCCTCTTCGCCGCCCAGCCGGAGGTGGCCGAGCGCCTGCTCGGCCTCTCACGCCTGGCCGAGCTGGCGACCGCCTGGGCGCGCCGCGAGCCGCACGGCTCCACCCGCGGCTTCGTCGCCTACCTCAGCGCCGTCGCCGAGGCCGGGGTCGAAGAGGAGGACGCCGAGCAGCCGCGCTCCCCCGGCGCGGTCAACGTGATGGCGGCGGGGGCCGTGAAGGGGCTCGGAT